>FR895561.1:8898-13781 GCA_000434435.1 Firmicutes bacterium CAG:475
CCACGACGCTCATATAAGCGACGATTTGAAGTGCAGTTGCGGACGTGCCTTTGTGTGTGCGCAGATATGCCGTGCCGCTTGCCGTTTCACCCTCGCCGAGAGTGCGAAGCATGCTGTCTTTGGTTATCGGGCTGTCCATGATATAGAAAACGTCGCTGTTTTCGTACGTGCCGTCTTCCAAAGCGTATTTCACGTTTTGGATATCGATATTGCCGCCCGAAACGGTCGGAGTGGATGCAAACGCAATATCTTTAAGAGCGGTAAACTCCTTTTGCACGAGGGTGTATTTGCCACCGTCAAGCGTTGCGATGCGGTTTGCATAAGTTGCGATATACAACTCGTTCATATCCGCAACGTCCGTTGAAAGAGTGTATTGAACGTGACGATAGAAAGTTTTTTCGTTTTCGTCATCGTTGAAATCGTCCGCATAACAGGAGTTGTCTACGACGTATTTTTCGCTTTCCGTTCCGTCCTCTGCGACAGAGGTCTTTTTGACGTATCTCAATTCTTTTTCGACGAGTTTGTCGGTCGTGCCGTCGCCGTCGGTGTCGATTGCGCCTGCGATAAATGTTTCAACTCCGAGAGCGGGGGAGTAGTTTTTGTTTTGAAGTTCGGCCTTTGAAACTTCTTGATAAATATCGGTTTTTTTGTAAACGCGGTTTTCGCCTTTGGCGACGAAAGAGTCGGTGTCTACGTCCAGAAGTCTGTTGAGAGTAATTGCGTTGACCACTTCGCCGAAAGAGGAGAGCGACACGTCTTGAATCGTTGCGATGAGCTTGTTGTCGCCCGTGCCGATGTCGATGCCGAAATCGTCCTTAATCTTGCGCACGGACAAATCGCCGTTGAGCGAGCCCATAATGTTGTTGAGTGCGGTTTGCAAGTTGTTTTGCAAGTTTTCGTCGAGGATAGGCAAGCCGTAGGAAGAGAAATCGACGCCGGCAATACCGCTTATATCGTTGAGTGTGAAAGAATTGACCACGATGGACATATCGTTCAAAATATCTTTGATCGGGGCGGTGTAGAAGTCTTTCGTGGTGAAATCTATGCCGCTCAAACCTTTCAATATCGCAAGTCCGTAGTGATCGTAGAGCGTTTGCAAAGTGAGCGAATCGATGCCGTTTATGTCGTTGATGAGGCTCTTGACGGCGTCCAGAACGGTTTGTCCGTACAAGGCGCTGTCGGGCGCAATGATTTCTTCTTGCGTGATTTTTTGTTGCAGTTGTCCCACGGTCACCGAAGTGCCCACGACAAAAACCGCTCCGCCGATAGCGAGGACGAAAAGTATGATACCGATGATCATACCCAAAACGAAAGTTAATGTTCCGCGAAGTACTCTCATAAAATTACTCCATAAATATCAAACGTGCATGCGCAAGCATACACGAGGATTTGTCAACCAAAGATTTTGGTGAAAAGTTTTGCAACGGGATTGTTGGCGTAAAAATATCCGCACACGGTCGAAGAGGACAAAGCTTCGTCGACGGCGGGGATTTTGTCTTTGAGCGCGTTGAGTATTGCAAGTGCCAAAAGGATAAACACAAACGCGAACGCTACGGATATGACTGCGCCGAAAGTGCGATCCACCGCAACGAGAGCTTTTGAATCTGACGTGTGCATTTTTGCAAATATCTTGCGAAGAAGCCAGCACACGAGCCACAGTGCCAAACAATACACGACGAACATAACCACCGCAACGATTATATCTGACACGAAAGTGCCCGCAACGCCGCCGATAGTCTGTCCGTCGTCGGTGATAAACGTCTTTGCAAGCCACACGGCAAATTTGCCTTTGAGCGAAGAAGTAAGGTCGTTGCCCATGCTGCTTTCGAGAGGTTGCTCGGACGTGCCTTCGTCGGTGGTGACGCTCACCCAATAAGATTTTTCGCCCGTTTCGGCGTCCACGCGCACGTTTATAGGCGTTGAAAAAATCACGTTGCCGCTTTCAAACTTTGCGGATATGGAGTTGTCCATATTCACAAAAACGTCGAGGTTGCGCACCTTGTCGAAAGTGGGGGCAATCAAAAGCAGAGCCGCAAGCATAATTGCAATCGTCAAAAAGAAGCCTTTGAAAGATTTTGCAAAGCCTCTGATAATGCCCAATATAAGTCCAAGTGCGATTATTACGAAAAACGCAATATCCGCATACGGTATATCGGCACAAAGTAAGTTGACTGACATATTTGCTCCTTGCGTGCTATGGGTTACACCTGCTCGCGCAAGCGTGTCCGCGCATAAGTTATGATTATAAACATTATAATCAAAAAAGAACGCATATGCAATAAAAAAATGAAAAATGACGATTTTGCGAAAACGTCAAAGGTTGATTTTTGTCAAAAAGCAAATGTGAAACCTTGACTTAATTTCGGTCATCCTATTGCGCATTTCAACATAATGGCAATTTCATCTGCCATTTTTTCAACGTAAAGTGGCGATACGGTCATAAGTTGCATCAGAGCGTCGCCGTGTTTTTGTGCCACTATACCCAAAACACCCACGTCCCCGAATCTCTCGGATTTTCCCGTTACGCCCGAGGGGCAAACGCCGTCGTCGCGCAGCACGATTTGTCCAACTTTGTCCTTGTTTCCAAGGGAGGCGTCCACTGCAACGAGCAGTGCGTTTTCGTGTGCGGACTTGACGAAAGACATCCACTCTTTCATATTTTTGCCGTTGATTTGCGCCTCGTCGGTGCCGTACACAAACGCGCCGATGTTGTATTTTTTCGTAAGCAGCGTTCCGACCAAAGGGCCGAGAGAGTCACCCGAAATGGCGTTTGTGCCGAAACACACGATCACCACATCGCGCTCGTTTTTGTCGATCGCGGCTTCGAACATCTTTGCGACAAAGGGCGCAAGGGGATGAATATCGGTGTTGTTTCGGGAAATTTGTTCTGTGGTTGCGACAATGCTTTTTTCGTTCAAAACTTCCTTTTCCATTCAATGATTATGGACTGATTTTCGAGAATATAAACGAGGGGAAAACAATAAAAAAGCCGCGCTTTTTTTGCACGGTTTTTCAGCAAGTTTTGCAGTTTGTACGCTTTGTCAATTCACGTCGCAAGCAACGTCTTGCAAAACGTTTTCGTCAACGCACTCCGTCGATTCGAGTTCTCTACGATAGGGCGCGTCGAACTTGTACGTCTTTTTAAACAAGGTTTTGAAATCGAGGATTTTGTATGCATACGCAAGTGTATCAAAGCTCTTTTTGCTTGCAAGCCGCCAAATTCCAAGTACGAGCGCAACAAGCACAATCGCAACGCCCATGCCTATCAACGCGCCTATAAAGTCTATCAAAACGTCCGTAATCGTGCAAAATCTTCCGGGAGTGAAATACTGTATGCCCTCGCTTATCCCTGCGTACACGAAGGCAAGCGGCGCACTGAATAAGGCGCATCCCCACTTGCGCTTGCAAAGCAAAAACAACGTGCCGAAAATGCCGAATCCGAGCAGTGCGGAAAGCCCTCCGTGTCCCATAAACTTGCGCACCATTTCGTAGGTGTTTGAAAAAAGTTTTACGTCTATGTTTTTTTCTACGGACAGTGTCGGATCGAGGGTACTGGTGCAGCGTATCACCACTTTACCGTACGTCTTTGCCACAAGCACTCCGTTTTGCGTTATGGTTGCGTTTCCGCTGACAACTTCCCACTTGACGTCCTTTTCGTAGTATTGCGGCATATGTTTTGCGCTGTATTGCGTCGAAGTGTGCGGCGTGATGACGTCTGCGCCTGCAAGTCGCAGTTCGGTGGGCGGAATTTTGGTGATATTTACGGTTACGGATGCCGAAACGGCAGGATTGTATCTTGACGTATATGTCAACGTCACGGGTTTTACGCCCATTACGTTGAAGCTGTTGTAACTGACGCTCACAACCGATTTCTTGCTCGAAGTGACCACAAAGTCCCAAGGCGCGCCGGCAGGCTCAACGCGGTCTATGAGGTCGTAAACGGATTGAGCCTTCTCGGAGCCGTGCACAAGGGTGGGATTGTCTTTGAAAACGATTTTTTCGGGCATTATGAAGTCGGGATTTTCTTTGACGGTGATTTGCGTTGAAATCTGTTTTCCGCTCTCGAAAGTTGCCGTTATCGTGGCAGTGCCTGCGCTCACGCCGCTGACGTAGCCGCCCGATGCAAGCGCAACGCTCTCGTCTGAGGACGAATAAGACGCGGATACGGGGGATAGCGTGTTGTCACTCAACCTCACACCCTTCGTAGTGCCGACTTTTATCGAGGACGGCAAGACTATCGTCGGTTCGACTTCGTCGGGATTAGGCCCGTAACAGCCGACGCTAACCCAATTGTAAATGGATGGATTGCTTTTGAGATATACGTAGATTTTAGACCAACCCCAAGAGTGAAAAGTCACAAGTCCGTTTTCGTCCACCGTTGAGTATTCGGGGTGGTCGGACACAAAATACACGTCTTTGTCAAGCGTGTTTTTAGGAAGGAAAGAAACGGTCAGTTGTTCTTGTTGCCCTGCAAAATAAATTTTGTTTCCGGGGCGGTTGAGAATCACGTTTTGCGTGACCACTTTCGCATTGAATTTGGAAGACAGGTTAAATATCGAATCCACCTTGTCGGACACGATCTGCGTGCTTTTACCGCTTTCGTTGCCTGGCGTTGCCGACGCAATCCAAAGCGCGCCCCACAGCACGATTGTGCAACAAAGCGCAATCGAAGCAAATATTTTGAGTCCTATCAAAAATTTTCTGTCCTTGACAAGCATATCCGCTCTCCCAAAACGAACTATGGCAATATTATAACAAAAAACATGTGTTTTTTGCAACAGTTTTAAGGGGCACTTATACACTGAATATGCTCATTCAAAGACGGAACACGAGTCGCAAGGCGACGGGACACCCACACCCGATTAGAATGAACGGCGGGATGG
>FR895562.1 GCA_000434435.1 Firmicutes bacterium CAG:475
GGCGCACTCCGAATAAGCACATTCCGTGTATAAGCACGCCCCGCTCCACGCACGCTTTGCGTGCATATCACTGCACGAAGTGCAATATCACCGCCGCAGGCGATATCATTGTGCAACGCACGATATCACCGCCGTAGCGATATCATACGCTCTGCTTAAGGCAAGGCGTAAAAATTTCCTGCCGTCTTAACTACAAGTCCGTCTATTTCGAGGTTGAAAAGTACGTTTGTAAGGTCGGCAATGCCAAGTCCCGTTTCGGCAAGCAGCTCTTCGAAATGCTTTTCGCCGTCGTGCAAAGCGTCGATAATCGAGCTTTGAACAAGATCAAGCTGCACGGGCTGTTTTTCGACGACTTCCCTTTGCACGTGAAGCGCGTCGAGAACGTCCTCGGGCGATATTGCAAGCGCATGCGGCATTTCTCTCAACAATTCGTTGCCGCCTGCGTTTTCCTCATCGTAGATGTTGCCGGGCGTTACGAATATCTCTTTGCCCTGCTCGATTGCAAGCCTCATCGTAATGAGCGAGCCGCTCTTCTTTGCCGCTTGCGGAAGAAAAACCGCCTCGGATATTCCGCTGACAATACGATTCCTGTCGGGAAAATGGTATTGAAGCGGTTTTGTTCCGAGCGGATATTCGCTCAAAATCAACCCGTCGTTTGCAAGTATGCCGTCCACAAGCCCTCTGTGCTCCGCCGGATACACGACGTCGAGTCCGCTTGCAAAAACGGCGATTGTGGGCGATGCGTTGTCAACGCAAGCTTTGTGCGCGATTCCGTCCACGCCTCTTGCAAGTCCCGACGCTATGCAAAGCCCCGCCCTTGCAAATTCTCTTGAAAATTCTTCGGCAACTTTTGCGCCGTATCTCGTCGGACGGCGTGTTCCTACCACTGAAATTATACGCATTTTCAAAGCGTCTACGTTGCCTTTTGCAAAAAGTACGACGGGCTTGTCATAGACATCGCAAAGAGTTTGCGGATATTCGTCGTCGAGATAGGTTATCCAATGGATTTCTCTCTTTTGCATATCTTCCAAAATAGAGTCTATTTTGTCGATATTTGCAAAAAACTCGTTTGAACGGTCTCCCAATGTTTTTTCGACTATTCCTCTTGCAAAAGTCTCTTTCAACTCGCACGGTTCGTCGAATTGTTCGAGCAAAGCGGCTTTTTTCTTGTTTGCAAGCTCGTCAACCCATTGAAGCGCGACAAGAGTTTTTGTTGTGTCGTCAAATCTGTCCATCAGCTGTATTTCCTGTCAAGACCTCTATATTGGATCGCCTCCGCGATATGCGCGGGAAGGATGTTTTCGCAGCCTTCTATATCTGCGATTGTACGCGCGACTTTGAGTATTCTCGTCGTGCCTCTTGCGCTCAAATTGAGCTTTTCAAAGGCTTTTTTGAGCAACCTTTCGCAGTTTTCGTCGATTTGGCAATACTTTGCAAGTTCTTTCGAGCCCATCTCGGCATTTGTCGAGATGCCGTCGTTTACAAACCTTTCACGTTGCAACGCACGAACTCTGTTGATGCGCTTTTTGATTTCGGCAGACGATTCGCCCGATTGCTTTGTGCGCAATTCGTCATAGGAGATATTATCAACTTCGATTTGCAAATCTATTCTGTCCATAAGCGGACCGCTGAGTTTTGACACATAATTGTGTATTTGAGCGGGAGTACAACGGCAAATTTGGTTCTTCGAGCCGTAGTTTCCGCAAGGACACGGATTCATCGACGCAATAAGCATAAAGTTTGCGGGATATTCGGTTGTTTGTTGCACCCTCGATACCGTGACTTTTCTGTCCTCCAGCGGCTGACGCAATGTTTCAAGCGCACGACGGGAGTATTCGGGCATTTCGTCAAGGAACAACACGCCGTAGTTTGCAAGGCTCACCTCGCCCGGCTTTGCCTTTGCTCCACCGCCCACCAATGCCGGAACAGTCGTGGTGTGATGCGGCGTCCTGAACGGTCTTGTCGTTACGATGCCCACGTCGCTGTCCAATATGCCTGCAACCGAGTGAATTTTGGTCACTTCGATCGCTTCTTCGAAAGTCATTTCCGGCATAATCGTAGGCACGCATTTTGCAAGCATGGTTTTTCCTGCGCCGGGAGGCCCTATCATAAGAGCGTTGTGTCCGCCCGCAACCGCAATTTCCATTGCGCGCTTTGCAACGCTTTGCCCCTTTACGTCGGCAAAATCCACGCCGTAACCGTGATTTACGCATGCCGATTCGTACGTCGACGACGGCACTTTGTCGTAGTGAACGCCGGAAAGCATTTCCACGACGTCGCGCAAAGTTTCGAGCGCATAAACTTCAATACCCTCGATAAAACTTGCTTCTCGCGCGTTCGACGCAGGGATTATAAACTTGCGATGTCCCGCCTGCATTGCGGATATGAGCAACGGCATAATGCCGTTGACGTGGCGAAGTTCGCCGTTGAGCGACAGTTCGCCTATGATGACGTATTGTTTGTACGCCTTGTTTTCGAGTTGACCCGTGGCAGCCATGATGCCGATTGCGACCGCAAGGTCGAACACGGGGCCTTCCTTCTTTGTGTCGGCAGGTGCGAGATTGACGATAATACGCTTTGCGGGATATTGAAAACCGCTGTTTTTCACCGCCGAACGCACGCGCTCTTTGCTCTCCTTGGTAGCCGTCGATGCAAGCCCGACCATATCGTAACCGGGCAAACCGCTGTTGATATCGACCTCAACGTCAACGGCATAACCCGTCAGTCCGTCCAAGGCGTAACTGAGTATCTTTGCGAGCATAACACTCTCCCCTATATATTTATTAGTTTACTTATATTATCATAGCAAGTTCGAAAACGCAATAAAATTTATCGCACCCCAAAACGCAAAGCGTATATGTAAGCGCGATATATTCGGTTAGATACCGTAAAAAAATATTTTTTCGTGTTTTTTTCTTAAAAAACGATTAAACGAGATCTATTGTTCTTTTTTGTCGTCGCACGACGTGCTTTCGGGTGCCTCTTCCGACAGGTTTTCACCCGTTTTTTCGGCGATATCGTCTTGAAAAGTCATGCCGTTTTCACAATTATTCTCGTCTTTCAAACTGTCGAGCAGTTTCAATTTATCTTCGTCGCTAATATCGTCGAGCGTAAGTTTTTTGTTCTCTTTTTTCTTTTCCGTTTCGATTGCGACCTTATCGCGCACAAAGGATGCGATTATCAGCGCAAACACTATGCAAAGCGGAATCACCACCACCGCTACGTAGCCGTACCAATGGGACATAAACCTGCGCAAACCGCCGATAAAAACCGACTTTTTGACGTATTTTGCCTTGACGTTTTCGGGCGCAAGTTCCCACTTGTCCGCCTCTTTTGCGTTGTCGCCCTTCGTTTTGAAATACTTGACCGTGCCGTCGTCGTTTTTGACGATTTCGATTATGCGATGGGTTTCGTTGTAGTTGCCGTTGGGAGCTTTGAAAGTAATGATATCCCCCACTTGCAAAGCGTTTACGTCCTCAACGCTCTTGCACATAATCACGTCGCCCGGCTCTATCGTACCGCTCATGCTGTCCGTCAGAACGTCGTACATGCGATATCCGAAAAGCTCGGTTTCGCCGCCGTTGTTTTTTTGCACCAACATCACCGCTACGACGACAATCATAAATACGAAAATCAACGCCACTATCACGGTCGATACGGCGTTGTAAATTTTCTTGGCTTTTGATTGATTGCTTTTCATAGTTTTCAGGCGCAAACCGTGCGGGTATGCGATTTTAATAATAAATATTATTAATTTTCTTCGTCGTCTTTATGTTCGGCCTTTGACGCAACGCTGAACACATCTCCGAACGGATCGTCGATTCCGTCCTTGAAGTGTATGCCTCCCACGCCGACTTTATCCTCGTCTACCTTACCGAAAACTTTGTTCTTTCCGCTTGGCGTCGAGTACTTTTGATTGAGCGTCGTATCGCTCAAATCCCACTTGTTTTTGCGCGGTTTTCTAGGCTTTTTGACGGGTATTTCTTCCGCTATTTCGGCAGTTTTTTCGTCGATTTTCTCGGATTTTTCTTCCGCTTTTTCCTCGGACTTGTCGGACGTTTCCTCTTTTTGAGGTTCTTTGTCCTCTTGTGCAACGTCGTCTTTGCTCAAAGCGTTTTGTGCGTTTTCAACTGCATCCGCCGCTTCCGTTGCGTTTTCGCCCTTGTTTTCATCCTCTTTCACGCTTTCAACGGCGTTTTGAGAGGTTTCGGGCTTTTTTTCGTCAACTTGTTCAACGTTTTTGGGTTTGCGCGTATATTTGCGTTTGGGCTTTTGCGCTTCTTCTTCGAGTTTTCCGAGATTTGCGCCCTCACCCCACGGTGTAACCTTATCTTCACTCTTGAAACTGATGCCCATACCGGCAGTGTCTTCGATCTTGGTGCCGATGTTTATGCGCAGCTCGGACACGGGTTTCACGTCCTCTGCCGATTCGTCGCTTTGAGCGGAATCTACCGCCTCGGATTGTTCGGTTGCGGATTGCTCTTTTTCAGGCTCTTGCTTTGGCTTGCGGTTATATTTGCGCTTGGGTTTCTTTTCTTCCTCGTGCTCGATTTTGCCGAGTTGAGCATTATCACCCCACGGCGCAACTTCGTCCTCGTCTTTGACGTGAACGTCACCGACTGCAACTTTGTTTTCGTCGACGGGAGTGAGATTTACGCTCTTGTGAGGCTTCTCTTCCCACGGATTTATATCTTGTTGCTTTGCAAGGCGCAGTTTTCCTTTCTTTGCATGCGTTTCGTCGGCGGCTTGCTCCGCTTGCGTATCGGCAGTTCGAGCGATTGCGACTTCACTATTCTGCTCTTCATCCGTTGCGATGGTTGCGGTTTGTCCTTGCGCGTCGAGAGTTTGCTTGGATTTCGCTCTTTGAGCGGGCAAAACTTCTCCTTCGATTGGCATAACGGAATCGATTGCGGCGAGAGCGTGATCGATTTTTGCGTTTCGAACGGCATTTGCCCTGCGAGATTCTTCCATCTCGTCAATGGATTTGTTGATATCGTCGGTGTTTTTATCTTCGAGTTCGAGATTTTCGTGTTTGTCGAACTTGATTGCTTCCTTACGTTTTGCTTCCTCTTCAAGACGTTTCTTTTCTTGAATTTTCGCCTTTTGGAAGCTGAACGGATCCATGCCGAAATATGCGGAATCGTTTGAAGAATCCATATTCTTTTCAAGTTCTTCGCGCTGTTTTCTGAACGCTTCGGCACGTTTTTGAATATCTTCTCTGCGACGGCGTATGCGCTCTTGTCTGTCGCGCTCGTCAAGCTCTTCTTGCTTGATTCTGCGATAAGACGTCAAGCAACGATCGATTGCGTCGCGCGCTTTGATGATTTCTTCTTGCTTGATCTTGTCGTCGTCGGGACGTTTGAAGATCTTTCGCACCTCGAAAAGATGCTGATCGAATTTTTCCGCATCGGGTTCGAGATCCACTTCTTCCTGATCCGCTTTCGGCGGCATCTCTTTGAAGCGTTCGACTTCAACGGGATGTTCGACAACGACTTCTTTTTCGATTTCCTGAGGCTTTTCAACCTCTTTTTCTATCTCTTTTTCCTCGATTTCGGGCGGAGTTTCGGGTTGATTTTCTTCTTGCTCCGGTTCTTGTTCTTCGGGCGGAGTTTCGGGGGGAATTTCCTTTTCGGATTCGGCGTCCTCTTGCGGTTTCACCTCTTCGATATTGTCCTTTTCTTCCTCGTTTTCCTTTTTGTCTTCGAGCTTTTGAGCGTATTCGTCGCGGTCGATTTTGTCCTTTTCGAAATCCATCTGACCGACGCGGAGGAAGTCGGCAAACTGCTTGTCCTCCATGTCCATATCCGTTTCGCATTGGTCGTACAAACTCTCGAACACCATTGTGTTGAGGGTTATCATACTGTTGAGCCTTTGCGCGCTTTCGGCGTCTATTTCGTAGTCCTCAACCTCGTCGGACGTTGAAAATCCTGCCGTCTGCTGATACGTTTCGACAAACTGCCAAAGCGTAAGTGCCTTCTTGAAGTTTGGTTCTTTCAAGATGACGTTGGTACGCATGATAGGCGGACGCACGGGAGCGGAATTACGCATGGATTTTGCAAACGACGACGACAAAAAGTCGGTGATAATGCGGTCGATTTTTGCAACGCGCTCGATTTTTGTGAGCGTGTCGGGATCGAGGCGCATAACCTCGTCGAAACTCAACTGCGCAAAATATTCCGTCCTATAAGTGATTTTTTTGCTCGGAAGATTAAATCTCGATTCGATGTCCAACTCGAGCACGTCTTGCGTTGCCGACGCCTTTTTGATCTTGTCGTAACGCATGGTGACAAAATCTTTGAGTTTGAGCAAAAGCGTGTAAATAAAGCGGTTTTCGTAAATCTCGAAAGATTCCTCTTTTGTGATATTGAGGATTTTGGACGGCGTGACGTCCCCCGTCTTTTCGTCGACTTTTGAAATCATATTGGTGTGCTGCGCAAGGTATTTGACGGATTCCGTCGAAATACTTCTTGCAAGCGACACGTCAACGATGTCCTCTTCCTGAACGATAAATTTTCTCGGGTTTCTGACGATGGTATCGAGGTTGGGAAGTATGCTTTCGATCGTATCGATCCAGTCTATCGAAATATCCTGAACGAGGCGTTTTTTTGCGAGTTTGAAGCTCGATGCGCCCTTGTCGACGCGTTTTTTGAATTGCTCATAAAAGCCCTCTTTGTTGAGGACGGAAACAATCTTATTTGCGTACTGTTTGTACACTTCTCTTGTAATCTTGTTGTCTGCCATACTTTTATGAGATTTATTTATATTCCACTCTGGCGGATAGATTGATAAAGCGGAATTTTAAGACGTAGAATTTTGCTACACGCCCTAATTATTCATTGGGGTGTGGGGCAAGCCCCACTCGCACGCCGACACGTTTGTTACAATTAAAACTTCCCCCTTCCTCACGTGTTTGGACTTCGGC
>FR895563.1:0-54460 GCA_000434435.1 Firmicutes bacterium CAG:475
AACAATATCACGCACGAATTCGTGCATATCACTTTCAATGCCGTTGCGGCTTGCACTTCGAATAAGCACATTACGTGTATAAGAACGCCCTGAATGAGTGTTCGTTTATCCGCTTGCGTGCAAAGCACGCAAAACAGCAAGCAGATAATTTGTCGGAACTGCGGCGGGAGTTTTTGTCCGTGTATGAACTGATAGCACAAATTCTCTGCGCGGTAGGAATGTAAAAAACAAGGCAAACAAAAGGAAGACGCACAAAATTGCGCGTCTTCCGTCAAATTGCCTTGTTTTTTACATGTGTGTCGTCTTATCTTCTCCGATGCCGATCATGCCGTCGACGACGTACTTTTTGCCGTTGGTGTCGGTGACGTAGCCGCTGATCTTGCCGTAGGGAAGCGCATAGTAGCAAAGCAAGGGAATGGGCATATAGAACACTTGATCGATCTCGAACTTTATGTCCACGATGCCTTTGCCCGCTTCGTCCTTGATATACCACGTTTTTGCTTTTTTCTTGCCTTTCTCGTGAGTGAATACGACGGGCGGCATGGGGAAGGACTCGTTGTCAACCCAAATGACGTTTTCGTTGTATTGGTGTTGGTCGACGGATTGATTGCGAGTGAGGTTAAACGCAAAATATTTTTTCACGCCGTCATCGTCGATTTGTCCCATTGTGGTGAGCCAATCGTAGTGTGCGTTGAAAGGATAATAGCCTTTGTGGTCGTCGATGATACCAACGGAGCGTTCGTTTGTGGTGTACACTTTGCCGTTGAGGGTTATCGTGCCGCTTGCCTTGAAGAAATCCTTTTCGCTGTACAAAGCGTTTCTGAACGAGCCGTCCTTGTTTCTTGCAAGGGGCATAACCCCGTTGGCAAGAGGGGAAATACGTTCAAAGCGAATATCGATTGTAAATTCGCCGTTTTTGCCTTTCGTAAAACCTTTTGCGCGCGCTTTGCCGTTGAGGAAATCGTTTTCGATTTTATACTCGCTGGTTTTCGTCTTGCAATAGCAACAGTCGTCCACGAGTTGAGATGCCACGTGCGCCTTTTTCTTGGGGACGAGATTTCGCCAGCTGTAAATTTTGTTTTCCTTTTTGTCGTACCAAACGAAGATGGAGAAGCCCATCGGACCGGTGCTGTACACCGCACTGATGAGCGCGCCTTCGTCCATATGAACTTCAAACGCCTCCCATTCGACAAGTCTTGACGGCTTCATAAAATCGGGCATTTTGTTTCCACACGGTTTCACTGCGTCAAGAAGATTGAGATTTTTGAAAGGCGCGTCGAAAGTGCCGAAATGCACTTTGCCGTTTTCCACGATAGAATCGGGGGTGGGGGCAGGCATACGCGTCGAACTGATGTAGTCGGGTAAATTGCTCATTTTTTTTCTCCCTTAGTATAGTATTCAAATTGTAACACAATAGTTTTTGGCTTGCAAGATGCCTGCACGATTTTTTTGCACAATCGTACGATATTTTTTTATAAAATGCTACTATTTAGACAAAACGTATCATATTTCATCACGTTGTTGTCAACAAAAATCGGCAGCAGGGCTGTTTCGGGCTTTTGAAAGTGCGGCGAAATTGCGTTGAAAACGTCGAAGTTATGATTTTTGAAGAATTGGCAACAATAATCAAATCAAAAAAAGGAGATATTATTATGTCATTCAACCCGTTCGAGCAAAAACCCGAAAATATCGAAAAACTGTTTTGCGACTGGAAAACGATGTATCCGCAAAGCTATTCCAAAAACGACGTAAGTCCGTTCACCAAACTTCGTTGCATACTGACAAACGGAGCGGAGTACGAAGCGGTGTGGTTTTCGCATCAATTTTTTCGCCATTGCACAAACAACGATTTGAGAAGAGAACTTGCGCTGATCAGAAAAAGCGAGCAAGCGCAACAAAAAATCGGCGCGTGTTTAAAGCCTAAGGACGAAACCGTGCTGGAAACCACCATAGGATACGAGCAACTTGCCGTCGAGCTCACCGCAATGCTTGCCATGCGCGAGCCGGATAAAAGAGTGAAAGCCGCTCTCGATTTCGCGCTTTTGGAGGATTTCGACCACCTTTACAGATATGCCGATTTGCTGGATATGGAGCACGGCGTGCATGCGGAAAACCTTGTCGGAGAACTCACCGAAATCATGCCTGCGCGCCCCACGATAACTCATCATCGCTATCCGAAAGACGAGGTGAAAAAGCCCGTCGATTTCAAAAAGGCAAGCCCGGTGACGAAGCTCGACGTTGCAATTATCACGGCGGCGGAGCAACAAACGATGAACTACTATATGAACCAGTGCGGATTTTACGAAACCGACCTCGGCAGACGGTTGTATCAGGAAATCGCAATGGTTGAGGAACAGCACGTGTCGCAATACGGCTCGCTTATGGACGTAAAACAAAGTTGGCTTGAAGGGTGGCTATGCCACGAGTACACCGAGTGCTACGTCTATTATTCTTGTTTTAAGGACGAAACCGACAAGCACGTCAAAAAGATTTGGGAGATGTGCCTATTGCAAGAAATCACGCACTTGCACAAGGCTTGCGAGTGTCTTGAAAAGTACGGGAAAAAGAATTGGCAAGAGGTTATCCCCGACGGCAATTTCCCCGAACTTCTTGCGTTTAAATCCACAAAGAATTACGTGCGCGACGTCATTGCGAATACGGTGTGCAACACGGCGCACAGAGAGGGCTACGTTTCAATCAACGACCTTGACGACAATGCGGAGTTTTTCACCTATCAAAAGATTGTCAACGCAAACGAAAAGATGACGCCGAGCCACAGCGTCATCGACGCGCATATCGACAAGGAGGGTAAGGACTATCGCTATGAAAACTCTCCATCGCCCGTTGAAAGTTTGAGATCGAGAACAAAAGACAACACCACGCTCGGAAGAGTGAAGAATTGCAAATAAATCCAAAACGAACAGTTTATATTGCAAAAATACTACAATAAAATATCGATTATGCAAAATATCCAAATCGCTCGCCTGTTGCGGGCGATTGTATTTTGTGCGGCACAAATTGTGTTGAAAATTGCAAAAAGGTTTGTTATAATAAAAACAAGGAGTGTATATGAGATACGACGAAAACTATTTTCAAAACGGCAAAAATCAAGACGAGCCGAAAACCATTCAAAGCGCGCTTTTGGACGGAGAACAGGTCCTTTGGAGCGGCAAACCGCAAAAGAAAGCGTTTGTGCTCAACAATGTGTTGAAGATGCTTCCCGTCGCGCTTTTGTGGATTGTGTTCGACACGTTTTTTATCGTTATGCTTACAAGAACCGCAGATATGATCCCGGTGCCGGCAATCGTATTTTTGTGCGTGTTTTTCTTGTTCCACCTCATGCCCGTGTGGATATGGATTTATAGATGCGTCACCGCAAGCAAACGCCACAAAAACATCGAATACGCTTTTACCGACAAGCGCATAATCGTGCGCAAAGGCGCGGTTGCCGTTGACTTCAAAAGCATAGATTATAAAGACGTCGTTGCCGTCAATTTGCGCTACGGCCTTATCGACAAGGCGGCGAAAGTCGGAGATATTTACATCACCTCAACCGGCAAGGCAACCGTCCTCGAAGATCTTGAAAATCCCGCTTCCGTCGAGCAACTGCTTCAACAAATCGTATCCGACAAAAAGCCGGACGTCGCTTTCACCGACAATGCAAAAGTCACTTACGTCAAGTGTAAGTATTGCGGCAAAAAGAACGTGTCGAGTGCGAGTACCTGTTCTTCTTGCGGCGCCCCTCTCGATTAAAGCGCACCAAATAGCGAATAACTGCGTCAACACCCGTCCGCTCCAAAATCACGTACTATGTGTACGTTGGGTTTTGTTTCGGACGGGTGTTTCCTTGTTCTTCATCTATTTGGTGCGCTTTACAAGCGCATTATTGAGCGAATAACTGCGGCAGAGTTGCTCTCCCGCCAATTCATTTACGTCTGGCAACTTAGGATTATCGGTCATGCAACTCGTTATTGTTCTTATCTCAATGATACATTTTAATAAAAGTCGGAGTAATAACCGTATCGATATCCGTCAGCTCCGAATCGTAAACGCAATCCGAAGTTCAGCCGTTTTGTTTAGTTCGCAACATAAAAACAAAACGGCGGTTTTATTGTTTGAACGAAAAAGAATTGTTGCGAAAGTGCGGTTTTGGGTATGGACATTTTGTATTTTATTTTATAAAATAGTTTTATAAAGGCATAAGAGGTTTGAAATGAGTTTGATTTCCAAAATAGTCAATTTGTTTTCGCCCACGGCGCAAAAGACGGGCGAGGACAACGGAAATAAAACGGGCGTAACTTCGCGGCGTATGCGCGAGGCGTGTTGCGCTATGGCGGAAGAGGGCGTCGTTTTGCTGAAAAACGACGGTGTTTTGCCCATAAAAGCCGACGACGAAATTGCGGTTTTCGGACGTACGCAAATCAACTGGTTTTGCGTGGGATACGGCTCGGGCGGCGACGTGAAAGCCCCCTACAAAACGTCTTTTGCAACCGCTTTGAAAAATCAAAACGAGATAAAAATCAACGGGGACGTAATGTCGGTTTACGAGGATTGGTGCGCAAAGCACGTTCCCGACGAAGGTTTTTGGGGGCACTGGCCGTATAGTTTCAAGGAGATGCCCGTCACGCTCGATTTTGTCAGAAAGGCAAGAGAAAGCTCGAACGTGGCGTTTGTCGTCATAGGTCGCTCGGCAGGCGAGGATAGAGAGCAGAAACTCAAAGACGGAAGTTTTTATCTCACAAAAGACGAGTTGCAACTCATTGACAAAGTCACCGCCGTATTTGAAAAGACGGTGCTTGTTCTCGACGTCGGCAACGTAATAGACTTTGAAGAAATCGATGAATTTGGCGACAGAATCAGCGCAATCGTGCTTGCATGGCAAGGCGGTATGGAAAGCGGACGCGCCCTTTGCAACGTGCTGTCGGGCAAGGTCAATCCGTCGGGCAGACTCACCGACACGATAGCGGTCGATTACGACTTGTACCCGTCGCAAGAGTTTGGCTTCAAGGACTACAACGTATATCGGGAAGACGTGTTTGTCGGTTATCGCTATTTCGAAACCTTTGCAAAGGAAGAAGTGCTGTATCCGTTCGGCTTCGGACTGTCTTACACTTCGTTTGACGTGTCCGCAAGCGTCGAAAAAAAAGAGAACGGTGTGAAAGTTCGAGTAAAAGTCAAAAATATAGGCGAGCGCACGGGCAAAACCGTTGCGCAGGTGTACGTCAAAAAAGCGGACGGAATGTTGCCGAAGCCTGCAAGAGAACTCGTTGCGTATTTCAAGACCGACGAGCTTGAAAGCGGTGAAGAGCAGCAGCGCGTTTTCGATATAAGCGAATACGAGCTTTCGAGTTACGACGAGGAAGGCGCGACGGGCTACAAGGCGTGTTGGGTGCTCGAATACGGCGATTACGAGTTTTTCGTAGGCGAAAACGTGAGGGACTCAACGAGCGTGGGTAGCGTGCGTTTCGACAAGAAAATCACGAGCGAGTGCCACACGGCTTGTTCGCCGCAAAAGGATTTGTCCGTTCTGTCGAGATACGATTCGGCAAACTCGCTTTGCGCGGATTTGTCGCAATTTTCGGGTAAAGAAACATTTGCCGAGTTCAAACAAAAGATGGACGGACTCACCGACGACGAAGTCGAGCGATTTATGCACAATCTTGAATACACGCTTGAAAATTACGGTTGGAAAAACTGTGTCGTCAAGGCTCAAAGCGGCTATCTCAAAGAACGCATAGAACAGAATATGCCGACCGAGATTGCGCAAAACAAGGACTTAAAAGTGTCGTTTTGCGATGTTAAAGACGGTGTTGCGACGATAGATGAATTTATATCCATGCTTTCGGACGAGGAACTGGAAACGCTTTGTCACGGCGATTTGCGCATGAACAGTCCTCTGGGCGCAAAGGGCAACGCAGGCGCGTTCGGGGGAATAAGCGAGAGCTTGCGAGCAAAGGGCGTGCCGAGCGCAATCACCACAGACGGTCCCAGCGGAATAAGGCTTTGCCAAAAGGCAAGTCTGCTGCCGTGCGGCACGTGTATAGCGTCGTCCTGGAACGAAAAACTTGCCGAAGAGCTCTACTCATGCGTAAGCTCGGAGATGGTGGAAAAAGGTTCGGACGTACTTCTCGCGCCGGGAATGAACATACACAGGAATCCGCTTTGCGGTCGCAATTTCGAATACTATTCGGAAGATCCGTATCTGACGGGCAAGACGGCAAGCGCGGTCGTGAGGGGCATACAAAAAGAGGGCGTGGCAAGTTGCGTAAAGCACTTTGCTTGCAACAATCAGGAAAGATATCGCTATATAAACGACAGCAGATTGAGCGAAAGAGCGTTGAGAGAAATATATCTCAAAGGCTTTGAAATCGCCGTCAAAGAAGGGAATCCGCTTGCGGTTATGACGTCGTACAACAAGATAAACGGCGTGTACGCATATCACAACTACGACCTCGTCACCACGATTTTGCGCAGAGAGTGGGGATATGAAAACGTTGTGATGACGGATTGGTGGACGAAAAAGGCGAAAAATCCGCTTTTCAAGGGCGTCGACGACAATGCGTACAGAGTGCGTGCCGGCGTTGACGTGCTTATGCCGGGCGGCTCCAGAGTGCGTGGCAAGTATGACGGCTCAACCCTCAAATCTCTGAACAACGGAGGGCTAAAACGCTCCGAACTGCAACGCACCGCAAGACACGTGTTGAGTTTCTTGCTGAAAGTTCAAAGCGTGCGCGACAAGATTGAAAAATAAAGGTTTTGAGCGGATATCCGCTCGAATAGGAAGATTATGAGAAATCTCAAAAAGATTTTGACAGTACTTTTGACGCTTGTCGTTTTGATGACGGCATGCGCGATTTTGGTTGCTTGCAACGACGATGCCGACAGAACAGAAGTCGTGACGTTCGTCAAGGCAAGCGCAAGCGAGGACGGATATGCCACGGTGTATGCCCCCGACGACAGAGATATAAAAATCATGGTGCTGTCCGATCCGCAAGTGGACGTGTACGAAAAGTACAAGGTTGTGGGAAGCCCCGGCAACGACAAGACGTATTCGTTCGTCAAAGATTTTGTGACGGCGACCGATCCCGATCTGGTGATAATCAACGGCGACCTCGTGATGAACGATATGCCCTTGAAATCCTCAACGTCGTACTTTGACAGATACGCCGAGATTTTCGAGGAGCTGAAAACGCCGTGGACGTTTGCTTTCGGTAATCACGATTGCGATTTGAAATGGACTGTCGATTCTGCCGATGTCGACACTGCGAACAGACAGAGTTCAAAAGCAAAACTTATTGCGTATCTTGACGAAAAATATCCGCATTGTCTGATGAATTCAGACACGACATGTAAAGACGGCGACGGAAATCATTTTGTAAACGTTCGCACGCGCGCAGGCGAACTTATTTATACGCTTTGCGTTTTCGATTGCACCTTCAACGAACAAAAGGTGTACAACTATACTCCGACCGCAAACCAAGTCGAATGGTATTGCAACACCATAAATGCGATTTCCGACAAAACGCTCGGTGCGAACAGGGGCGAAAAAGTCGTAAAAAGCATGATTTTCAATCACGTCGGCATACCTGAATTTAAAGACGCGTGGACGAAAGCGTGGAATGACGGCAATCCCACCGAAGATTATTTTTACGGGCATTATTTCGAGGGTAACTACTCCAAAAAATACGGGGATTTGCCCGAAGAGGACAGGATTTTTCCTGCCGTAAAGGCACTCGGCAGCACCACGGCGATATTTATGTGCCATCATCACGACAACGATTTTTCCGTCAACTACGAGGGCGTGCGCCTGACTTTCGGACAACACTCGGGCTATTCGCACAACTACCGCACGACGCACGACGAGCACGGCAACGGCCCGACGGATTACGCAAACTGGGCAGGCGTGAGCTTTGAAAGAGTGGACGATTACGGCGACCAAAGAGGAGGCACTTGCGTTACGATTTCGAAAGAGGGCGAATTTACGATTACGCCGACTTATGCAAAAGACGTTCTCGCGAATTACGCAACAGAATATTATATCGACTACGACCAAGTTGCCGCGGCTCTTGAAGCCAACCCCAAATTCGAGAGCGGAAAAGGTCATATCGCACGCGGAACGGACAGAAAATGGAAGTTGAATTAAGCGGTTTTTCTTGCCCGAAACAATAAACGATACACAAACGGCGAATTGTCGATTTTATTGATAAAAAAATATTGATATACAACGAAAATATGCTTGACAGTATGTGCTTGTTTGGATACAATTATATCGATAAATAGTTATCGAAATAGTTTTACATACGAAAGATAACTTAAAAAATTTGTAAAATCGCTATAGGAGAAGCAAGCATGGAAGCAAGAAACGTTATCGACAGCGTAGAAAGACTCGAAGAGGCAATTGCGCGTGTTCGCAAGGCTCAGAAAGAGTTTGCAACTTACACGCAAGAGCAAGTGGACAAAATCTTTTTTGCGGCGGCAGTCGCGGCAAACAAGATGAGAATACCTCTTGCAAAACTCGCGGTTGAAGAAACGGGCATGGGCATCGTTGAGGACAAAGTCATCAAAAACCATTATGCGTCCGAGTATATCTACAACGCGTACAAGGACACCAAAACCTGCGGAATTATCGACGAGGACAAGGCATATGGCACGATAAAAATTGCCGAGCCTATCGGACTTGTGGCTGCGGTTATCCCCACCACAAACCCCACGTCCACCGCAATATTCAAAACGCTTATTTCGCTCAAAACGAGAAACGGCATCATCATCAGCCCTCACCCCAGAGCGAAAAAATCCACGATAGCGGCGGCAAAAGTCGTGCTTGACGCGGCGGTTGAAGCGGGCGCACCCGAAGGCATCATCGATTGGATTGATTGCCCCAGCCTCGAAATGACCAACCTCATCATGAAAGAAGCGGACGTCATTTTGGCAACCGGCGGTCCGGGTATGGTCAAAGCGGCATATTCCAGCGGCAAGCCGGCAATCGGCGTCGGCGCAGGCAATACTCCCGCAATCATCGACGACACAGCAGACGTTACGCTTGCTGTCAACTCCATCATTCATTCCAAGACGTTTGACAACGGCATGATTTGCGCAAGCGAACAATCCGTCATCGTTTTGGACAAAGTGTACGAGCAAGCAAAGAAAGAGTTTAAGGACAGAGGTTGCTACTTCCTCGACGAAGAGCAAACGGAAAAGGTAAGAAAAACCATTCTCATCAACGGTGCGCTCAATGCAAAAATCGTCGGACAAAAGCCGGTTACTATCGCAAAACTTGCGGGCTTTGATGTTCCCGAATCCACAAAAATCCTTATCGGTGAAGTGGAAAGCGTGGATTTAAGCGAAGAATTCGCACACGAAAAACTCTCTCCCGTACTTGCAATGTACAGGGCAAAAGATATCAGCGACGCATTTGACAAAGCAGAACGTCTTGTCGCAGACGGCGGATACGGACATACGTCCTCCATTTATCTCGACGCAGTGACTCAAAGAGCAAAACTCGACGAGTTTGCATCCAGAATGAAAACTTGCCGCATCCTCGTCAACACCCCCTCTTCGCAAGGCGGTATCGGCGATTTGTACAACTTCAAACTCCGTCCGTCCCTCACGCTCGGCTGCGGAAGCTGGGGCGGAAACTCCGTGTCCGAAAACGTCGGAGTCAAGCACCTTATCAACATCAAAACGGTTGCGCAAAGGAGAGAAAACATGCTTTGGTTCAGAGTGCCTCAAAAGGTCTATATGAAGAAGGGTTGCCTGCCCGTCGCTCTTGACGAACTCAAACACGTCATGGGCAAAAAGAAGGCGTTTATCGTCACAGACAGTTTCTTGTATAACAACGGATACACCAAGCCCATCACCGACAAACTCGACGAAATGGGCATTCAACACACCACGTTCTTTGACGTCGCTCCCGACCCGACGCTTGCGTGCGCAAAAGAAGGCGCGGCGCAAATGGCGGCGTTCAAACCCGATTGCATCATCGCGCTCGGCGGCGGCTCCGCAATGGACGCAGGCAAGATTATGTGGGTGATGTACGAGCATCCCGAAGTCGACTTTATGGACATGGCGATGCGCTTTATGGACATCAGAAAGAGAGTGTACACTTTCCCCAAGATGGGCGAAAAGGCATACTTTATCGCAATTCCGACCTCTGCGGGCACCGGCTCGGAAGTCACTCCGTTTGCGGTTATCACCGACGAAAAGACGGGTGTGAAATATCCGCTTGCGGACTATGAACTTTTGCCGAACATGGCAATCATTGACGCGGACTTCCACATGAGCGCGCCAAAGGGACTCACTGCGGCGAGCGGTATCGACGCCGTGACGCACGCACTTGAAGCGTACGCTGCAATGCTTGCAACCGATTATACCGATTCGCTCGCGCTCCGTTCGTTGAAGATGATTTTCGAGTTCTTGCCCAGAGCTTACGACAACGGCCCGAACGACCCCGTCGCAAGAGAAAAGATGGCAAATGCCGCAACTATGGCAGGTATGGCGTTTGCAAACGCATTCCTCGGAGTATGTCACTCCATGGCGCACAAACTCGGTGCGTTCCATCACTTGCCCCACGGCGTTGCAAACGCGCTCATGATCGACGAAGTGCTCCGCTTCAACGCAAGCGAAACGCCTACGAAGATGGGTACGTTCCCGCAATACGCATATCCGCACACACTTGAAAGATACGCAGAAGTTGCCGACTATCTCGGAATCAAGGGTAAAAACGACAAAGAAAAACTCAACAACCTCATCAAAGCTATCGACGAACTCAAAGCAAGAGTCGGAATCAAGCCGACAATCAAGGATTACGTTCCCGACGAAAAAGATTTCCTCGATCGCCTTGACGATATGGTCGAACAAGCGTTTGACGATCAATGCACGGGCGCAAATCCGAGATATCCGCTCATGAGCGAAATCAAACAAATGTATCTCAACGCATACTATGGCAAACACACCGAGGTTTAATAGGAGGAAAATATGAATCTTGACAGAATCATTGCCGTGAGAACAAACAAAACAGTCTATCGCGACGGAGAATATTGCGTCAAAGTTTTCGACGACGATTTCTCCAAGGTGGACGTTCTCAACGAAGCTCTCAACCAAGCAAGAGTGGAAGAAACGGGACTCAACGTGCCCAAAATCGTCGAAGTGACCAAAATCGATGGCAAGTGGGCAATCGTGTCCGAGTACGTCCCGGGCAAAACGCTTGCAAGACTTATGGAAGAAAACCCCGACAAAAAAGACGAATATCTCGAAAAATTCGTCGATTGGCAAATCGAGGTTCAATCCAAAAAGTGCCCCTTGCTCACCAAACTTCGCGACAAGATGAACAGAAAAATCGACTTGACTAATCTTGACGAAAGTATAAAATATGAATTGCACACAAGGCTTGAGGGCATGCCCAAACACAACAAGCTCTGCCACGGCGATTTCAACCCGTCCAACATCATTGTGAAAGAGGACGGCACGCCGTACTTCATCGACTGGTCGCACGCAACGCAAGGCAACGCTTCGGCGGACGTTGCAAGAACGTATATGCTTTTCTGGCTTGCGGGCGATATCGAAGGCGCGGAAAAATATCTCGACCTCTTCTGTCAAAAGAGCGGAACGGACAAGAGATACGTGCAAAAATGGATGCCTATCGTTGCGGCTTCGCAATCTGTTAAAGGGCATGAAAAAGAAAGAGAATTCCTTATGTCGTGGATCGACGTTGCGGAATTTCAATAATGAGAGGGAAAAATATGAAAGTCACAGTGTGTATCGGCAGTTCCTGCCATATCAAAGGATCAAGACAAGTCGTAGAGCAACTTCAATATCTCATTGCCAAGAACAACCTCAAAGAACAAGTGGAACTCGGCGGCACGTTCTGCATGGGCAAGTGCCAACAAGGAGTGTGCGTTACGGTTGACGACGCGTTCTTCTCGCTCACGCCCGAAACTACCGACGAATTCTTCAAAAAGGAGATTCTTGCAAAGGTAAAATAAATGATAATCATCAGAATTTGCGTTGGCAGTTCTTGCCATCTTAAAGGCTCGCAGGAGATAGTCGATATGCTTCGAAGCGAGATCGAACAAAGACATCTCGAAGGCGAAATAGTGCTTTCGGGAAGTTTTTGTTTTGCCAAGTGTAACAGAGAGGGCGTAACCGTTGCCGTCAACGACGACGTTTATCCCGGTATAACCAAGGACAACTTCAAGGAATTTTTCCAAACGAAAGTTTTGCCTCTCGTCGAGGCGTAAATACGCACGGAAAAATAAAGAGGAAATATGGATTGTTTAACTCTCAAAAAATCAAACTGCAAAAACTGCTATAAGTGCATACGCCATTGCCCCGTAAAAGCCATACGCTTTTCGGGCAATCAGGCGCACATTATCGGCGACGAGTGCATTTTGTGCGGACACTGCTTCGTCGTGTGTCCTCAAAACGCAAAGGAAATCGTCAACGAAACCGAAAAAGTCAGAGTGCTTTTGCAGTCCTATCCCGTTTACGTGTCGCTTGCGCCGTCCTTCATCGCAAACTATGAGGGAGTGGGCATCAACGCCATGCGCACCGCGCTCAAAAAGCTCGGTTTTGCGGACGTCGAGGAAACCGCGTTGGGCGCAACCGTCGTCAAAAACGAGTATGACAGACTTTTGAGAGAAGAAAAGAGAGATATCGTCATATCCTCTTGCTGCCACTCCGTCAATTTGCTCATACAAAAGTATTTCCCCAAAGAGCTTCCGTATCTTGCCGACGTACTTTCGCCTATGCAAGCGCATTGTGCGGATTTGAAACGCCGTCATCCGGGCGCAAAAACCGTGTTTATCGGTCCTTGCGTCGCAAAAAAGGACGAGGCGGCCCACTACGACGGAATCGTCGACGCTGTTTTGACCTATGAGGAACTCACCGAATGGCTCAATCACGAAGGCGTCGTTCTTGAAAAAGAAACGGATTCGCAACAAGAGAGCAGAGCGAGATTTTTCCCGACTACGGGCGGTATTTTGAAAACCATGAACCTTGACGCTCCCGGCTATCGATATATGGCGATCGACGGCATAGAAAACTGCATATCCGCGCTTAAAGACATCGAAAACGGCAACATTCATCACGCGTTTATCGAGATGTCCTCGTGCGTGGGAAGCTGCGTTGGCGGACCGGTTATGGAAAAATATCATCCGTCACCCGTGAGAGAATACATTGCGGTTGCGGAGTACGCAGGCGACAAAGATTTTGTCGTCGAGCAACCCGACAGCAACGATTTGAGAAAGCACTTCTCGCTCATCGAGCGTGAAAACAAGATGCCGAGCGAGTACGAAATCAACGCCGCACTTCGCCAGATGGGCAAGATGAGCAAGCGCGACGAACTAAATTGCGGCAGCTGCGGCTACAACACTTGCCGCGAAAAAGCGATAGCGATTTGTCAAGGCAAAGCCGAAGCGTCCATGTGCTTGCCGTATCTCCAAAAGAAAGCGGAGGGCTTTTCGGACAGAATCGTCAACAATACTCCGAACGGCATCATCGTGCTCAACGACGCATTCGAAGTGCAGCAGATCAACGAAGCCGCCATGGACATCATGCACATTCGTTCCGCAAGCGACGTTCTGGGCGAACAAGTGGTGCGTATTATGGACCCCGCTGTTTTCTACGAAGTGCAGAAAAAGAAGTTTAACGTGCACAATCGCAGGGTTTATCTTGCGGAATATAAAAGATACGTCGAACTTACCGTCGTTTACGACACCGACAATCACCTCTTTATCGGTATCATGCGCGACATCACCGACGAGGAAAAAGAGAGAGAAAAGAAAGAGAGTATTTCAAAGCAAACAATCGAAACGGCAGACAAAGTCGTGGACAAGCAAATGCGCATAGTTCAGGAAATCGCGTCTTTGCTCGGCGAAACGGCGGCGGAAACAAAAATCGCGCTTACAAAACTCAAGGAGTCCATAAAAGATGAATGATCTTTGCGCCGATATCGGCTACAAAAGCATAAATCATGTCGGAGAACAACTGTGCGGCGACCACGTAGACGTCGTTCAGCAGGGTGAAAACTCCACGGTTGTCGTGCTTGCGGACGGACTCGGCAGCGGCGTTAAGGCGAGCATACTCTCAACGCTTACGAGCAAAATCATTTCCACCATGATGTCGGAAGGTTTAACTCTCGAAGACTGCGTTGAAACAATTGCCGCAACTTTGCCTATATGCTCCGTAAGAGGCGTTGCCTATTCGACGTTTACAATCCTCCACCTTGTCGACAATCGTCAGGCGGAGATAATCCAATACGACAATCCCGGCGTAATTTTGTTGCGCGACGGTCAAAACTACGATTTCCCCAAAACCGAAATGGTCATCGGCGGAAAGAAAATTTACAAATCCACCCTCGACTTGTGCGAGAACGACATTTTCGTGCTTATGAGCGACGGTTGTCCGCATGCGGGGTTGGGACTCTCCTACAACTTCGGTTGGAAGAGGGAGGATATAATATCGTTTTTGGAGAGCATAAGTTTTGTGGGCTACACCGCAAAAACCATGTCCACCATACTCGTTGACGAGTGCAACAAACTCTACGGCGAAAAACCCGGCGACGACGCCACCGCTTGCGTGATAAAGATAAAAAGACGCGAGCCTATGAACATCCTTTTCGGGCCGCCGTCCAATCGCGACGATTGCGACAGAATGATGTCGCTCTTCTTCTCGAAAGAGGGCAAACATATCGTTTGCGGCGGCACTACGTCGTCAATTGCGGCAAAATATCTCGGGAAAACCGTGCGTACAACGCTCAATTTCGAGGCAAGCGACGTTCCGCCCATATCCGAAATCGAGGGCGTAGACCTCGTCACCGAGGGCGTCATAACGATGAACAAGGTGCTGACTTACGCAAAAGACTACCTCAAAGACAACGAAAGTTACGAGCAATGGAGTTTCAAGCGCGACGGTGCGTCGCTTATGGCAAGGCTTCTTTTCGAGGAGGCAACCGACATCAATTTCTTTGTCGGCAGAGCAATAAACCCCGCCCACCAAAACCCCGATTTGCCCATAAATTTCAGCATAAAAATGAATTTGGTCACCGAACTTTCCGATTGCCTCGTAAAAATGGGCAAAAAAGTCAAAGTGTCATACTTCTGATAAGGAGCAAAAATATAAATATTTTTCTCAAAACGAAACAAAATTTTATTGCGCACAAGACGATTTAGTGTATAATGTCGCAAGCGTACAATAATTTTAAGAGGACAAAGATGAGAATATTCGATACAAAAGTTCAACATCTCAAATACAAAGTTCTGCGCGAGGTCGCAAGAGAGGCGTGGGCGGGTACGCTCGACACCAACGCCATCGACATCCCCAAGCGTATCGTTCCCGGCAAAGTGCCGACGATGCGTTGTTGCGTGTACAAAGAACGCGCGATTTTGGGTGAACGCGTCAAACTTGCAATGGGCGGACACAAGGACAATCCCAACGTCATCGAAGTCATCGATATTGCTTGCGACGAGTGTCCGATGGGCGGCTATGAAGTCACGGGCGCATGCCGAGGCTGTCTTATGCATCGCTGCGAAGACGTGTGCAAGTTCGGCGCAATCACGTTTGACAGTCAGCATGTGGCGCATATCGACAAGTCCAAGTGCAAAGAGTGTGGCGCATGCGCAAAAGTTTGCCCGTACAGCGCAATCACCAACCATAAACGTCCCTGCGAAATGGCTTGCAAGGTCAAGGCTATCACCATGGACGAAAACCGCGCGGCAAAAATCGACAATTCCAAGTGTATAGAGTGCGGCGCATGCGTATATCAATGCCCGTGGGGAGCAATCTCGGACAAGTCATACATTCTCGACGTTATCGACCTCATCAAAAAGAGCGAAAACAACACAAAATACAAGCTCTATGCGGTGGTTGCTCCGTCTATTTCCAGTCAGTTTACTTACGCAAAACTCGGACAGGTCATCACCGGCTTGAAAGTTTTGGGATTCCATACGGTGGTCGAAGCGGCTCTCGGCGCAGATATGGTGCTTCTTTCCGAGGCAAGAGAGCTTGCCGAAAAAGGATTCCTTACAAGCTCCTGCTGTCCTGCGTTCGTATCCTATATCAAAAAGAATTTCCCTCAAATGGTGGAACATATATCCCACAACCTTTCGCCGATGGCAATGATTTCCAAGTATATCAAGGACACTACGCCCGGCGCAAAAGTTGTGTTCATCGGGCCTTGCACCGCCAAAAAAGCCGAGATTTTGGACGAAAAAGTCAAGCCGTACGTCGATTCCGTCCTCACGTTCGAGGAGCTTCAAGCCCTCTTTGACAGCAAGGATATGGAAATCACGTCCCTTGCCGAAGGCGTTCTCGACAATGCCTCCTATTTCGGACGCATCTTTGCTCGTTGCGGAGGACTCAGCGACTCAATCAAACAATCTCTCAAAGAGCAAAACATCGATTTCGACCTCAAAGGTTGCGCTTGCGACGGCATCGACGAGTGCCGCATCGCACTCCTCAAAAAGAGCAAAAACCTCTCCGACGTCAACTTCATCGAAGGTATGGCGTGCACCGGCGGTTGCATCGGTGGTGCCGGCTGTCTTACCCACGGAGAGAAAAACAAGGCAGAAGTTGACAAGTACGGTCGCGAAGCGTTGGAAAAGACCATTACCGACGCCGTGTCGTTGCTGTAATATTAAAATCGGTTTTTTGAGAATAGCGTTTAAAGCACCCCTTGATTTGATTGTCAAAGGGTGCTTTTTTAACAACACGAGGGCAAGAGAATTTTGTAGTGTCATATTTCTCTTGACAAAACGGGGTTTCGGGCTTATAGTTTTCTCATCAAACAGGAGGCAGAATCGAAGTTTATGAACAAAAAAGTCGTTTTGGGCAAATCAAATTCTTTCTCTTCTGCTTTCTCGGCAGTTTCTTTTGCGCGCGCTTCTCGATTTTTCGAGGGCGGATACTACTATTATTATTTTAGCGGTAGGGATACTTTTGGCAAAGGACGCTGACGGCTGATATTTCGGATATACGGAAAAAAGCGATTCCTTTGCGGAGTCGCTTTTTTTGACGATTGAGTGAATTTTGGACAAATGTGATTGTTTTTCAAAAAATTCGCTCAGAATATTTGAAAAATCGGACGTATTGCAAAAAAATAGGTGGATTTATAATCATAATTGATTATAATGGATGCAAAGAGGTAGTTATGCAAGACATCAAAGAATCGAGAAAAATCATCAACGAAGTGGACGAGCAAATGGCGCGCCTGTTTGAACAACGCATGCAAGCGTGCGAGCAAATCGCTCTCTACAAAAAGGAAAACGGATTGAGCGTGCGCGACAGCGAGAGGGAAGAACAAGTTGTCGCAAACAACGCAAAACTCATTCAAAATCCCGCGCTCGTGCCCTATTACAAGGACTTTATTCGCTCGACTATGGACGTGTCTTGTCACTATCAAGCGTCGTTTATGCGCAAAATGAGAGTTGCGTATTGCGGAACGGCAGGCGCGTTTGCACACATTGCGGCAAAAAGGATGTATCCCGACGCCGAATATATCGCTTTTTCAAACTTTCAGGACGCGTACGACGCCACGCAAAAAGGAGATTGCGATTGCTCTGTGCTTCCGCTCGAAAACAGCTATGCCGGCGAAGTGGGCGAAGTGATGGATTTAATTTTTTCGGGCGACCTTCACGTCAATCAAGTCGTCGACGTTGCGATCGCGCACAATCTCATCGCAAAAGCAGGGGCGCAAATCGAGGATATAAAAATCGTTGTGAGCCATCCGCAAGCACTTGCGCAATGCGAAGAGTATATCAAAAAACACGGATTTGAAACGAGAGCATACTCCAACACCGCTCTTGCCGCAAAATACGTTGCAGAGGCGCAAGACGCATCGGTTGCTGCGCTTGCGTCGGATGAAACGGCAAGGATTTTCTCGCTTTCGATCGTGCAATCGCACGTCAACGACAATCCAAACAACACCACTCGTTTCGCGGCGTTTTCAAGAGCGGAGAACGTACCCGTGTCCATAGGCAAGAGAGAGGACGAAAACTTCATTTTGGCATTTACCGTGCAGAACGAATCGGGCGCGCTTGCAAGTGCGCTCAACATAATCGGCGCGCACAACTTCAACATGCGCACTCTACGCTCGCGCCCGATGAAAGATCTTCAATGGAACTATTATTTCTATATCGAGGCGGAGGGAAACGTTCGCACCGAAAACGGCAGAGATATGCTTCAGGAGCTTTCCGCGCTCTGTGCAAAACTCAAACTCGTGGGTAGCTACTTTGCCGACAACGTGAGGTAATTATGATTTTGAAACGCAACGCAAAATGCCCCTACGATATAGTCGTTGACAGAGGATTGCTCCAAAACATCGGGCAATTGCTCGACCTTGACAGAAAAGCGCTTCTTCTCACCGACGACGGCGTGCCGGAAGAGTATGCCCTCGTTGTTGAAAAAGCGTGCAAGAATTGTGTTACGGTGCGCTTAAAACAAGGCGAAGCGAGCAAAAATTTCGACAACTTCAAGTATATTTTGAGCGTAATGCTCCAAAACGGTTTTACGCGCAAAGACTGCGTTGTGGCACTCGGCGGCGGAGTTGTGGGGGATTTGGCGGGATTTGTCGCGTCGTGCTATATGCGCGGAGTTGATTTTTACAATATTCCCACCACGCTTTTGTCCCAGCTCGACTCGTCCATAGGCGGAAAAACCGCAATAGATTTCGAGGGAGTAAAGAACGTCGTGGGCAGTTTTTATCAGCCTGCAAAAGTGATTATCGACCTCGATACGCTCAAAACTCTTGACGACAGGCAGTTGCACGCAGGGCTTGTCGAGGGTATAAAAATGGCTCTCACGTCAAACGGAAAACTGTTTGAATTTATCGAGCAAAGCGATGATTTGCAAAGGGATTTGCTCTGCATAGTGCAAAGTTCGCTCATCATAAAACGCGACGTGGTGGAGAAAGATCCGAAAGAGCAAGGGCTTCGCAAAGTGCTCAACTTCGGTCATACCCTCGGACATGCAATCGAAAGCGCGCAAGGCGGAAAACTTCTTCACGGCGAGTGCGTGGGCATAGGTATGCTGCCGATGTGTTCTCAAAAAGTGCGACAAAGACTTGTCAAAGTGCTTGAAAAATACGATTTGCCAACAAGCGCAAATTGCGATAAGGCGGAACTTTTGAGGCTTATGTCGCACGACAAAAAATCCGAAGGCGACAAAATTTGCGCTGTCGTGGTAGACGCTCCGGGTTCGTTCAGATTTGTGGAAACGACGGCAAAAGAAATTCTTGAAAGAGAGGAAAATTTATGAAAAACACGTTTGGACAAAGCATATCTCTCACCGTGTTCGGCGAAAGCCACGGCGCAGGCGTGGGTGTTGTTCTCGACGGACTTTGTTCGGGACTCGACGTAAACGACGCAAGCATAAAAACCGCGCTTTCTCGTCGCGCGCCCTCTACGTCAACGGACACCGCAAGACGAGAAAGAGACGCGTATCAAATCCTCTCGGGCGTGTTCAACGGCAAGACCACGGGCACTCCGATTTGCATTTTCATACCCAACGAAAACACCGACAGCAAGGCTTACGAGTACGGAATCGCACGACCCTCTCACGCAGATTACGCTGCGTTTTGCAAGTACGGCGGATATGAAGATTATAGAGGCGGAGGACATTTTTCGGGACGCGTTACGGCAGGTATAGTCGCCACGGGAGCAATCTTGAAAGATGCTTTGAAAGGGCTCGGAATTTCAATCGGCACGCATATCCTCGAATGTGCAAACGTGCGCGATAACGAGTTTAACGATATACAAAACGAGGTTTTAAGTCTTGATTGTGAAAAATTCCCCGTTTTGAACGAAGATAAAGGAAAGCAAATGATTGCGAAAATCGAGGATGCAAAAGCAAATCTCGACAGCGTGGGAGGAATCACTCAAACGGCAATCGTAGGTTTGCCGGCAGGGGTTGGCGAGCCTATGTTCGACAGCGTGGAAGGCATGCTTTCGCACGCTATGTTCGCAATAGGCGCAGTCAAAGGTATAGAGTTCGGCAAAGGCTTCGAACTCGGCAAAATGCTAGGTTCTTCCGCAAACGACGCTTTCGTCATCGAGGACGGAAAAGTTAAGACTTCAACCAACAACAACGGCGGCATAAACGGCGGCATCACAAACGGTATGCCCGTGCTTTTCAATTTGGCAATCAAGCCTACGCCGTCAATCGCACAAAAGCAAAATACGGTTGACTTCATAAACGGAAAGCAAACCGAAATCGAAATCGTCGGCAGACACGACCCGGCAATCGTCAGACGAATTTGCCCCGTCGTCGACAGCGTGAGCGCGCTTGTGGTGTGCGACCTTCTTGCTCAAAGATACGGCACGGACGTTTTCAAAAAGGGTATAAAATAATGAAGTACGGACTTATCGGCGAAAAACTTGCGCACAGCTATTCGTGCGAAATCCACGCGCTCATTGCGGATTACGAGTACGAGCTTAAACCGCTTGCCAAAGACGAGGTTGGCGAGTTTTTGAAGCGTAAAGATTTTTGTGCGATAAACGTAACGATACCCTACAAGGAAACCGTCATACCCTATCTCGACGTTATATCCGAGGAAGCAAGGTCAATCGGCGCGGTCAATACGATTGTCAACAAAAACGGAAAACTTTTCGGCTACAACACCGATTTTTACGGAATAAAAGCTCTTACGGAAAAGGCAGGCGTTGAAATTGCGGACAAAAACGTGCTTATTCTCGGCACTGGCGGCACGGCAAAGACGGCAAGCGCGGTTATGCGTACGCTGGGCGCAAAGAGCGTTGTAAAAGTGTCGCGTACAAAAAAGGACGACGCTATCGATTACGAAGAGGCAAAAACGAAAAAAGACACGCAAGTGATTTTCAACGCAACCCCCGCGGGCATGTACCCGAGCGACGAGGGTTGCCCGATTGATTTAAGCGTGTTCGACAATCTCGAAGGCGTGCTCGACGCAATATATCATCCCCTATGCACCAATCTCGTTTTGCAAGCGAGAGAGAAGGGCGCAAAGGCTCTCGGCGGACTTTATATGCTCGTTGCGCAGGCGGTGTACGCATCGAGGCTGTTCCTCTCAAAAAGCATTGACGACTTAGATAAATACGAAATAGACGATACTTACGAGAAGATTTTGGCGCAAAAGCAAAACGTCGTGCTTGTGGGTATGCCGTCGTCGGGAAAATCAACAATCGGCAAGCGAGTTGCAAAAATGCTGGGCAGAGAATTTGTCGACACCGACGATGAAATCGTCAAAAAAATAAATATGCCCATTGCCGAGTTTTTTGCCAAATACGGCGAGGCGGAGTTCAGAAAAATCGAGAGCGAAATCGTTTGCGAAATCTCGAAGAGAAGCGCAATCGTCGTCGCAACCGGCGGCGGCGTAGTGCTTGACAAAAACAACGTGTCCGCACTAAGACGCAACGGCAAAATCGTGTTTTTGAACAGAAGCGTACAAAATCTCGTAGCGACAAAGTCAAGACCGCTTTCGTCAAACGCGAAAGACTTGAAAAATATGTTTGAACAACGCTATCCGATATACAAAGCGAGCGCGGATATAGAGATAAACAACGACGAAACCGTCGATATCGCCGTGCGCGAAATCGCAAAGGAGTTTGAAAAATGAAAATTTTGGTGCTGAACGGACCCAATATAAATATGCTGGGAATACGCGAGCCGCAAATTTACGGCAATCGCACATACAGCGACCTTGTACGGACAATAAAGAATTACTGTGACGAAAAGGATATAACGGTCGAGTTTTTTCAATCCAACCACGAAGGCGCGCTCATCGACAAAATTCAGGACGCTTACTTTTCAAAGACGGACGGCATCGTGATAAATCCGGCAGGCTACACACACACGAGCGTTGCGATTGCCGACGCATTGAAGGGCGTGGATATTCCGTTTGTCGAAGTGCATATCTCGAAAGTCGACGAAAGAGAGGATTTTCGCAAAATAAGTTTTGTGAGAAATTACGCAACCAAAACGATTTCGGGCAAAGGTTTCGAGGGGTATATCGAGGCGATAGATACGCTTGCAAACCTCAAAAAGTGAGTGAACAAGCATAGAAAACGGCAAAAACATAAGCGTAAAAAGCATGCGAAACACGCAGAAAATCGTATAAAATAACATTCAAAAACTGCGAAAAATAATACGCGAAATAAACGGCATAAAAAACAATAGAAATGAGAGTTAAAATCGAAAAATCCAAAGCGGTCGGCACAGCCGTCGCGCCACCGTCGAAAAGCATTGCGCACAGACTTTTGATTGCGTGCGCCTTGGCAAGCGGAAAAAGCGAAGTGAAGGGCATCTCGGACAGCGAAGATATGCTTGCCACTTTGGATTGTATAAAAGCTCTCGGAGTCGACGCACAAAAGGACGGCGACGTCGTGAGAATACGCGCAAATGCAAAAGCAAAAAATTGCGAGTGCGAGAGTAGCGTTTTCAACGATACGAAAAGCGTAAACAATAAGGTGATTTTCGATTGCCGAGAGAGCGGAAGCACGTTGAGATTCTTTATTCCCGTAGCAAGCGTTTTTTGTGACGAGTGCGAGTTTGTAGGCTCGAAAAGATTGCTCGAAAGAGGTGTGGGAATTTATGAAAAAACGCTGGGTGAAAACGGCGTGAGCGTGCAATCTCAAAAGGACGAAATCGTCGTGTCGGGCAGGCTTAAAAGCGGCACGTACACGCTTGACGGAAACGTGAGCAGTCAATACGTTTCCGGGCTTATGTTTGCGCTTCCGCTGCTTGACGGGGACAGCAAAATAATCGTGCGAGAACCCGTTGAAAGTCGGGCGTATATCGACCTTACGACAGACGTTTTGAAAAAGGTCGGAATCGAGATTGTCGAAGAGCAAAAAAACGTGTTTTCGATAAAAGGCAATCAAAAATACACATGCGGACAATATGCCGTCGAGGGCGATTGGTCAAACGGCGCGATGTTGCTTGCGCTTGGCGAAATCGGCGGAAGAGTGGACGTTGTAGGACTTGACGAAAACAGCGTGCAAGGGGACAAAATTTGCAAAGATATTTTCAAAAAACTCGACGATAAAAACGTTGTTGTCGATCTTGCGAATTGCCCCGATTTAGCACCGATTGCGTTTGTCGCGGCGGCGGTGAAAAACGGCGCGACTTTTACGGGAACAAGGCGTTTGAGAATAAAAGAAAGCGACAGAGCGACGGCTATGGCGCAAGAACTTGCAAAATTCGGAATTGTCGTAGATGTGCATGAAAACGACGTTGTCGTGCACAAAAACGATATAAAAACACCGTGTTGTGACATTTGCGGACACAACGACCATAGAATCGTTATGGCGTGCAGCGTGCTTTTGAGCATGACGGGCGGATATATAGACGGCGCGGAAGCGGTGAAAAAAAGCTTCCCGAATTTCTTTAATACCATAGGCAGACTCGGAGTGAAATATGAAGTTGAATAAGGATATGAAAATTCTCATAGTCGGGCTCGGTCTTATCGGCGGAAGCTATGCCGAAGCTCTTTCGAAAAAGGGCTATGAAGTGGGGGCTATCGACCAAAAACAAGAAGCTATCGACTTTGCTTTGCACAAGGGATATATCGCAAGCGGAAAGACGAGCGTCGACAAAGACTACGTAGGAAAATTCGATATAGTCGTGTTTGCGCTTTATCCGCATGCGTTTGTCGAATGGATTGAAAAATATCAAAACTGCTTGAAATCGGGCGCGATTGTAACCGACGTTACGGGCGTAAAAGGCGGCGTCGTGTGCGACGTGCAAAACGCGTTGCGCAAGGACGTGGAGTTTATTGCCGCGCATCCCATGGCGGGAAGAGAATGTTCGGGCGTAGAGAACGCGAAAGCGGAGATTTTCGAGGGCGCGAATTACATCGTCGTTCCCACCGAGAGAAACACGCAAGAGGCAATCGAATTGTGCAAGGATTTGGGCAGAGAACTGGGCTTTAAACATATAAGCGAACTGTCCGTCAAACAGCACGACGAAACGGTGGGATTTCTGTCCCATCTGACGCACTGCATCGCCGTATCGCTGATGGTGTGCAAGGAGAGCGGACATCTTGCCGATTATACGGGGGATTCCTTCCGCGATCTCACCCGTATCGCAAAGATAAACGACGAGATGTGGAGCGAGCTGTTTCTTTTAAACAAAGACGAAATCGTCGAACAAATGAACCTTTTCGAGCAGCATTTCGGCAAGCTCAAAGAGTGTATTCAAAACGACGACAGAGAAGGCATTCGAGAGATGATGCGCCTTTCGACAAAGCGTCGCAAGGTTTTCGATAAATGCAACGAGGAGAATTAAAATGAATTTGGAATTCAAAAGAAAACTGCCCACATTGCAAGAGATAAAGGCAATGTATCCCATAGACGAACAACTCGCGTCGCAAAAAAAAGCGAGAGACGTCGCACTCAAAGACATTTTCGAGGGAAAGGACGACAGACTTGTTTTGGTGATAGGCCCTTGTTCGGCGGACAGAGAGGACGCCGTTCTGGACTATATTTCGCGGCTTCGCGACGTGCAAGAGAAGGTGAAGGACAAAATCTTTATCGTTCCGCGTATATATACCAACAAGCCGCGTACCACGGGCGACGGCTACAAGGGTATGTTGCATCAACCCGATCCGCATGCAAGCGAAAACATGCTAAAAGGGCTTATCGCAATCCGCAAACTGCATATAAAAGCGTTGCGTGAAACGGGCTTTTCCTGCGCGGACGAGATGCTTTATCCCGAAAACCACCTTTATTTGTCCGACGTGCTGTGCTACGTCGCGGTGGGCGCAAGGTCGGTTGAAAACCAATTCCATCGCCTCACCGCAAGCGGGTTAGATATTCCCGTGGGCATGAAAAACCCAACCAGCGGCGATTTGTCCGTCATGATGAATTCAATCCGCGCCGCACAACATCCGCATACGTTTGTTTATTCGGGCTGGGAAGTCAACTCAAAAGGCAATCCGCTTGCTCACGCAATATTGAGAGGCTCGGTGGACAAAAACGGACAGACGATCCCCAACTATCATTACGAGGACTTGCGCAAACTTGCCGATTTGTACGCGCAAAGCGGTCTTGAAAATCCTGCCGTCATCGTGGATACCAATCATTCAAACTCAGCAAAAAGATTTTTCGAGCAACCTCGTATCGCAAAAGAAGTGTTGCACAGCATGCGCCAATCGCAAGATATAAACGCAATCGTCAAAGGGCTTATGATAGAGTCCTACATCGAAGAAGGCGCGCAATCTTCCGACGGCGGCGTGTACGGCAAATCCATCACCGATCCGTGCCTTGGCTGGCAAGACACCGAACGACTGATTCTGGAATTGGCAGATCAGCTTTGACGAACAAAGAATATGAATAAAAAAATGCGTTTGGTTTTTCCAGACGCATTTTTTGTGTAATGCACCGAAAACGGTACTACAATTCGATTAAAATTAAAAAAGAAAAAGCCGTATTGATATTTATGTGTTGATATGGTAAAATTTAAAATATTAAAGGTTTAGAGGTGTATATGGGGATTGAATTGCAAAAATATTCTACAAACAGTTTGCCTGTCAGCGTATTAATTAGCCAAATTTTGTCAAAACAAATTGCAATTCCTGAGATTCAGCGTCCGTTTGTTTGGAAAGCAAAACAAGTGCGTGATCTAATGGATTCACTGTATAAAGGTTATCCCACAGGGTATATTATTATTTGGCAAAACCCAAACATAAAACTAAAAGATGGATCTTTGTCGGTAGGGAAGAAGATTATCATAGACGGACAGCAACGTATAACTGCATTGATGACAGCAATTGCAGGTCTTCCAATAGTAAACAGCGATTATAAGAAGTGCAGAATCAAAATTGCGTTCAATCCGTTTGCGGCATTGTCAGATGACAAGGATGCAGAAATATTTGCTGTTCAAGATTCTAGCCATTTAAAATCTAAAAAATGGATTCCGGATATTGCTGAAATATTCCAAACGGGATTTAATATGTTTGGATTTGTCAGAGAGTATTGTACAAACAATCCGGATATGCGCGATAGCGACCTTGGCGAAATTTTGTCAAAACTCTTAAATATCGGTAATAGACAAATAGGCATAATCGAGCTTTCCGACACATTAGAAATAGATTTGGTTACTGATATTTTTATTCGCATAAATTCAAAGGGCACTTCTTTGAGTCAAGGCGATTTTGTCATGTCAAAAATAGCGGCAGACGAGAAATTCGGTGGAAATCAATTGCGAAAGGCAATTGACTATTTTAGTCATCTTGCAATAGAGCCGTCTTTTTATTCGACAATTAAGGAAAACGATGTAGATTTTGCTCGTAGCGATTATTTCCCCAAAATGGAATGGCTTAAGGACGACCTTGAAACCGTGTTCGACCCCGATTGCGACGATGTGTTAAGAGTCGCATTTATGTACAAATTCAAGAGAGCAAAATTGGCGGATTTGGTTGGCTTGTTGTCCGGAAGAGATTTTAAGACGAGAGATTACAACGAGAGCATAGTTGAAAATACATACAAAGAGCTTATAGACGGTGTAAAAAATGTCATAAATGAAAACAATTTTAAACAGTTTATGATAGCAATAAAAGGTGCCGGTTTCGTATCAAATAAACTTGTTACATCCAATATGGCGTTGGACTTTGCCTATACGCTATATTTGATTTTAAAGAAAAACGAGTCTATTGCCGTTGGTGAGGTTAAAAGGATTGTTCAAAAGTGGTATGTTTTGTCTGTGCTTACAGGCAGGTATTCGTCATCACCTGAAACTGCATTTGCGAAAGATTTGAGGCTGATTGATGAAAATGGCGTACAAAAAGTTTTGCAAGACATTGAAGCGGCTACTTTGTCGGATAACTTTTGGAATGTGAAAGTAGTGCAGGATTTGGAATATACATCGACAAATAATCCAACGTTCTTGGTATTTCTTGCTGCGCAAATCACAAGGAATGATATTTCGCTTTTATCAAACAATGTTTCTGTGCGCGAACTGGTTTTGCTCGGCGGGGATATACATCATATCTTTCCAAAGGATTATTTGAAAAAACTTGGACATGAAAAGAGTAGTTACAATCAAGATGCAAACTATGTCTATCTTGATAAGCCTGTCAATCAATCTATAGGCAATAAAGCACCGAATGTTTATTTTGAAGAAGCATTCAATCAATGCGATACCAAACAGATTAGAGTTGGCGCAATAGTCGATAAAAAGCAATTGATTGACAACTTGAATATGAATTGTATCCCTGAAAACGTCAGGTATATGGATGAGTCCAATTATGCTGAATTTTTGGAGCAGAGAAGAAAAATGATGGCGCAAAAGATAAAAGAATATTATTATTCGCTTTGAGGTTGGCGTATGCAAGATTTTGAAAAAATGGAAAATACAGTTAAAGCAGAATTGCCCGAATATAAAGAGAAACGCATTCTCAACAAAAAACAATGGAAAGACGGCATAGCACAGATTGTAATTGTTGACGGCGTAAGCTGGGCGTGTTGCACAAGATGCAGCCATAAACTTGGGAAAATCAACAGTATGAAGCATTGAAAGAGAGCAATTTTAGCATCGAAATCAAATGCCAATCGTGCAAATGGATAAATACGGTCTCAAAGCGTTCGATTCTATGTGCGGACGTTACCCAGACACCTAACATCAATGAACAAGAATAGACAAATATCCCGAGCGACCAGACTCGGGATATTTGCTTTGTAAGAAGATATTTAAGGGAGAAAATCACAATGCTTTGAGCATTGACAATTTGTTTTCGTGAGCTACTTTGCCTTTGTGCCTTTATTATAAGCATACAATGCGATATAAGTCAATCAAAAATATGAAAAATATTTCACATTATTTTATCGGGCACGGTAAGCACTGAAAATCGAGAGAAATTTTTATTGACAAACGCCTCACAGGAAAGAAAATAAGCAATCGTTTTCTTAAAGTTGAACAAAACGCTTGTCAAACAGTTGGTTTTAGTGTAAAATATCAAATGTTCACGATGAATGCGGAGGCATAGCCCAGTTGGTTAGAGCGCTACGTTGACATCGTAGAGGTCATAAGTTCGAGTCTTATTGTCTCCACCATACGTGAACAAAAAAGAACTTGCTTTTTTGTAAGAAGAAAACCCCGAAATATCGGGGCTTTTTCTTTTCTGTGCGGAAGTTTGCAAAATGCATATCTTTCGTGTAAGAGCGGTGCGTTTGTTTGTGACAGTGCGGACGGATAAATCGAGGGCATAGCACAATGTTTGTTCGCCTGGCGGAGGTTTAAACTGTCGTAGGGGAATGAAAAGTGATTGATTTTGCAAATAATCCACGCTATAATGGCGGTATGAGCAGAAAAGATAAACGCGACGATTGGGATAACGGCATGACTATTGCCCCTATGAACGGCGACGAGTTGCCGAAATATAGGCGTGCAATTTATCTCAACAGCGAAAGACGTCCAAAAAACAAGAGAGAAAAAAGCGACATAACGAGAAAGGAACAGCGCGCAATGATCCGAGCGATGTTTGAGGTTATGCTGCCGCGTGTGCTTATCGTTTTGTTGTGCTTCGGCGTAACCGCGCTTCTTATTTGGCTGTGGCTCAAATAGGGCGGAATGAATTGTCGCGAGATTTGAGAATATAAAAAGCGGAACGCAATTTGCGCTCCGCTTTTTATAGTGATATTTTTTTTATTTAGTAGTTGTTACAAAAACAAGCATTTTAAAAACGGTTTTTCCATCTTTGTCGAACGATAATGTCGCATTATCTCCGTAAGTACCGTATTCAAAAGTGTAGCATCTTTCTCCGACATAGAATTCGACATAATACGAAAGATGTTGGTTGCTTGAATAATCTGTTATGGTAGCTTTTGTTATCGTTATCGGCTCACCACCTTCAAGCGAGAATATGATATTGTGTTCGTTTATCGTTATGCTTGTTCCATCTTCGCTTGTCCAAGTATGTTGAAGGTTTTTTGGCGCATTGATATTTGCGCCCAAAGTGAAGTCCACGTCATAGCCGCCGTCAACTTGATACAAGTTGAATTTCTTTGCTTCCGCATCGTAGGTGAAGAAAGTCTTCGTGCCGTTGAGATCAAACTCGAATTGACCCTTTTCAACGTCATATTCGGCTCTTATCGACACAAATGCAGCGTCGCCGATTTTGAGTTGCAATTTGCCGTTTTTGTCGATGACCGCGGTTATTTTGGTTGCGCCGTCAGCGCCTTCCCACGTGCCGATAATCTCTTCGGGAACTTTGGTGGAAATCTTCTTGAAAAGAACGACCATCAAATCGTTGTCGTCATATAGCGTCATGAAGAAATTTCCGTAGATATTGTAACCTACAAGAATATACTTTGTATAAGGGTCACCTTCAAAGTTTACGACATAGCCGTAGTTTTCGTCAAACTGAACGGGGTATGGCTTACCGTTGACAGTGATTGATGTGTCGGTGATTACGATGGTATAGTCGTACGTTGAATCTTTGTCCGTTGCCCAAGTTCCGATATACTTCGTATTAAATGCGGTTGTGCGTTCAAGCACTTGACCGCCGTTTGCGCTTATGTACAGTTTGTCTTTGTTCACCTTACCGAATACGCTGTAGAAAGAAACAACAAACGCGGTATCTGTGCCGTAAGTGCCGACAAAACCGGTTTCGGAACTATAAGACGTAGGCGTGAAGGGTTGACCGTTTATAGTTATATCGCTATATGTTATCCTAACCTTGAACGTTTCATCCGACGACATATAAAGTCCGACGTAATCGGCAGGTATTTCGATGCCGGCGGAATCGGTTGTCTTGAATGCGTGGAATTGATCCAACGCCGTTCCGGATCGGTTGTCGATTATCAATACATAGAGAGCGGTTACCGTTTCATTGCCGTTCTTAACTTGTTGCACCTCAAAATTGTACGTGTAGGAATCAAGTTTTGCGATTATGCCTTCGCTTTCGCTGTACGAAATTACGGTCATCAATGCGCCGTTGTACTTGATGGTGTAGGTTTGGAAAACAAACGTATCGTCGTAATTGCTGTCTTTATATTTCCATACGCCATGATACTCGTCGGGGATCTTTACGGTGGTCGTGTCCACTTTGTCCAATATATAGATTATGGAAAGATCATCCGTTGCAACGGATATTTGTTCTTTGCTCAACTTGCTTATCGTGACCGACTTGTTTTCCCAAGTTCCGACAAAATATTCTGCCGTAATGTCGGTGGATTGGTGATATTCGGTGAGCGCGATTTTTGAACCGTTGAGAGTGAAGCCCGATTTATCAACGGTAAGGAAGTTGCCTTCGTTGTCTTTGTATTGTCCGATATAATCGTCGAGAACGCTGGTTTTGCTTGCGTTTTCAAAGTCGAGGCCGAGGTCGGTCTTGACGTCGAAAGCTGTGTTGAAATCAAACGTCAAAGTGACGGTTTCTTCGATACCGTAGGTCTTGTAGGTGAAAACGACTTGTTTGAGTGCGCCGTCCGCAAGGATAAGAGTGAGGTCTTGTGCGTATTTGTAATACGCTTGCTCGTTGCCTATTGCAAAGTAGGGCGCAACGGTCTGAGCCATGCTGTCTTGATGAAGCGTATATTTGTTTTCGTCAACCTTTTTGAACAATGCGACGTCAAAGCCGAGGAGGCTCGGTTGATAATACGCAATGGATTCAACATTTACGGGGTCGCGCAATACGACTTGGTTTGAGGATTTGAGATAGTCGAAAGGATAGACGTAACCGTCAAGTGCGACATAGCCGTGTTCTTCGTCCTTGTAGGAGTCGTAAACCATTTGTTCGTTGACGTACACCTTGTAGTCGGTGTCGCCGTAGCCGGGACGAGTTTCGCCGCCTTCGGGCTCTTTGTAACCGACTTCGTGGCCTTGGTGGCGCACCGTGTACGCAGCCTTTTCGGATGCGGCTTGAAGTGCCGAAGCGAGAACATCGTGGTCGGCGGTGTGCGGATAAGGTTGAGTGTAGAGTGTGTCAACGCTTGCCGTGCCGTGTTCGCTGAGGTCGAAATCGTAGGTGGATACGTACGTTTCGGAAGCGGAGGAGGGTTGAATGCGTTCTGTTACGATATGAAGTTTGGTCGCCAATCCGTTTTCAACGGTGATTGTGAAAGACGCGATGCTTTCCGTCCAGCCCGAAAGCGCGCTTGCCGCTTCTTTTGCTTTTGCGGCGTTGTACATCACGTATTCAGTGTCGCTAACCTTTTCAAAATCGCTTGCCGCAAGCAAATCGAATGGGTTGTAATAGGTTTCGAAAAGCTCGTCGGAAGTGAGTTCGACAACGGTGTTTTTGTTTGTGTGTTGGATAACGGTGATATTGCGGTTGTTTTTGCCGAACACCGATTCAAAATACACCTTGCCAGTTTCGGCGTCGGATTCGATTTGAGAGATTTGTTTGTCGCCGAACACGGTTTCGATATTGTGAGTGAAATCGTAATCGTCGTCGTCCGCGTCGTAGAAGTAGCAGCCTTTAACTTTCAGTCTGCCTTGAAGGGTTGCAAAAACGTTTTCTTCCATATGCGCAACGAAATTTACGACGATTTGGGTGTCAACTTTGAGAGTAAGGCTCAAAGAACCGTCTGCGGATGCATGGGTTTCCGTACCGTTGACGGTGTAGCTTTTGAGGATATAACCCTCTTTGGCGGTTGCGGTGATTTGCACCGTGGTATTGGGCGCGAAAACCGTGCCGACGGGGGATACGACGAACGAACCTTTTTCGTCGTCTGCGGATACCGTGAGAGCGACGTCGGTGGTTTGAATGATTTGAACGCTGATTTTCGTGTTGCCTTCGACGGTGAAGTTGTATTTTCCGTCTTGACCGCAAGAAAGAGCGGTGCCGTTTGCCGAAACGCTTTCGACCTCATATTTGCTTCCCGGTGCGATTGCAACCGTGACGTATGCAGTCTCGCCTTTTTGATAGCCTTGCGTATTCGTTGACGGAGATACGGTGATTTGTGCGATGGATTGGTCGACGTTGCACTCCGTAGAAACGGAATAATATTCGGTTTCGTTGCACGCGCTCAACCCCACTGCGAGAGTGAGTGCAAGCACGAGCGCAAGCGTGATTACGATGCCTTTGAACCCTTTGTTCATATATAACTCCTTATAAGGCCTATAATTTTTTTAATACACGCTATCATAGCATCGCGCGAGCGTTTTGTAAACTTAAACAAAGGAAAAAGTCGCTATTTAATCGACAAAACGCTTATTTCGCGAACCGAAAGCGAAAATGTATAAAAATTTGCATATTATGCATAATTATAAATTTTCAAAAAAGTCTGTATCTTCTCGTCGGCAACCGCGAAAAACGAGATGTTTGCACACATGTATGTAAAATACACACGTTGTGGATTTTATATTACTTTTTTAATGTTCCTTAAAAAAAGAAAATTTTGTCAAACAGATGTCGATTTCAAAAATTAGATTGCCGAAAACGTTATGGTTGAAAAATTGAAATATACATTTAGAATATTGAAAACCACGCTTTTTATCGAAAAATGTCGATTTTTGCAAAATCCGTTTTTTCGTCATAATTTTTCAACAAAAACCGCAAATAAAAATTTTTATGCAAAAAAATGCGTTCGGAACGAAGAAAGTTGTTGATTTTTAGGATTACCTTTGCTACAATTTACTCTTGTATTTTATAAATGCGCATATATGCGTGGAGACTTTAATGGACAGAAGAACGACAAAAACTACACACTACTCGCTTGTGGCGTTGATATGCGTCCTTATCGTCACGTTCGCTCTCGGAATGGGTGGGGTTGCCACCGCCGGACAAGACGTGGCGAAAACGGATGCTGTTTCCGGATTTAGCAAAGTCGGCAATTTCGACATGGAAACGCTTCGCCAACAATACTTCAGTCAAACGGCCGTTCAGGAAACGACCGCGTCATACAGCGGCAAACGCTGGGTTATAGTAGAGCTCGAAGGCGATTCGCTTTTTACGTCTTACGAAAACAGAGGATATTGGTACGGTGATTTTACGACGTATTGCAACAGTGAAGAAGGCAAGTTGCTCAAAGCCGACATCGAGGCGTCACACAAAGATTTCCTCGCAGTACTCGACAACAATCGTATCGACTACAAATACAAATATTCATACTCGACGCTCAACAACGGCGTTGCTCTGAAAGTCGATGCAGACACATTCAACGAGATTAAAAAGCTCGACGGTGTAAAGAGTGTTTATTATTCGGAATCCTATTCGATTCCGACTGTTGCCGTGAGCAACAACGCAAACGTCTATACGACGGGTATTTACGATTCGTCCAACCTCTCTTACAAGGGCGAAGGTATGGTGGTTGCCGTGCTCGACACCGGTCTTGATTATTCTCACGAGGCGTTTTCTACAATGCCGTCCAACCCTGCTTGGACGAAAGAATATGTTGCGGCAAAGATGGCTGCAAGCACGAGATTCAACGCTCAAGCCACCGTTGACGAGGTGTACTACAACTCTAAAGTGCCTTTCGCATACGACTATGCGGACGACGACGCGGATGTTTATCCGTCCTATTCGACGCACGGCACGCACGTTGCAGGTATCGTCGCAGGTAAATCCGATTACGTCGTGAACAAAGAAACGGACGAGACTTTCGTGGGCGTCGCTCCCGAAGCGCAACTTGTTATATGCAAAGTTTTCACCGACAACCTCGACAGCGATTCGTTGGGCGGTGCGGACACCATCGACATCATCGCGGCGGTCAGCGACTGCGTTGAACTCGGCGTGGATGTCATCAACATGAGCCTTGGTTCGAGTGCGGGTTTCTCCAATGAAAAGAGCGACGAACTCATCAACGAAGTTTATAACAGAGTGAGAGCGGCAGGCATCAGCCTTGTGGTTGCTGCGAGCAACGACTATTCCTCGGGCTTCGGCGGCGGCAACGGTACGAACCTTGCAAGCAATCCCGACAGCGGTACGGTCGGCTCTCCGTCCACTTACGGTGCGGCGCTTTCGGTTGCGTCCATCAACGGACAAAAGGCAACCTTTATTCAAGCAAACAATGATGAAAATCAAGTTGCGTTTATCACCGAATCTTCGGACGCAAACGGCAACGAATACGACTTTGTCGAAAGACTTTACAACATCGCAGGCAAGAGCAAAGGCGATACGCTCAACTTCAAATACGTCGTCGTAGGCGGCGTGGGCAGAGCGACGAACTACACCTCGAAAATCAGAAGAGAACTTCAAGACAAAACCGGTTACGACGGAACGATTGCTCTCATCAAGCGCGGCGACACGACTTTTGCGGACAAAGTGCAAACCGCAATGGACAACGGCGCGGACGCGGTTATAATCTACAACAACTTGTCGGGTACGATAAGAATGTCGCTCGGCGACGTCAACAACCCCGTGCCTACTTGCTCCATTCCTATGGACGCAGGCAAGGTGTTCGTCGAAAAAGCGGACAAGGGCGTAGGCTCGGTGCAAATCAACTCCGAGTTCAAAGCGGGTCCGTTTATGTCCGACTTCTCGAGCTGGGGCCCGACTCCCGACTTGCAACTTAAACCTGAAATCACCGCTCACGGCGGAGAAATCACCAGTGCCGTTCCCGGCGGATACGACGTGTACAGCGGCACGAGTATGGCTGCTCCGAACATGTCGGGTGCGATTGCGCTTTTAAGACAACATCTCAAAACCGCAAATCCCACTCTCACGGGCGTTGAGCTCAACGCAAGAGTAAATCAAGTGCTTATGAGCACCGCAACGATTGCTCTCAACGACGAAGGAAACCCCTATTCGCCCAGAAAACAAGGCGCGGGACTTGCAGGCATTGCGGACGCTATAAACGCGGAAAGCTTTATCACGGTCAAGGACAAAGACGGCAACGTCAGAGATAAGACCAAAGTCGAGCTTTACGACGACAAACAAAAAACCGGCATTTACGAGTTTGAGTTTACCATCAACAACATATCGGGCAAAATCGAGCAATACGATCCCACCGTGTACGTTATGACGGAAACTCTTGCGTCGGACAACAAGACGGTTGCGGAAAAAGCGTATATGCTTTCGGACAGCACCATCGAGTACGTCGTTGACGGTGCGCCTCATACGGGAAGCATCAGTGTCGGCGCGGATATGACGACCACCGTCAAGGTGAAAATCACTCTTTCGCAAGCGGCGAGAAATTATCTTGACAAGAGCTTCAAAAACGGTATGTACGTCGAAGGCTTCGTGTCTTTGAAAGGCGCGGATACGACCAAAGTCACCATTGGATTGCCTTATCTTGCGTTCTACGGCGACTGGACGGACGCTCCGCTCTTCGATTACAGCACCTACGAACTTGCAGAGAGCCAAAAGGACACCAATGTTCCTGCGGAAGATAAGCTCGTGGCAAGTGCGGCGGACACCAAAGTCATCGGCATGTACTTTGACGACAAATACATCCTCCAACTCGGCGCGTACTTGTACGAGATGGACGAAAGCGAAGTGAAAATTTATCCCGAAAAGGAAAAAGCCGCCGTTTCTATGTTCGACAACAGAGGACAAAGAACCATCTACGAAGTGTACATGGTTTATGCGGGACTTCTTCGCGGCGCGGCATACATGAACGTTGAAATCAAAGACGCAGCGACGGGACAAGTTATCTACACCGAAAGACAAGAGAATATCAGCAAGTCTTATGCGGCGGGCGGCTCGAACAGGGCGGCGGCGATACAGCTTGAAATCAAGCCTTCCGAATGGAACTTGCTCAACAACGGCACTTACTATGTGTCTTTGAAAGGCGAACTCGACTATCCGGGCGGCGAAAACCCCGACAGAAACTCTTTCGACTTCCAATTCACAGTAGACTACGAAGCACCGCAAATGCTCGACTACCGCATCAGATATGAATCTTATACGGAAAACAAAAAAGTTAAATATCGTATCTATATGGACGTGGACGTCGTCGACAACCAATATGTGCAAGACGTCATGCCCTGCTACGTAAAGACGGAAAGAGGACAACGCACGCTCACGCTTTTGACGGAGCATCCCATTCCCGTGTACGGCGGACAAGGACAAAAGAGCACGGTGTCTTTCGACATCACGGACATTTACGAGGACTACATCAAGACGGGCAAGATGTACATCGCGGTTGAAGACTACGCAATGAATCAATCGACGTATATCATCAACGCCCAAGCAGGCCTAGACTATCCCGAAACGGTGCTTGTAAGCGACGCCGACGGCAGACTTATCGACACCGAAGAAACGGGCAAGAATACGAGCGGTGAAGGAAAGGAATATCCCATTTACGAGCTCGAAATCAAACAAAACGAGTTGTTTACGCCCTCGATAACCACTCTTCCCGATGCAACCATGTCGCAAACGCTTTCGTGGTACGTTGACAGCGGAAGCAGATTCGTTGCCGTCAACAAGGAAGAAATCTTCGGTCTGGCGCAAGGCAGAGCCACGATTTATCTCAAAGACGGAGAGGAAAGCGACAGCTTGATTTACGCAAGAGTCGACGTTATCGTCGGTGAAGAAAGACTTGCAGAACCCGTTGCGGACAAAATCGTGTTCCCGACGGTGCTCAACGGCAGCGGATATGCCGTGAACGTGGACAAGTCGGATCTCGATCTCAACCCCGGACAAACTTTGCAAATCGTTGCAAGCATGTCTCCGTGGTACATCCAAAACGTCGAGTTTACATGGACGTCTACAAACCCTGCCGTCGTTGAAATCGACAACCTCGGCAACATAACCGCAAAAGCGAAAGGCACTGCGTATATCGAAGCCAAAGCAAGCGGAACGCGTTTGAGCAAAAAACTGAAAATCGTCGTCGGCGACTATTACAGAATCCTCAACTACACGTTGTACGATTATTACGGCGGCGAAGAGTGCGTGATCCCCGAAGACAAGAACGTCATGTACATCGACGAAGAGTGCTTCTGGAACAACACCACTTTGAAGAGAGTCGTGCTTCCCTCAACGCTTACCGAACTTCCCAAGACGGCGTTCAAGGGCTGCACAAATCTTGAAGAAATCGTCATTCCGAGCCAATGCATCGTCATCGGTGAGAGCGCGTTCGAGGGTTGTACGAAACTCAAAACGGTCAAATTCGGAATGTTTACGGACAGAGATCACAACGTGTCCGACACGTACCACGGCGCAATAACGATCGGTCGCAATGCGTTTGCAAACTGCACGTCGCTTACGACGATTGAAAATCCGCAACGTATCACGACTGCCGGCAGCGGAGCGTTCTCGGGTTGCACGGCGCTTGAAAGCATCGACATTTCCGAGCTTCGCGTCACGGGCAGCGACGTGTTTGCAAACTGCACCAAACTTGCAAGCGTTACGACGTCGAAATATACCGATATCGGCACGAATATGTTCTCGGGCTGCACGGCGTTGAAGAACTTCGTATTCAAAGGTTCTTACCTCAAAGAAGGCGCGTTCTACGGATGTACGGGACTTACGAGCTTCTCGTTCGAGCCGGAAGAGGAATTCCTCGGCATCGGCAACGATGCGCTTGCGGGAGTCAGAATATCCAAAATCGTACTCCCCGACGGAGAGTATTCGATAGGCGAGAGCGCGTTTGAAGGTTGCTTCAACCTCAGAGAAGTCGTTTTGCGCGCAAACACGAAACTTGTCGGCGGAAAATCCACTCCGTTTGCAAGTTGCGAGAAATTCGACAAATTCTCAATCAACGGCGAAAACGCAAATTACAGCGTTGGCGACGGCTCGATTGTGAAAGACACCGGCGTACTTTACAACAAAGATAAGACGCAAATCGTAAGCGTCCCGACCGCAAAGAAGGAATTCGAGATGCTTTCAAGCGTCGTTAGCATAGCGGACGGAGCGTTTGCAGGTTGCAACGCAATCACGACGCCCGACCTTTCCGGCATTTCGGAGATCGGAGCGTATGCGTTTGCAGGCAGTACGATCAAAACGGTGACGTTCGGCAGCATAAGCGCACTTCCCGAAGGAATTTTTGCAAACTGCACCAGACTTTCCGAGGTCAACGGCTTGGGCGGCGTGACGTCGGTCGGTGCGTATGCGTTTAAGGGAACGACGGTTCTTAAGAGCGTTACCCTTGCAAGCGCAACGAGCATCGGCAATTATGCATTCCAAAACAGCGGAGTGACGGAAGTCGTGGCAAACAACGTCGAGAGCATAGGAAACAACGCTTTTGCATCTTCCAAACTCACGGCTGCGAACTTTGAAAAAGCAACCAAGATCGGTGACAGAGCGTTTGTAACGTGCAACAATCTCGAAACCGTCAAACTCGGCGGTGTGACCGAGATGGGCAAGGAAACGTTCTTGTCGTCGCTCGCACTCAAAAACGTAACGTTCGGCAACGGCACGAAGGTTATCGGCGCATCCGCGTTCTACGCGTCGAGCGCACGCGCAAACCTTATTAGCGTCGTTATCCCCGACGGAATCGAGCAAATCGGCGAAAACGCGTTCTTCAATTGCTCCGCGCTTACGACCATCAACCTCACCGGCGTAAAGACGATAGGCGATTATGCGTTTTACGGCTGCTCTTCGCTTGAAAACGCGGCTCTCGGCACTGCCGAGATCGTCGGCAAGGGTGCGTTTGCAAACACCGCACTCACGAGCGTAGACCTCACAAGCGCAAAAGAAATCGACGCTTACGCGTTTATGAGCGCACCGCTTACAAGCGTAAACTTCGGCGCGGCAGAGTTTATTGGCGACTATGCGTTTGCAAACACTTCGCTTACGACCGTTACGCTTCCCGCGTCCTTCAACAAGGCGACGTACAAGTACACTTGGACGATTTACGACGAAAAGGGCAGAGTGGAACAAGTCAAATCGCGCAATATTCCGAGTTTCGGAGCAGGTGCGTTCTCGTCCATAAAGACGCTCACCGCAATCAACGTTGCGTCGGACGGCGAAATCGTGTCTATCGACGGCATACTTTATGCGGTTAGACCGGACGGCTACGAATTGTTGCAATATCCTGCCGGCAAGAGCGGCAAGTCCTACAAGACCGTTGACTGCACCGTCGCAATCGGCGACAGCGCGTTCGAAGGCGTTGAAGAGCTTGAAAACATCGAATTTGTCTACACGGTAGGCACGATCGGCAGCTATGCGTTCTATTCCAGCTCGGTGAAGAACTACACGTTCAACAGCGTCGAAGCCCCGACTTTACTTGCAAAATACGTCGATACGACGGGTATGAGCTCAAACGATATCGTGTACTTGCTCTTCGCTCAAAGCACGACGAGCACCACGACGATAGGATCGACGATATACTACGCAAACTTCCTCGACTACGTCGCAAAACGTATCTACAAAGACTACTTCAATAAAGAGTTCTACGATGCGCCCGACTTCAAGTTGACGATGAACATCCCCAAGAACGGAACTGGTTACGACACGAACGTATGGACGGAGTTCTTCGGCACGATCAACAAGACGAGCAACATTCTTCCCGACGCGAAGACGCACGAAACCATCGACGCAATCGAAAGCATTGCCGAGATAATGACGGACGATCAAATTGCGGCGGCAACGGATATAACCGCACTCGACGCAGTGGCGCAAGCGACGCAAAACGCAAGAAAGGCGTACAACTCTATCAACGATAAAGAGCAAATCGCTCTCCTTGGCGAATACGAACAAAAATTGCTTGTAACGGAAAAGGCAATAAGAACCGCAAAAGCAAGACTCGGTCAACCCGTTGCGCTTTCTCAATTGAAGATTGCAACCATTCCCAACAAGATCAGATACGTCGAAGGCGAATCGTTTGACGCAACGGGCATGGTTGTCAAAGCAATCTTTGCAGACCAAAGCGAAATCGTCGTCACCGACTACACGATTGACAAGACGGTATTTGCGTACGGTGACGAAAAAGTCGTGGTAACCTATGTTTACGAAGGAAAGACCTACAACGTCGACTTGCTTGTGAACATCGAGCAAAAGACGACTCCCGTCAATCCCGACGGCCCGAATACCGACGGCAAAGTCGAAAAGGACGACAACAAGGCGGTTGTCATTGCAGTCAGCGTCGTCGTCCCCGTCGTTGTGATTGCAGGCGTTGCGGCGGCAGTGCTTGTCATCCTCAAAAAGAAGAAAGCAAGCAAGTTGCAAAGCAAAGAAGAGTCCGATGAAAACAACGTCAAATCGGACGAAAAAGAAACGTCGGACGAAATCGCGCAGGATACGGACGACAAAGAACAATCGGAAGAAAAATCCGACGAAGAATAACAAAAACACTCCCTCGTCCGCGCAAGCGTGCGCGGACGGGCGAGAATAAATATGGATTATAATCCGAAACGAGTATAAAAATGAAAACAAAAAGAAGTTTACTGTTGGTTTGCGCTCTTGTCGTGTTGACGCTCTGCGTCACGCTTTGCGCATGCAATACGTCGCAAGCCAAACCCGACTATGACTATCTCGTCACTTTCGACTACAACGTCGGCACGCTCGATGCGAACTGTCAGACGCAATATCTCGGCGTGAAAGCAAATTCTCTGGTTGGATTGAAGCCCGGCACGAGAGACGATTTCAAGCAATACGAAGCGTCCGGATACTATCTCGAAGGCTGGTATCTCCCCGAAAAAGATGCCGACGGCAACGTCGTCGTCGATGCGGATACGCAAATGGTCAAACTTGCGACGAAATGGGATTTTTCAACGATGAGAGTCAACTCCGACATGACGCTGTACGCAAGATTGCTCCGCGTGCCCACAATGGTTTTCGTCGATAGAGAAACGGGCGAGGAAGTCAAGAGAGAAACAGGCACTCCCGAATCGAGAAAAGAAAGACCGTCCGCCGTCGTCGAACCCGTAAAGAGCGGTTATACGCTTTATGAATACTACGTCGACGCAACAAGCGAAGAAACTTTCGAATGGCCCTACGTTTTCGGGACGGAAGATATAACGGTGTACTGCAAGTATATCCAAGGTTCGTGGACGATCGTCAAGAGTGAAGATCAACTTCTGGCAGCATTGAGCTCAAACAAGAATATTTACCTCGATTGTGACCTCGACTTTACCGATAAAACCTGGAGATACGGCTCTTTCAACGGCAAGTTGAACGGCAACGGACACACAATCACAGGCATCAATCTGACGAGAAACTGCAACAAGTATACGCTGGGCGCAGGCATCTTCGGAACGCTCGGTGCAAAGACGGACATCTACAATCTTACGATCAAAGACGCAGTCGTCAACTTCAACGTTAAACTCGACAACGGCGAATTTGTGGGTGGATTCTTTGCATACGAAGCAAGAGAAGGCGCAAAAATCACCGACGTCAAGATCGTAAACGGCACGCTCAATTGCGATTTCGGCGACAACAAGACGTCAACGGCGTACGAATGGATTGCAAAAGACGCATCGACGACGCTGAATTGCGACTATTCCGGCGTTACGATAACGGGAGCGTAAAACAGGCTTTCGAAATATAAAATCGACAAAACAAAAAATATTTACTTCATATAAGGAGACAACATGAAAAACGCAAAGAAAATCACGACAATCGTTCTCATTGCGGCTATGGTTTTGCTCACGACGACTATGCTTGCGGCATGCAACGAAACCGGGCAGAGTTACGATCCCGAAACACGTCCTTTCGCAATGAGTATTTCAACTCCGGACGGCGTTTTCAACCCATTTTTCTCAACGTCGGCATACGACTCTTCAATCGTCGGTATGACTCAAATCGGAATGCTCAGCACAGATTCCAAGGGCAACATCACCTACGGTGACAACGAGCCGACCGTGACGAAAGACTATATCGTCAAAGAAACCGAAGAGGGCGGAAAGAAATACACCACTTACGAATTTCTTATCAAAAACGGTATCAAATTCTCCGACGGACACGACCTTACGATCAAAGACGTTTTGTTCAACCTCTACGTCTATCTCGATCCGTCCTACACGGGTTCCGCAACCGTTTATTCAACGGATATCGTCGGACTTAAAAACTATCGTCAACAACAATTCGTAACAAGCGATTCCACGGCATTCGAAGAGCAATTCGTTTCTGACGCAAACGTGCGTATCGACGAGCTTATCGAATATGTAACCTTCAAATACACCGGCACGAAAGAGGACGAACGCCCCTCCGATCGTTGGACGGACGAAGAGAAGGCTCAATTCGAAAAAGATTTCAAGTACGTTGCGGAAACTTTCCAAAAAGAGCTCACGACGGACTGGAACAGCGTTGACATCGAAACCTACAAGAAAGACAACGATTTCACTGATGCATGGCAAGTGTTTATGCTCAACGACGGCGGCATGAACGAACTTTTGCTCGAAGATCCCGTAAATCCCGGTCGCAAGTATAAAGACGCAAACGGCAACTATAAGCTCGACAAAGCGGCTGCGGACGAGTTCTACAACGATTCCATTTTGCCCTACGTCGAAGCAAGCAGTTTGAGCAGAGAAGACGCAATCAGAGAATACTGCATCAGCAGCGTTTTCACCGCATACTTCAAGACCACCGCAGACGGACAACTCGACATCACCAAGACGTCGGCATCCAACTTTGAAACCATCGTCAAATATTGGCAAACCGCATCTACGGTGCTCGACCAATTCACTGCGGAAGCAAAGAGCGACTATTTCAAAGGCAGTACGAAGGTTGTGCCCAACATCGAAGGTATCACCACTCACAAAGTGACCAACTTCAACAGCAAGGACCTCGGCGCAGAGCACGACGTGCTTTCTATCAAGATCAACGACGTCGACCCCAAGGCAATCTACAACTTCTCGTTTACGGTTGCTCCCATGCACTATTATTCGGGCACGTGGCGTGGCAAAGATTACGTTGCGGCATTCAACGGAACGACGGAATTCGGCCTTGAATTCGGTGAAATCCAATTCATGAACGAAGTTATCAACGCATCCAACAAAGTCGGTCTCCCCGTCGGCGCAGGCACGTACAAAGCGTCCAACGCAAGCGGCAGCGGCGAAGTGACGAGCGACACGTTCTTCAACAACAACATGGTCTACTACGAGCGCAATCCGTATTTCGAAACTCTCGGCAGCGGAATCAGCAACGCAAAGATCAAATACGTGCGTTACAAAGTCGTCGAAAGCGACCAAATCATCAACGCGTTGACCAACGGCGATATCGACTTCGGTGAGCCCAGCGCAACGCAACCCAACATTCAAGCTGTCAACAATGCAGGTCTCGGACACGTCGAAATCGCAACGAGCGGTTACGGCTACGTCGGGCTAAACCCGAGATTCGTTCCGAACATCAACGTGAGAAGAGCAATCATCAAGGCGATGAACACCTCGCTTATCACGCAAAACTATTATCAAGGCGGCCTTGCGGAAATCATCTATCGTCCTATGTCCAAGACGAACTGGGCATACCCAAAGGACGCGACGATCTATAAACAAGACGACGTCACCTATGCTTACGACAGCACGGGACAAGAAATCAAACAACTCGTCGAAGATGCGGGTTACGTGTTCAACGGCACCTGCTACGAAAAGAACATCGACGGATTCGGCGTGGATACGCTCAACTACAAGCTCACAATCGCAGGCGGCTCGACGGATCACCCCGCATACTCCATGTTCCTCAACGCTGCAAGAATCCTCAACAGCGTCGGATTCGACGTCAAAGTCGTGACTTCGCAAACCGCACTCAGCGATTTGTCGGCAGGTAAACTTGCAATTTGGGCGGCAGCGTGGTCTTCCACAATCGACCCCGATATGTACCAAGTCTACCACATGGATTCGCAAGCAAGTTCCACAAGCAACTGGGGCTACAAGCAAATCAAAGCAGGCAAGAACACCGAGGCTTACGCTGAAGAGTATCGAATCATCACCGAGCTTTCCGACCTCATCGACCAAGGTCGTTCCACAACCAACCAAAACGAAAGAAAGGGCATCTATGCTCAAGCTCTCGACAAGGTTATGGAATTTGCAGTCGAAATGCCGACTTATCAAAGAAACGATATGTCCGCATACAACAAGAACGTGCTTGACGAAGGCACGATGACTCCCGCAAGCGAACGCTCTCCGTACAACGGATTGATTTCCAGAATTTGGGAATTGAATTACAGATAAAATCTGAAAACGCGCCTTGCGGCGCAACGAACAAACTCAACTAAACCGATACCGTCGGGTGTGAAAACGCCCGACGGAAAGACAGGAAAATAGTTTTTATGGATACGTTAAAATACATAGTCAAAAGACTGCTTCTGTCGGTGGTGATTCTATTTGGTGTGTCTATCATTATTTACTCGCTCGCGCGTATGATGCCGACGGACTACGTTGACAATCAATACTCGTCTGCGGTGCAACAGGGCACTATGAAACAGGAGGACGTCGACCGAATCAAAGAACTGTACGGTCTTGCCATGCCGGATGCGTATTTGCATCTCACGATTGGCGAAAACAGTCAGTTTGCCGGCGAAACGTTCACCAAAAACACGAAAGAAGTCACTTACGACGAAGATATATCCCTCGGCATCAAGAGCTACAACTCCTGGTACGAAGGCTCTTTTGACGGAAGCAAAAATACCCGCGTTATAATCACTGCGGACACCGACGCCGACGGAAAATATCTCAACACCGGCACGTTCAGTATCTGCAAGGTTACAAGCCGTGGCGCAAAAGCCGACGAAACGACGAAAGAAGGCGACGAAACCGCCGACGATTCCATGATTACGCTTGACGAAATCATCACCCCCGTCGAAAAAGGAACTTACGTCGTCAACGAAACAGAAGGTATGGACACTCGTACAATCCGCAACATGACGTTTACTCTTTCAAACGGTAGCGTCGTGACGGTGAATATGTCCTACAAAGTCGCAACGGGCGGAGATAAGTTCGTTGCAATCATCAAAGGTTATTTCAACTGGTTGGGCAACCTCCTCAAAGGCGATTTGGGCATGTCCTTCAAGTATAAGAGACCGGTTTCGGACGTCATCGTTCAAAATATGGGCATTTCGTTTGCAATTGCGTTTATCGCAACGATTTTGCAATTTGCAATCGCAATTCCGCTCGGCATCAAGGCGGCGACGCACCAATATGGATTTATCGACTATTCCGTCACCGTTTTGGCAATGATGGGCATAAGTCTTCCCACGTTCTTCCTTGCGGCTCTTGCAATCCGCTTGTTTGCGGTGCAACTGGGCTGGTTCGAAGTGGGCGGCATAGCGTCTGCGTCTTTGCCTATGGACGCGTCGTGGATAGTGCGACTCGGAGATACGCTGTGGCATATGGTTTTGCCTATGGCGGTTCTCGTCATTCTTTCCATCGGTTCGCTTATGCGTTATACGCGTACCAACACCTTGGAAGCTCTCAATGCGGACTACGTTCGCACGGCAAGAGCAAAAGGTCTCAGTGAAAGAAAAGTCGTTTACAAACACGTATTCAGAAACACCATGATTCCTCTCGTCACCATGATGGCAGGAATTTTGCCGAGCCTGTTCGGCGGCGCAATGATCACGGAAACCGTGTTCAGTATTCCCGGTATCGGTAAACTAGCATACGACGCTCTCGTCGTCGCGGATATACCGTTTATCATGGGCTACAACATGTTTATAGCGATACTGACTGTTGTGGGTACGTTGTTCAGCGATTTGATGTACGCAATAGTCGACCCGCGTGTCAAGATAGGAAAGTAGGGGGGGGGTAAGTATGGACGAAATCAAAGACGAAATAATCGTCGGCAATCCGACGGAAACCCTGCTTGACGAACAAAACGACGTTGTCAACAACATCGGCACGGACGCCGACGTTTGCGATATAGAAAACGACGTCGAAAAAGCGCAGGAAGTCAACAAAGAAAACGAAGAAAACGTAGAAACCGCACAAAGCGACGAAGAGGAGGAAAGCGTCGAGGAGAGAACGTCGAGAACCCTCAGCCCCGGCAGAATCGTCCTCAAACGCTTCTTCAGATCCAAGTTGTCCATAACGGGACTTGTGATGCTTATCGTGCTGTTTGTGTTTTCTTTCATAGGCCCGCTCTTTTCCAATCTCCCGTTCATTTGGGGCGAAAGAGAAGCGGACGACAGCAAAAAGGTCAAAGAAACGTATTATACCGAAGTATCTGCGCCAGATTTCGGCGAAGATACCGTGTATATCGTCACTTATTCCGAACCGACCAACTATCTCAAACCCTCCAAAGACCACTTGCTCGGCACGGACGACAAGGGATTCGATGTGTTCTCGCGTCTTATGTACGGCGGCAGAGTGTCGCTTACGGTGGGCTTTGTCGTTATCATTCTCGAAACGATAATCGGCGTGTTCCTCGGCGGTTTGGCAGGCTATTTCGGAAAGTGGGTTGACCAAATCATTATGCGTATAGTGGATATCTTCAACTGCGTGCCTACAATGCCTATGCTTATGATCGTGGGCGTCGCGCTCGACGCGCAAGACGTCACCGGTCCTGCAAAGCTATATATACTGATGGCGATGATGACGCTGTTCGGTTGGGCAGGCACGGCAAGACTCGTAAGGGGACAGATTTTGTCTTTGAGAGAGCAAGACTTTATGTTGAGCGCAGAGGCAAGCGGTCTTCCGGCAAGCAGAAAGATATTCAAGCACCTTATTCCCAACGTTATGCCGCAACTCATCGTTTCGATGACGCTCGGCCTTGGCGGTATCATACTTACGGAAGCGACGCTCGGCTATCTTGGCATCGGTCTTCCGGCGGAATACGCAACGTGGGGCAACATGATAAACGCAGCCGCAAACAACACTGCGCTCCGTTTGTATCCGAATTTGTGGATTTCACCCGGTATTTGCATAGTACTTGCAGTGCTTGCGTTCAACTTCGTCGGCGACGGTTTGCGCGACGCGTTCGACCCGAAGGCAAGGAGATAATGTTATGTTTGAAAAGAAAGAAAAAACTACGGATAAGAACAAGCATTATATAACCGCCAAAGAGTCCCGCAATATCGCAAAGCAAAACCTTCGCACGATAAAGCAACTCAAAAAGAAAAGAGCGGCTTATACCAAAGACGACTACATCACCGAAATGAAAGACGACAGAAACGTCGTCGAATTCGATGATTTGCACACCTACTTCTTCACGGACAACGGCGTCGTGAAGGCGGTCAACGGCGTGTCCTTCGACATTCCGCAAGGCTCGACCGTGGGCGTCGTGGGTGAATCGGGTTGCGGAAAATCCGTCACCAGCCTTTCGCTCATGCAACTTGTTCAAGGACCCATGGGACAAATCGTGGACGGTAGCATTCGTTTCCGCTCGACGCAAAGAAAAGTCGTCGGTACGGAAGAAATCACCGAACCGGTGCTCGACGAAAACGGCAATCAGATGCTCGACGAAAACGGCGAACCGATGGTCAAACCCTCGCTTGACAAGCACGGTAAAGTGCGCCACAGAAAGATTTTTGAGGAAAGCGAAGTCGTCTACGATATTGCAAAAACGCCTATCTCCGAAATGTCGAAAATCAGGGGCAGAGAAATCGCAATGATTTTCCAAGAGCCGATGACGTCGCTCAACCCCGTTTTCACGATAGGAAACCAACTTGACGAAGTCACCCTTCTTCACGTTGATGGTGCGGACAAGCAAACCGCAAAAGAAAAGAGCATAGAAATGCTCAAACTCGTCGGCATAGCGATGCCCGAACATGTTTACAAGTCCTATCCACACGAATTGTCGGGCGGTATGCGTCAAAGAGTTATGATTGCAATGGCTCTTTGCTGCAATCCAAAACTCATCATCGCAGACGAGCCTACAACCGCTCTTGACGTCACCATTCAGGCGCAAATTCTAGACCTTTTGCGCGACGTCAAAAACAAGATAAGCGGCTCGATTATGCTCATAACGCACGACTTGGGCGTCATTGCCGAAATGGTCGACTACGTGGTGGTCATGTACGCGGGCAGAGTCGTGGAAAAGGGTACGGTGCAAGAGATTTTCAAAAATCCGCTCCATCCTTACACGATCGGCCTCCAAAAGAGCAAGCCCGTCGTCGGAAAAGAAGTAGACAGACTTTACAGTATTCCCGGCAACGTGCCCAATCCTATCAATATGTTGCAAACGTGCTACTTTAAGGATCGCTGCAATATGAAATGCGACGCTTGCAAAGGCGAATATCCGCCTATGATTCAAGTTTCGCCCACGCACTTCGTGGCGTGCTATCGTTGCATGGACAAAGGAGAAATCGTATGACGAATGAAAATATAAGCGTTCAAAACGACGTTGAAACGATTGAAATTGCAACGACGGATATCGACGTAAAAGAAGAAATCGTTGATACCGAAGTCACGACGAACGTAGAAAACGAGCAAAAGGCGCAAGACGACGATTATCTTCTTGTCGTCAACGACCTTAAAGAGTACTTTCCTATATCCAAGAGCCTTATAAAGAGCAACACCGTGTACCTCAAAGCGGTGGACGGCGTTTCTCTCAAACTCAAGGCGGGACACACAATCGGTATAGTGGGCGAATCGGGCTGCGGAAAAACGACTCTCGGCAGAACCATTCTCCGCTTGTACGAACCGACGGGCGGCGAAGTCATATTCGAAGGCAAGCACATCGAAAAACTCAAAGGCAACGCTTTGAGAAAGATGCGTCCGAACTTCCAAATGATCTTCCAAGATCCGTATTCGTCGCTTTCTCCGCGTATGACCGTCGGCGAAATTGTGGGCGAAGCGGTGAAGGTGCACCATATAGTACCAAAAGAACAATATAAGGATTATATCGTCGACATAATGACGAAGTGCGGATTGCAACCGCATTATTTCGACAGATATCCGCACGAATTTTCGGGCGGACAAAGACAACGTATCTGCATTGCAAAAGCGCTTGCGCTCAAACCGAAACTCGTCATCTGCGACGAACCGGTTTCTGCTCTCGACGTTTCGATACAGGCGCAAATCATCAACTTGTTCAAGGATTTGCAAGAGAGCGACAACCTCGCGTACTTGTTTATCTCACACGATTTGTCGGTGGTCGAACACATCTCCGACGAGGTGGGCGTCATGTACCTTGGCAATATGGTGGAATACGGCTCGAAGCGCGACTTGTTCGACAATCCGCTTCACCCGTACACAAAGGCGTTGTTCTCGGCAGTGCCCGTGCCCGATCCCGACAGCAAAATCAACAGGATCGTGCTCCAAGGCGACATTCCGTCACCCGCGAATCCGCCAAAGGGTTGCAAATTCCACACTCGTTGTTCGGATTGCATGAGTGCATGCAAACTGTTCCAACCCAAGTTTACCGATCTCGGCGGCGGTCACTACGTGGCGTGCCATAAGTACGACCAAAAAGTGCTTGACGAGATGCCGTTCTACGATGAACTTTGCAAGCTTGAGGACGCACGCAATGCCGAACTCGACGAGATGAAGGCGCAAAAACAACAAAAGAAAGAGGATGTCGCAAACAAAATCAAAGATTTGCTTAAAATCAAAAAGTAATTTGCGACAAAGCAGGGGAAAATAGAGTGTCGCTCAGGCGATAAGCAAGACCGGGGACGTCTTGCAAGGAGAAAAAACATATGACAACATTGAAGAAAATCGTACCTATATTTGCATTGGCATTGTGCATAGTGCTTTGCTTTGCATTGGCTGCGTGCGACGACACACCCCCGGAACCGGAAACGACGCAATATACGGTTACTTTCGTATATGGTGGCGATACGGCAAACGAGATAGTCAAGGTTGATGAAAACTCGCAGGTGACAAAGCCCCAAGATCCCGAAAGAGAGGGATACGAATTTGCGGGGTGGAAACAAGAAGGTGCAAGCGTTGCCTTCGATTTCGACACGAAAATCACAAACGATATAACCCTCGTTGCGCAATGGAACGAGGTTGTGAACACCGCGCGTATAAGATGGTCGGACGACGAGGCCGTTACTTTCGTTTTTGCAGGCACGACGCCCAAGAACGTTGCGGTAGGCACACTCGTCGAATTCGGTTTGCGCGTGTCTCCCTATTACGTCGGTGAAGTCAAAGTTTACGCAGGCTCGAAAGAGTGCACGCTCGGCGCGAACGGAAAATACAGCTTCACGGTTGAAAAATCCGTTACGGTCAGCGTTGAAGGTCTTCGTTACGACGATGCAAAGATAAAGGGACTCGGCAACGCAAAAAGCCCATATCTCATTTCAAACGCAGCACAACTTAAAGCGTTTGCCGACAGCATCAACGCAGGTGAGGATAAATACGCAAAGGCGTTTGTGGCTCTCACCGCGGATATCGATTTCAACGGCGAAACGATTGAACCGATCGGCGGGCAAAAGACTTATTTCCAAGGCGAATTTGACGGAAGAGGACACGTTGTATCGAATTTCAATCTCGACGGCGACGAGGGCATTGCCGGATTCTTCGGATATATTGCAACGGCAACGATCAAGAATCTTACAATTGATTCGGATATCGAAGTCGAAGCGATTAACAAACAATATAACTACATTCTCGGTGGTATCGTTGCTTACAACATGGGCGGCGACATCGTGAACTGCAACTTCAAAGGCTCGTACACCGTAACGGCGTCTTTGCCCGACGACAATATCGTTTATCTGGGCGGAATCGTCGGATTTATGCAAGGCTACGGCACGGAATATACCGCAACCGCATCCTTCTGCTCCGTGCAAGCGGACCTTGTGTCAAACGGTCAATCTTCGCTTTATGCAATCGGCGGTATCGCGGCGGCAACGTACGGCCCGAACAATGCATCTCCGGCATACGTCAACAACTGCTCGTTCGTCGGCAACGTCGAAGGCAGAAACAAGTACGCAGGAGGTATCGTTGGATACTTGCGTTCGGATTCGGCTGTGGCAAATTGCTACGTTGACGGCAAAATCGAAGCGAGAAGCGGCGGCGATGCCTCTTACGCAGGCGGTATCGTGGGCGCAAGCGACAATGAAGCGGCAATTTCGTCAAGCGTTGCAATCGGCACTTTGTCCAGTTCGAAACAAATCGGCGAGGACGAAGTGAGCGACATCTCCGGCTTGATTTTCAGAAAAGGATTCAACGAAATCGACACGAGAAAGGCGGTTTTGTTCAAAGCGTATTACACGCAAGACGGCATCGTCACGGACGGCAAGACGTATTCTGCAAATTCCCTTGCGGATTTGAGCGAATTGCTCGGCTGGGTCGTTGCCGACTGGAAAGAGGAAGACGGCGCGATTTTGCCCGTATACAGCGATACGGCGACAGGCAACGTCAACGTTAAGTTCGTTTTCGGCAGAAATGTCACCAAAGAAGACTCGGACGGCAATCCGCTCACGCAAAGCGAGGACACCGTAACCATAACCGACGTCGTGCCTATCTACTACATCTACGGCGGCAGCGGAATGAACAATTTCGTCGCGGATAAAGAGGGTGCGGACGATACGAAGAACATGGTTTCTTACGGCTACTTCTTCGACGCGGCTTGCACGCAAAGAATTCCGTCCTCCTTCCTTATCACGTCGGATATAACGGTTTACGTCGGATTTGCGGACTATTCGAAGGTTGAAGGCGACTACTACGCAGTGCTTCAAACTTTGAAAAACAACGAAATTTACAATGCGGAATTGCACCTTATCTTTGACAACAACGGCAAGATGACGATGTACTACGACGGCATTATCGCCGATTATATGTACGTTTACAACGGAGAAAAACTCCTCGTCAAAGACGCATATTTCGCATATATCGCATATACGACGACAAGCGGTTATTCGTTGCTTGCCGACTACTATGCCGACATTGACGGCAACGTGTTGAACATTTACGACAACTTGTTCTTTACGAGTGAAAAGAACAACGTCATCGTGGCAAGAAAGCAAAACGCCGCAATGGGTACGTGGTACACAAGCGACGGCGCAACGTACACGTTCCTTTCCGACCTTACGGGTTCGAGAACGAACGCAAACGTCACTGAAACGTTCACTTATTCTTGCAACGACAACGTGGTTACGATTACGATAGGTTCTACAAGAATCATCGCATCCATCACCTCGGACGGAATGAGCATGAAATCTATAAGCGCGGGACTCGAACTTGAAAAGCGCGATATTTTCGCAGGCAAATGGGAGTCAAGCTTCAACAGAATCGAAACCATAACCTTTGACGGAAGGGGTGGCGTAACCTATAAAGGCACAACGTACGAATACGTTTTGGACGGTGAAAAGGCGACTTTCGGTTCAATCGAGGCAACGTTTGACGAAAACGGACTTTTGGTTGTGAAAGATGGTGAAGTGTCCACCACTTACGGCAGAGACGGTTCGTTTATCGGAACGTGGACGGATACGCTCCACGATTATACGATAGTTCTTGACGGTATCGATAAAGACGGATACGGCACCGGCAGAGATTCCAACGGAGTCAGCTTCAATTATGTTGCAGAATACGACGAAACGGGAATGTTGATGGTCAATATGTACTATCGCACGTCGCTTTACGGAATGTTCAATATTGTAGTCGGAAAAGACGGAAGCGAAATGCTTGAGCTTGCCGGATATTATTTTGAAACAGGCATGATTATAGATGACTTTTATATGTCCTATTACGATCCTTATTACGGAACGTGGAATGGTACGAACGGCGTGACGTACATTTTCAACGGATTCGGTTCGTACAACGTCGATGGATCGACGTCGCAAGGGAAATGGCTGGTAAAAGGCTTCGTGACTGTTGAAAAAGACGGAAAGACAAGCGAAGTTGAATACTATTACAACAAAAAGACTGGCGAAGCAACGTTCACGATCGACAACGTGACGTACGTCGCAAAACTCGACGGAAACGGAATTTTGGTAAACGAAGTGGTCTTCAAGGCTCCCGATTACGCAAGCCAATACGAATATCATGTCGGTGACGCAGTGTTGCACCTCAACGGCAAGAGCGCGGTGGGTCTCGGCAAAGCGACGCTCACCACGGCGGACGGCGTTGAAAATTACGATTACACGGTGGACGGCGATATCGTGACGCTTACGAAAGACGGCGTAACCGTTTACGTCATCACGTTTGCAAACGGGGGCGCAACCATTGAAAAGGACGGAGTGAAGGTTGACGATTTCGGTTTGTATCACAAACTCGTCGGCAAAGAATATCTCTTGTCGGACGACAACACCTTCAAGATTACCGCAGCAATGGACATCAACGGCATTACGAAGGGCGTTTTTGCAGGAATCGAAGTGGACGTGTACTACGTTGACGCAAACTACGTTTCGCTCTACGTCGACGGTACGTTCTTGTATTACGTAGGATACCTTGACGACAACAATGCGGTTATCCTCGACGGCAACAAACAAACGGTGACCGTCATTACGATTGCGGACGAATACGCCGGCACTTATACGGCGGCGGACGGTTCGACGATCGAGCTTGACGGAAGAAGCAAAGGTTCGGAATACGTGTACGCATATGCGACGCTCACTCTCGTAGAGGACGTTGACGGCGAGCACGAAACAACCGAATATATGTATACATACAAAGTAGTCGACGGCGAAATTTATGTGTACGACATCGACAAATCGGGAGAGGAGGACGCACTTGTGCTCAAATACAAAATCAGCTTCACCGAAGTTGAGGGCGCAAAAGCGTTCGTAAGCGAGGACGGCAGCGTCACGATATATCTTGTCGAAGCGGGGGAATAAGGAGCGCATATGAAAAACAAAAGAATTGCATTGAGCATATTGGCGATTGCCCTTGTCGCATGCATAGCGTGCGTGGCCGTTGCTTGCAACGAAAAAGGCAATGATCCAAAGACTTATACCGTCACGTTTTCGGGCGAAAGCGTGAGCGGTATCTCCGCGCAGACCGTTGAAGAGGGTGCGTGCGCGCAAAGGCCGCAAGACCCGCAAAGAGACGGCTATGAATTCAAAGGATGGGCGGAAGAAGGTCAAAGCACGCTTTTCGACTTTGCAACGCCCATAACGAAGAATACCGCACTCGTTGCGGTTTGGGAAGAGGTCAAGAAAAACGAACTCGGCAGCAAGAACAATCCGTATCTGATTGCGACTGCCGACGACCTTGCGGACTTTGCAGACAAAGTCAATCATCCCGAAGAAGATGACAATGAAAAGTATGCGAAATCTTTCTTCAAACTCGTTGCGGACATCGATATGGAAGGAATTCCTTACGTTTCGGCAGGACAACTCGTCACGCTCAACGAAGGTGAAGAGAACGAAAGAATGGTGTACGGTTTCAGCGGCAGCTTTGACGGCAACGGACACACGATCAGCAATCTCACGATCAAGAGAAATTTGCGTTCGGGAATGTCATACGTCGGCTTGTTCGGCTATTGCCACAGAGCCACGATCACCAATCTCACGCTTGACAACGTCAGCTATGCGGTGGTCAGCGGCGCAGATCAAAGCAGCATCGGCGCATACGTCGGCGGCATTGTGGGCTATGGCAATCTCACCAACATCTCCAACGTGAGAGTGTCGGGCGAGTTCAACATGAGCCTTTGCGCGTCCAACCCGTCACGCATCGGCGGCATTGCGGGCGGACTTGACGTCTACGATTCGGAAATCGCATATATCGCATACGTGAAAAACTGCGTGTCCGAAGTGAAAGTCGTGGCAAAGAGGTTTGAAGACGACGGAAGTGCGTCAAGTCTCGATTCGGCTGTCAACGGCGGCATCATCGGCGCAACATCAACGGCGTCCAACGGTGCGCTTGCAGTGATCAACTGCGTGACCACCGCTAATGCGGCAGGGGGAGG
>FR895563.1:54476-58075 GCA_000434435.1 Firmicutes bacterium CAG:475
GGCAGTGGAAGGCGGCGAGTGGGCCGGCGGCATCATGGGCTATGCAAGCTGCTCGAGAATGTCAATCATCAACTGCGCAAACTACGCAAGAGTCAAAGCCACCAACAAAGACGTTTCTTATGCGGGCGGCATCATCGGATATTCAAGCAACGACAACACTATTTTGGACTGTTTCAGCACGGGCAGAGTCACTGCAACCAGAGCGACGTCCACAACCTATAAGAGCTATGCGGGCGGCATCGCAGGCTACACTTTTACGGACGATTACAGCGGCGGATATTACGATGCAGGCACCGTGATTGAAAACTGCTTCTACAAACTCTCGCCGTCCACCACGGACAAGACCAACGCGGCAGGCACGAAAGCGGAAGAAGGCGCAACCTTTGACGCAGAGTGGATTGCCCAAAACGTCAAGTGGAATATGAGCGAATGGACGCTTGAAGGCGGCATCGCAATCCCCAAGACCGATACGGCAATCAGCGGCACGCACACCGTGTCCCTTGTCAAAGGCGATACGATCATCAAAGAAGAAGTCAGACAATTCAATGCAAGCTCGTTTGCGATCGTTGGCAAGCTTGAAGCATTGAGCAACGAAGGCAACAATCTGTTCTTCGACTGGGAGTTTGAAAGCGGCGCAAGATACCGCTATTACGTCCCGGTTGTGAAAGACATGACTTTCAAGGCGCGTTTCGGCGATTCGAGCAAAGTCACACACGTCTACACGGGCAAGGGCGAATATCACGGTCAAGTTGACGGCGGCGTGTTGTATCTCGCTCCGGACGGAACTTTGAAACTTGTCAACGGCAACGCAATCGGCGGCAAATACACCTATGACGGCAACAGCATCTTGTTGCTCACCTTCTACAACAACTACGGCGACGTCAGCGGAACGTTGACGGAAGACGGCAGCATCAAGCTCGTTTTTGATTACGGTATGTCCGGACAAGTGGAGTACACCTACACCAAGTCCGACTTGAAAGTGTTTGGTGAATACTACAACGAAGACGGCGACGTGTTGACGTTCAGTGACGGCAAAATCAGCTATCAAAGCGAATCTCTCAAGAATAAATATGGCATTGTGAAGAGTTACAGCGGCACGTACACCATTGACGGCAATGACATCACGATCGAGAGCAAATGGCTTGCCGATTATTTCACGTCCATGAGCGCAACCGTCAACGAAGACATGACTTTGACGGTCAACTTTGTCGGCAAGAACGGCGTTGCGGGCTACACCAACGCGATATTTGCTCAACCCACGGCAAACTACAAGGGACAACCGTTTGTCGGCACGTACTATACCCCGTACGTTGCCACGACGGATAGCGACAAGATCGCGTATGCTCAAAACTACGAGATCGAATTCCGTGAAGACGGCGTTGTGGCATATCGCAGTTTGTACTCCGAGACGCTCGGCACGTACGCAATGTTCAAGAACAACACGCTTGCGAGAATTTCGCTCGAAGGTCGCATCGGAACATTGTATTTCGATGCGGAGAAGGGCTTGTTCTACGGCGATTTGCACAGATCCGATTCACAGCGCGACGCGTTGGTGCTTCCTGCGTCTGACGGCAACGTGAGATCTTATCTCATTGCTGGCGACATCAATAACGTGGTGTACGTCAATGACGCGGGCGCGTACTATATGAAGGACGGTCAATTGCAAGACAGCACGCAAATCGTTGCGCCGAACAACTTTGCAAACGGCGACAGAGTCACCATCGGCGGCGTGGATTACAGAGTGGTCTACACCAAGTATAGCAATGAAAACGCAAGCTACAAGTCTCAATACATCCTTTACGCCATCGGCGCGGAAGAAGGCACTTACACCTATGGTGACAAGACCTTCACGCTTGACGGTATCGGCGGCATAACGGGAGCAAAGGAAACCTATTCCGCATACGAAGTGTACGGCGATCTCGTGGTTGCGGTGTTTGACGATTTCAGCATTGTCGGCTTTGACTTCAAGGCTGCAAAAGCGGCAAACGGCGTTGTGACGCTTGCAAAAGCGGACGGCTACGGCGGCGTGTACTACCAAGGCGGGAACATCAATGTCCAAGACAAAAACGGCAATGTGATCGGCAAAGAGTATATCGAAAAATACTATTTGCTCATGGTTGACGGCTACGGCCATTCCAGAGTGCTGTATTATAGCGCGGACAACAAAGAATATCGTCCCAATTGGAGCAGCGAAAACCACAACGGTTGGGCGCAATACACCGTGACCGCAACGGGCGTACACGTGGAATATAACTCATCGCAAGTCTACGATTTTGTGTTCTATTATGACAACAACCTGCTCTTTGTCAAATGCACGACAGGCGTTCTTAAGGAGACAACGTACCCCAAAGTGGGCTACACCGGCACGACAGAACTTCCCAAACTCCCTGCGAGCGCAGTCGGCAGCTACACCGGCACGGAATCTGACGGCACGGCGGTTGTGCTCAACCTCAAACAAGATTTGACGGGAACGTACAAGGGCAATCCCTTCGTTGCGGTGTACGATGGTGTGAAGAACGTGTCCTTTACGATTTCAAGCATAAAATACTTGTTTGACGTGACGACAAACACCATTTCTTACGGCAGCGAAAGCGTATCTCTCACAAGAGTCGGCGACGTGACGGAAGTGATCCCCGAAGCTATCTGCGGGACGTGGAGAGGCACATGGACACGTTCGAATGCAACAAGCGGCACCGGAAACAATATCGATTTGACAATTGAATCTGATGGCACGTTTGTATTTGACAAAAACGTCAGGGGTATTGCGAATTACGATGCGGTAACAAACACCGTCACGGTTTCTTGCACGTATGACGAAAAGCCATATGTGTTTACGTTGAAATACAATGCCGATACAAAGTCTTTTGGTGGAAGATACGAAACCGAATACGACGGAAGCATGTATTATTACGAGTGTGATTCGCTAACGAAAGTCACTGAATAAGCAAAATGCAAAAATACGGTGTTTTGTGCAAATTATGCACTGAAACACACGTATTTATGCAGAAAACCAACAAATTTATGCAATTGTATTGAAAATTATGCATTGCAAACCCTATCCCTCAAAAAAACCTCAATTTTTTGATAAAAATAAATTGACGGTTCGGGGGATGGGGTGTATCATTTTTACATTAAAAAAGGCTTAAAAGCTTGACATGTATCAAAACAAACGTAAATAAACAAAAAAATAAATATTATGGAGGCACAAAATGACGAAGAAAAGATTTCTCATTGCAATAGCAATTGTGATGGTTCTTATCTTGTCCGTGGCAGTCTTTGTTGCTTGCAACGAAAACCAAACGAAGTCCTACACAGTCAAATTTGTTGACGGTGAAAGCGAAATCAAGTCGGTCAGCGTTGAAGAAGGAAAGACCATTGCCGACGCGGACGTCCCTGCCGACCTCACGAAAGACGGATACGTCTTCGAGGGCTGGTACGTTGGTGACGTTGCGTTTGACAAGAGCGCGGCAATCACGGCCGACGTGACGTACTCGGCAAAGTGGACAAAGCTTCATACTGTCAAATTTGTTGACGGTAACGAAACGATCAAAACCGCAACTGTAAAGGACGGCGAAAAACTCAAAGATGCAGACGTTCCT
>FR895564.1 GCA_000434435.1 Firmicutes bacterium CAG:475
AAAGACAAGGGATTTTCCGTGATTTATCACGGTGTTGTTCTGCAACACGAACCCCTACGGGCTGATAACAAACGGAGAGAGACGCAAGCGCGTAGCATTTGCGGACATCGAGTGCAGTTTCATAGCCAACAAATCAGACACGAAGTGTCCGCGAAAGGCGCAGTGCAATGCACGATTTGTTGAGCGTAGACGCTCAGAGAAGTGAACAAGTTCACTTTCTTCGCTATTACGGAAGCGTCCAAGGTACACTTCCTACGAATCCCCTTGGCTCCACAAATAGGTACCCATCCGCACCGGTGACGTTTTGACCGGTATGGATGGGGCTTTTTTTATAATTTATCGGTGCAACAATCTTTGTCTTCGATTGAGAATTTACTTGAAGTTTGCGACAAGTTTTCGATTTGTTTTTTTGAGAATACTGCGATTTTTGGGCGTTGACTTTGTATGTGGGGGAAAGTATAATTTGGATATAAGGCGGTGGAGATATGAAAAAACATTTGTTGAAAATCGCAAGTTTGATATTTGTGCTGGCACTGGTGCTGGCAACGTTTGCGGCATGTTCGGCATCGGGCGGCGCAGGCGGCGTGGTGGACGCGCTCAACGTCGAGTGCAAAGAGGGTGCAAAGGTCAAGAACTTCATATACGTTATCGGTGATGGAATGGGGCTTGAACACGTTGCGGCAGGCGCGATGACAAGCGGCGAGGCTTGCACGTTCGGGGACTGGAAGAGAGCGTCCGTCAACACGGATTCGCTCACGAGCGTCAAGTTCAGAGCGACGAAAACAACCGACTCTGCGGCGGCAGGCACTGCTCTTGCAACGGGAGTTTTGACCAAAAACGGGCGCATAGGCAAGGACAAGGACGGCAGGGATACCGTAACCATTCTTGACGTTGCCAAAAGCAAAGGCAAAGCCACGGGTATCGTGACATCGGACAAATTGAGCGGAGCAACGCCTGCATCGTTCAGCGCGCACGCAATGAGCCGCAAGGACACCGACGATATCATTGCAAGCCAAATCAAGTCGGGTGTGGATTTGTTGTGCGGAGCGTCAAGCGACTCTTACGCAAAGAAACAGGGCAGTATCGAGCAAGAAGGATATGCGTTTTGCAGCGATTTTGGGAGCAGACAAGCCGTGCTTGACGCACAAAAGGCGTATTGTCTGTTCGATATGGGCGGCAACGGCGGCACGGTGTCTTTGAAAGACGCAAGCAAGTTTGCAATTGACTTTTTAGCAAAGGACGAGGACGGTTTTGTGCTGATGATCGAGCAGGCGCACGTTGACAAGTACTCGCACAAAAACGACTTCGGCAATATGGTCAAAGCAATGAAGGCACTCAACGATACCATTGCTATGATTCTTGATTGGATAGGGGATAGAAACGACACCGCAATCATCGTCACCGCCGACCACGAAACGGGCGGATTGAGTGTGAGCAAGCAAAACAATCTTCCAAACAGGTACGACTCTGCAAGCGGCACGGTCTACTATGCGTGGGAAAAGAAATCGCACTCCGATTCGGACGTCGGAGCGTTCTTCTTCGGCATCGACTTCAAAGTGGCGGATTATTCCTATTTCAACTCGGAATTTTTGCTTAAAAACTGCGATATTCCCAAAATCATAAAAGCGCATATTTAAGTTGAAAAAAAAGAGGAAAACGATAAAAAACCGTACTTGAAAAGAAAACATCAATGCGTATGAAAATCAAAAAGCGGCGGAAAATCCGTCGCTTTTTCGATTGCGTTTTAGGCTTTTGGCTCTTGAATCAGAAAATCTTGATTGCGCCTGTCGTGTTGAGGATAAGAAGCACAACGTAGGTCACATAGCCTGCAAGCAACAGCGCTCCTTGCCAACGTTTGAATTTGCCCAGGACAAGAGGTGGAATGAGCGCAAATCCTGCCGCGGCAAGGCAGAAGGGAAAATCGATTGTGAGCGATTGAGGGCCTACAGGCAGGGGATTGCCGGTTTTGCCCATTGTGATGAATGTGCAAATTGGAAGAATCAAGGACAAGTCGATGATGTTTGCGCCTATGATGTTGCCAACCGACAAATCTGATTTTTTCTTTATGATAGCGGTGATTGCGGTGACGAGTTCGGGCAAAGACGTGCCGACCGCAAGTATAGTGACGCCGATTATGCCTTCGGGGACGTTGAGTGCGCGAGCGAGTTCTGCGCCGTTGTCGCACATAAGTTGCGCGCCGACAAAAATCGTTGCCGCACCGAGAACAAACAGAACAACGTTTTTTGCGATGTCCTTTTTCTCTATGACCATGCCCGTTTTTTTGAGGACTATTTTTTTGCTTTCCTGCTTTTGGAAGTATGAAAACAAAATGCCCTCGCCCTTTGTTTTGTTTTCATCTATGCTTTCAAAGCCTTTGTCGTTGATTAGAGTTTGGGAGTGTTTTTTTGCGCTTATGACGTTTTCGATAAGGAACAGCACAAACATTGCAAGTATGATGATTGCGTTCCACCAATTAAATTCGCCGCTTGCGCTGAGTCCCCACAGAAGAGCGATTGTGCCAAGCAAAATCGCAACCTTAAAAACGTAGTCTTTGCGTTTGAAAACAGGGGCGGTGAACACAAGCGAGATTGCCATGATAAGAGCAATATTGCAGTTTACCGAGCCGACTGCGTTGCCGATTGCCATAGACGCCTGACCTTGCGCCGCAGATATGCTCGAAACCAAAATTTCGGGTATCGTCGTTGCGACGCTGACGATTGTCGCGCCGATGATAAAAGTCGGGATGCCGGACACCTCGGCAATCCAACTTGCCGCGTCCACAAACCAATCCCCGCCTTTGACGACAAAGATGATGCCGAGCGCAAGCAGGATGATATATGCCGCTATGCCGTTGCCTTCCATCATGGATAGTGTTGAAACAATCATAATTCCGCTCCATTGCGCGTTTTACGCACCGCTATAAAGTAGCACTTTGCTCTCAAAAAGTCAAGAGCGACAATGCAATGCAACGAGCTTTTTCCCTCGTCAAAATAACTTTGGGTTTGCAATCTTGCAAAACACGATTTGCGCCGACATTAAAACAGCCGCTCGCCGAGCGGCTGGGGGGTGTTTGTGGGGGCTGTTTCTGTGTTTTTTGTGTAAACTCGGATTATTTGTTTTTTGTTTCGTCCAGAAGGGCGGTTGCCTTGTCAACCTGTTGTGCTTTGAGAAGGTCGCGGATTTCGCGGAGCAAATCGTCGGTGGTTTCGGGCTTGTTTGCCGCTTCGAGAGCCGCTGCTTCTTCCGCCGCCTTTGCAGCCGCTTCGTCGCGAGCCGCTTTGATTGCTCTGAGTTCCTTTTTGGTTGCAAATCTACCTTTGATGGTTGCTTTCTCTTCGGGTGTGAGCGATTCAAGGAATTTGGTGTCGCGGGTAAGTCCCGTAAATCCTCCGCGCACCATGTTGATGAGTTTGACAAGCGCAAACAGCACCAAAGCGGTGATGAGGAAGTTGATGATTGCCATTATAAACGCGCCCCAATCGATATATACGGATTTTGACATATCCGCAACAAATTCGATGCCTTGTTTCGCACACTCCGCCGCCGTAAGACCATCGGCATTTTTTGCAACGAGCATTGTGATAAGACCTTGCAAATCACCCATCGGGATTGCGTTGATGAGGGGCTTGAATATGCTGTTGACAAGAGCGGTTACGATTGCGGTGAATGCGGCACCTATAATCATACCAACTGCAAGATCGACAACGTTGCCTTTTGTTATGAACGCTTTGAATTCTTTGAGAAGCTTGAATTCGGGCTTCTTGAAATCTTTTTTCATAAAAGTTATCTCTCCTATCGTTGATGTAAAAAACAATATAGTACTTTTTGTATTTTAAGTCAAGAAATTGACAAATTTGACTAGTTTTTTCTATATTGACGAATTTTCCGATATTGTGCAAAACAATTGACTAAATTTCCGCCGAGGCATACAATAGGTGTCGCTAGGGGTGCTGTAAAGCTGAGATGATACCCTCAAACTTGTGAGTTAATCCTCGCGTAAGGAAGCAAAAACAACGAAAGTTTTCGATATTGCCTTTTCTTTTCAAGTTCTCCTAAGCACAAGTTAGGAGATTTTTTTATGGACGTTAACACACTTTCCGACAAACTCCAATACGTTGCGCTCTACCTTGCGGTTGCGCTCGTTGCGGCGTTTATCGTCGTGGGATTGCTCGTGTGGTTTTTCAAAAGAGAAAAATTCAACGACTACAAAAAATACGCAATAGGCATTGCAACCGGCTTTGCAATCACAATGGTCGTCGTGTTTGCGTACGTCAAATTTCAATGCAATATCGACGATATGCAAGCAAAACTTTTCTATCCTATTCTCGCAACGCTTATCACGGCGGTGGCAGGGGCAATCGCAATGCTCGTAAGCTCGCTTTTCAACGATAAAGCCGTCAAGATTTCGCTTATAGTTACGGCGGCGTTGTTGCTTGGCTGCTTCATTGCAACCATGGTGTTGATGGCGCAGTATTACGGAGATATCGCAGAGTACTATCCCAACGCAAACCTCGTGGGTATGATCGTGTCTGCGGTCGTGTTTATGGTGATTATGGTGGTTATGTGGTTTGTCGGCGACAAACGCAAGATGAGCGACACGCGCTCCATTGTGTACGGTGCAATTTCAATCGCATTGTCATTTGCGCTTTCCTATGCCAAACTTTTCAAACTTCCGCAGGGCGGTTCGGTTACGTTTGCAAGCCTTCTTCCGCTCATGGTGTACTGCTGCATGTTCGGTACGAGAAGGGGACTTGTGGTGTGCACGATTTACGGCGTGCTTCAAGCGCTTCAAGATCCGTTCATTATCCACCCGATGCAATTCTTGCTCGACTATCCTCTCGCGTTCGGTCTTATCGGAGTAAGCGGTATATTTATGGAAAAGGGCGTGTTTAAAGAAAAGAAAATCGTGGCGTTTTTGCTCGGCGGTATAATAGCGGTCGTGTTGAGATATGCTTGCCACGTTTGTTCGGGCGTATTTGCGTTTGCCGACTACGCAGACCTTGACAAGTACGGCTCGGCAATAGTATATAGCATGGCGTACAATTCATTTACGTTCGTCGATATGGCACTTGCACTCGTTGCAGGCAGTACGCTGTTTGCGTCAAAATCTTTCACCGCACTTATGCAAAAATCTAGCGACGTCAACAAACTCGCAGTGACAACTCAAACCGCAGACGGCGCAACAGGTGTCGACAACGACGAGGAACTTGACGAGGTTGACAAGCAAATCATCGCAAATCAAGCAAAATCCGAAAATAAGGATAGCAACGACAACCAAGACAATCGATAATTGCAATTTGCAATCGGCAAGAAGGGGAGAGGCAAACCGCCTCTCTCTTTTCGTTTCAAGGGAGTGCGTTTTGAGTTGAGACTTTGAAAATACCGCATTTGCGGACACAATTCAAAAAGCACGGCATGCCGTGCTTTTTTGTTAGAAAGGTTTGAAAAACGATGATTTTGTATTTTTGATAAATATACAATTCAAGTTTTGGTTTTATTGGGACTTTTTGAAAAAACTCGCATTTTTCAAGAAAATTTTGAAGAATGCGAGCAACTTTTGTATGACCTTTATCAAATATTTTGCAAAACGTGCAATTTTTTGCGATTTTCGTATTGATTCAGCGTTTTATATAGCGGAACACGAAAACGCCGCCGTGCTTGACGTTTATGTGGATTTTGCCGCCGAGGGACACATTGGACAATCCTCTCGAATCGCAGGATTTGAGCAGGAGTTCGTCAAGCGGATATTCGAGATTTTGAGAGTCGCTCACAAGCGCACTTTCGCCGTAGGGGATAATGGATATAGTTTCGCCCTTTTGCGTGGCGAGGTCAAATTTGCCCTCGACATAGTGTATATCGAGTCCGTCCTCTTCCGCCTTTGCGTTCATACCGAGAGTTGCGGCAAGGCGCATAATGGACAGGTTGCAAAGCACGTGGTCCACTCGTCCTCCTGTTATGCCGTAAAATACGATTGAGTCCGCATGCAAAACCTCTTTTGCATAATACACGGCAAGTTCGCCGTCGCTTGCGTCCTTGTGCGGATTGTGCTCGACAAGGGGAATGTCAGAGCTGTCGGGTTTTTCGAGGGAGTCGAAGTCGCCCAGAATCACGTCGGGTTTGACGGGGCATACGTTGAAACCGCCGTCACAGCATACGACTTTGTCGCCTTTTATTTTGCGTTTTATTTCGTTTCCGCAGTTTAAGATTATGGATACTTGCATAAATACAGTGTAGCACTCCTTTGCGAATTTTGCAATTTTTGATGTGTTATTTTTGCAAAGTGCTATTGATAAAATGAGTTTTATTGTTTATAATGTGCTTAATAAACCTTATTTTGTGCGGAGAGTGCAATATGAAAGAGTTTAAGCTCAAAAGTTTTGACAACACCGAGATTTATTGCAGGCTTTGGGACGACGTGGAAAATCCCAAGGGCGTAATACAACTCGTGCACGGCATGAGCGAGTATGCGGGCCGCTACGACGAGTTTGCACGCTATCTCAATTCAAGAGGTTACATAGTTTTCGGCGATGATCACCGCGCGCACGGTTTGACCGAAACCGACCAAAATCGCGGCAAACACCCCGGCAACATTTTCAAAAAGACTTTGAACGACGAATTGTTTTTCCGTGAGTGGCTAAAATCTCAATATGATTTGCCCGTGTTTCTTATGGGACACAGCTATGGCAGTTTCCTCTCGCAAGCGTTTGCGCAGGAGGGGACGGACGTCAAAGCAATCGCACTTATAGGTTCGGGACATATGCGCAGCTTGTTCACTTTTGGCAAAATTGTGGTTGCGCCGATATTCCTTGTGGCAAGAAACTGGCGTCCTCGTATTGTCAATTGGGTGAGCGACAACTTCCAGAAATTCAAAGGCGACGAGGGCAAGCTGCAATGGGCAAACAGCGTAAGGGCAAGACGAGAGGATGTGCTTGCAGATCCGCTTGCGCATCAAAACATGTCTGTCGGTTTTGACTATTATATGATGGAAGAAACATCGAAGCTGTACACCAAAAAAGCGCAGGCAAAACTCAATCCTGCAACCGCAATCGGCATTTTTTCGGGTGATGCGGACTCTGTCGGGCAAATGGGCAAGGGCGTCAAAAAACTTGACAGAATGTACAGACAAAACGGCATCAACACCGAGCTTCATCTTTATCCCGGCGCAAGACACGAAGTGTTTTACGATTGGTGCGGCGAGCAAATGCAAAAGGACGTTGCGGATTTCTTTGACAAGTTCATCATCTATGAGCAGACAAGCATAGACGATTTGTGCAAATAAAAAAACGAAAGTCCTTCTTGTTCGGAGGACTTTTTTGAGGTGTGAAAATGAATGTAACAATACCTTCCGGTTTTAAGATAGGACACTATGAGGACGAGTTTACGGGCGTAAGCGTAATCCTTGCCGAAAACGGAGCGGTCGGAGGCGTGGATTGCAGAGGAGGTGCACCCGGTACGAGAGAAACCGACCTCCTTCACAACGAGAAGATGATGCAAAAAGTCAATGCGGTTGTGCTGTCGGGCGGCTCGGCATACGGACTTGCATCCACCGTCGGAGTTATGGAATATCTCAAACAAAATGGCAAGGGATTCAAGTCTATGGGCAAGATCGTGCCTATTGTTTGCGGTGCGGTGCTTTATGACCTCAATCAGAAGGAATATCACTATCCAACCGCGCAATACGGACTTAATGCGTGCAAAAATGCGTCAAAAACCCTCGATTTCGGCAATATCGGCGCAGGACGAGGCGCAACGGTAGGCAAGATAAGAGGCTTGAAAAACGCGTGCAAGAGCGGTATCGGCGCGGCAACTGTGAAAGTTGCAGGCGTCACGGTTACGGCAGTCGTTGCGGTCAACGCTATGGGCGACGTCGTAGATGAAAGCGGCAAAATAATTGCAGGCGCAAAGGGCAGAAACGGCGAGTTTATCGACACGGAAAAATGCCTCGCAAACGGTGAATTCGCAAAACTTTTGCTTGGGACAAACACAACGATAGGTTGCATAATCACCGATGCGAAACTCTCCAAAGTCGAGGCAAATTTGATTGCAAGCATATCCCACAACGGGCTTGCAAGGGCAATCCGTCCCGTGCATACGATGTACGACGGCGACACCATGTTCTGCCTTGCAAGCGGCAGACGTCCCGTAGTCAATCTTGCACCGGTGCAATCGGCAGCCGTCGAGGCAACTCGCCTTGCAATCGTCAATGCCGTGAGCAAAAGCGCAAAATACGAGATCGTATTCGACCAAGACGAAGATTGCGATACGCAACAATAAGCGAAACAACAAGGAAAATAGGTTTTATGAACATAAGCATAATGCTTAAACCTGCCTCGTCAAATTGCAATTTGCGATGCAAATATTGTTTTTACAACGACCTCTCAAGCCATAGAGAGATGCCGTCGCACGGCATGATGAGCGAGCAAACGTTGCGCTCAACACTCAAAAAAGCCTTCGATTTTGCAGGACACGACAGGGTTATGCTCTCCTTTCAGGGCGGCGAGCCTTTGCTTGCCGGCAAGGAGTTTTTTTTGAAATTGCACGATATTATTCGTGAGTTGAACGTCAATCGCGCGCCCGTCAGCATAGGCGTGCAAACCAACGGAACGCTCATCGACGACGAGTGGTGCAGGATATTCAAGCGCGGCGGCTACCTGGTCGGATTGAGCTTGGACGGCGACGAGGTTGCCGATTCGCTCCGCATAGACGCAAACGGCAATCCCACGTTTTCACGTGCGCTCAACGGCGCAAAACTTATGCAAAAATACGGCGTGGATTTCAATATCCTCGTGGTGCTGACAAAGCAGGTGGCAAACCGCATCGAGCCGATTTATAAGTTTTTCAAAAAACAAAACTTCAAGCATTTGCAGTTTATACCTATGCTCAAACCATTGCGTGTGGACGAGAGCGGCAAGCCTATCTCAAAAACAACCTACAACGAGTGTTTCCCAAGCGAGCAGGAAAACTATTCGATGTCTGCCGAGGACTATTCCGAGTTTTTGCAAAAGTGCTTTGCGATGTATCTCAAAGACTGTATGGACGGCAAATACACCTCAATCCGCCAATTTGACAACTTCGTGCGCCTTGCGCATTTCGAGTGTCCCGAACAGTGCGGTATGGAAGGGCATTGCTGTCATCAATTCGTCATCGAAGGGGACGGCGAGGTCTATCCGTGCGACTTTTATTGCCTCGATTGCTACGATATGGGCAACATCAACGATACCGATTTCTTTGCGCTGTCAAAGCACCCCGTTGCAACCGAATTCATAAAAGAAAGTATGCAAATCGAGGACAAGTGCAAGGAGTGCAATTTCTATCATATGTGCCGCAACGGCTGCAAGCGCGAGCGTATCGACCTAGACAAATGCGCCGCCTACAAAAAGTTTTTCGCCTACGCCTTGCCGCACTTGAAAAGAATCAGCTGAAATTGCTTTGGTTTTTAGTGGCGTTTGCGCGGTATGGATTATTTCATACGTCATTGCGAGCGCAATGCTGCCGTGCAAATCTTAACATAGCAACATTTTGGAATTGAAAAAAGAAACGACGGATTCAAAATCCGCCGCTTCTTTTTATAGGGAAAATTATGAGTGTTTTGAGTTCACATCGCCGTGGAACTTTTTTAGTGTTTTGACGATACGACGATTTCGCCGTCTTTTGCGTCAACCACGATTGTGTCGCCTTCGTCCATGTTGCCTTGCAAGATTGCTTTTGCAACTTTGGTTTCGACGTTGCTTTCGATATAACGTTTGAGCGGTCTTGCGCCGAACGTCACGTCATAGCCGCCGTCAACGATGAGATCCTTTGCCGCTTGCGTAACTTCGAGTTTGAGGTTTTGCTTTTCGAGCCTCGATTCCAGCTTTTTGAGCATGATGTCGATGATCTTGTACACGTTCTCTCTTGTGAGCGGAGTGAACAACACGGTGTCGTCAAGCCTATTGAGGAACTCGGGGCGGAAGGTCTGTTTGAGCAACTTGTCGATTTGCGCCTTGGCGTCGTCGGTGATGTTGCCGTCTTTGTCGATGTTGTCGAGGATCACGTTGCTGCCGAGGTTGGAAGTCAAGATGATGATTGTATTCTTGAAGTTGACGGTTCTGCCTTGGCTGTCGGTGATTCTGCCGTCGTCGAGCACTTGAAGCAAGATGTTGAAAACGTCGGGATGTGCCTTTTCGATTTCGTCGAACAGCACGACGGAGTAGGGTTTTCTTCTCACGGCTTCGGTGAGTTGACCGCCTTCGTCGTATCCCACGTATCCCGGAGGCGCACCTATAAGACGAGATACGCTGAATTTTTCCATGTACTCCGTCATATCGATACGCACGATGTTGCGCTCGTCGTCAAACAGATAGGAAGCAAGCGTCTTTGCAAGCTCGGTTTTGCCGACGCCGGTAGGGCCGAGGAAGAGGAACGAACCGATAGGTCTGTTTTCGTCGGATATGCCCGCACGAGAACGCAACACCGCTTCGCTGACCGCTTGCACCGCTTCGTCTTGTCCGATAACTCTCTTGTGGAGTTCGTCGCTGAGGTGAAGGAGTTTTTCTTTTTCGCTTTCCATAAGTTTGGTTACGGGGATACCCGTCCATTTTGCCACGATTTTTGCGATTTCGTCCGCAGTCACTTCGTCACGAAGAAGGGTAGAGCCGTTTGCGGATTTCTTCTCCGCTTCTTCGAGCTTCTTGTTGAGCGCGGGCAGTTCACCGTATTGAAGTTGAGCCGCTTTGCCGTAGTCGCTGTTGCGCTTTGCTTCTTCGATTTGAAGATTTACGCGGTCAATCTCGGCTTTGGTGTCCTGAACGCTGTTGATTTCCTTCTTCTCGTTTTCCCATTGCGCTTTCATTTCGTTGAATTTGTCGTGGAGTTCGGCAAGTTCTTTCTTTATGGATTCGCGGCGGTCGATAGAAAGTTTGTCGGTTTCTTTTTCAAGAGCCATTTCCTCGATTTCGAGTTGCATGATTTTACGGCTGATAACGTCCATTTCGGTTGGCATGCTGTCGATTTCGGTACGAATCATCGCGCACGCCTCGTCCACGAGGTCGATTGCCTTGTCGGGCAGGAATCTGTCGGTGATGTATCTGTCCGAGAGAGTCGCCGCCGCAACGAGTGCCTGGTCGTGAATACGCACGCCGTGGAAGATTTCGTATCTTTCTTTCAAGCCACGCAAGATTGCGATTGTGTCCTCAACCGTAGGTTCGTTGACCATGACGGGTTGGAAACGTCTTTCCAGAGCAGGGTCTTTTTCGATGTATTTGCGATATTCGTCAAGCGTGGTTGCGCCGATGCAGTGCAATTCGCCTCTTGCAAGCATAGGTTTCAAAAGGTTGCCTGCGTCCATGCTGCCTTCGGTTTTGCCTGCGCCGACAATGGTGTGCAATTCGTCGATAAACAGCAACATTCTGCCGTTTTGTTTTTTGATTTCGCCAAGAACCGCTTTGAGTCTTTCTTCAAATTCGCCTCTGTATTTTGCGCCTGCGATGAGCGCGCCCATATCGAGTGCGAAGATGTGTTTGTCTTTGAGTCCCTCTGGGACGTCGCCTCTGACGATACGTTGGGCAAGTCCTTCCGCAATTGCCGTTTTGCCGACTCCCGCCTCACCGATAAGAACGGGGTTGTTTTTTGTCTTTCTTGACAATATACGAATGACGTTTCTTATCTCGTCGTCACGTCCGATGACGGGGTCGAGTTGTCCGCGCGCCGCTCTCTCAACCATATCGTGACCGTATTTGTTGAGTACGTCGTAGGTGTCTTCGGGGCTGTCGTTTGTCACTTTCGAGGTTTTAACTTGCGAAAGCGCACTCATAAAGTCCTTTTTGGTGAGTTTGCACTTTGCAAATACTGCTTTGAGGGCAGGAGTGGGGTTGTCGAGGATTGCGGCAAAGATATGTTCGACGCTCACAAAATCGTCGCCCTGTTTCTTTGCGTCTTTTTCCGCTTGCGAAAGCATAAGGGAGCAGTCTTGCGACAGATACACTTCGCTTGCGCCCGATCCCGTGACCGAGGGCATTTGAGAGAGAATTCTGTCGATTTCTCTCACCAGTTGCGGAGCGTCCGAGCCGCACTTTGTGACGAGTTTCGGAATAAGCCCTTCCTCGTCGTTGAGCAACGCATACGCGATATGCTCCTTGCAAAGTTGTTGATGATGTCTTTCAAGCGCAAGGTTTTGCGCCGCATTTATTGCATCCAATGCTTTTTTCGTAAATTTGTTGGTGTCCATAGTTCATACCTCCTTTGAAATATGTTCCGTGTCGTGCCTTTTGAGCCTTTGATTGCTTCATACGCTTTTACGTCTTTGGCAATCACCGTGCTTGTTTGTTAGCACTCTTTATCTTCGATTGCTAATTATATCACTAAAATTTGCTATGTCAATATATTTTGCTCAAAAATTTTAAGTTTTTTTCATTAGGTCGAAATATGGAACATATAGGATGTTCTATTTGATAAAATCAAAAACGGTATAACAGATTTTTGACGAAGGTTTTTGGGAGATAATAAAAAAACGAACTGCGTTTTGCAATTCGTCTTTCATAAGTATTTGTTTTATTTTTTCACAAAGCAACGCTCGGCAAGAGGGCAGGTTGCATAGGAGATAAACTCTTCGTACGTGTATCTGCCGGGGTTGTCCACGCACCAAAGCACCGTGTTTATCATGCCGCCCGCAACGAAAGTGGATAGAATTTGAAGGGGCATTTTGATTTCGTACGTGTCTTTGTATTTCGAAAGCTGATACTTGATGGAATGTGCGATGGAATCCTGTATAGTGCTTATCACTTTGCCGTTTCTGTTGAAGCGAATTATGTTGGCGATGTGGTTGTGCTTGTCAAAGAAAAAGTCGACTGCCATCATAATCATCGAGTTGAGCGTTTCGGTGGGGGTGGTGAACTTGGTATCCTTGGTAAACTTTTTGTAGAGGTCGTCTTTGAGCTCTTCCAAGGCAAAAGTCAAAAGGTGGTATTTGTCCTCGAAGTGTGCGTAGAACGTTGCGCGGTTGACCATCGCTTTGTTGCAAAGGTCTATGACGCTGATTTTTTCGATGGATTCCTCCTCCATCATATCCAGCAGCGTGTTGCTCAAAAGCTTTCTTGTGCGAACGATGCGCAAATCTTCTTTTTGTGCAGACATAACGTGTCCCCCAAACCGAATTGTTGTATAAATTATCGCACAAATACGGCACATTTGTCAAGTTAAGCGAACATACATTGCGATATAATAAAATGCTCGCGCCGCCAAATTTTATCACTCGACCTTCAAGGATGTATATATTTATTAAAATAAATTTAATATTTATAAGAATTCGACATAAATCATTGACATTTTTTTTAATAAATTGTAAATAAAATATGATCGTGATTTTTTTTTGCACGGTCGATGAAAGCATTTTGCTTTTTGCAAATATTTTTCATCTTCGCGCTATGCGAAATTAAGGTGATTATGGCAAACGAAAAAAATATGGCACCGAGATCCAAAGGCGGACTCAAAAAGATGGCGAGTTGCGTGGGCGAGTACAAAGTCCACGCGATTTTCACGTCTGTTTTGGTTGCGCTGGAAGTTCTTTTTGAAATTTTGATTCCGCTCATCATGGCGCAAATCGTAAACGTAGGTATGGTTGAGGACGCAACGTCTTTTACGTTTACGCTTCAACTTGGAAGCAAAGGCTTCGAGTTGTTTACGATGAACAACCGCGTCTGGTTTATCGTCACTTGCGGCGCAATGATGATAGTTATGGCGTTGATATCGCTGTTTTTCGGCACGATGTCGGGCAGACTTGCGGCGACCGCTTCGACGGGTTTTGCAAAAAATCTGCGCAAAAAGATGTTTTATAAGATTGAAAACTTCTCCTTTGCAAACCTTGACAGATTCAAAACCGCAAGCCTTGTGACAAGACTTACCACCGACGTAACCAACATACAGATGGCATTTCAAATCATCATCCGTATGCTTGTGCGCTCGCCGATAATGTTGATTTTGGCAATGTGCATGTCAATCTCAATAAGCCCGGATTTGTCGCTCATATTTGCCGCGGCGATCCCCGTTTTGATCGTAGGACTTATCGTGGGTGTGAAAGTCGTGTTCCCGAGATTTGAAAAGATGCTCCGCAAATACGACGATATGAACGAGTCCACGCAGGAAAACCTCATAGGTATCCGCGCGGTCAAGGCATTCGTGAGAGAGGACAACGAAATCGACAAGTTCAAAAAAGTCAGTTCAACTGTCCAAAAACTTCAATTTTCCGCGGAAAAAATCATCGTTATCGCATTCCCGTTTATGCAAATCGTGGTTTACGCGTGTATGATTTGCGTTGCGTGGTTCGGCGGCAACGACATCATCGTGGGCAACATGAAACTCGGCGATTTCACTGCATTTTTGAGTTATATTATGCAAATCCTTATGTCGCTTATCATGGTGGCAATGGGCTTTATGAACATCGTGCTTTCGCGTGCGTCCCTCGATCGTATTGTTGAAATTCTCGACGAAAAAATCGACATCGAAGACGCTCCAGACTCACAGGATATCGAAGTCAAAGACGGCAGTATCGATTTCGACAACGTCGATTTTTCCTATTCGAAATCCCGCGATGTTCTCAATCTTGAAAACATCGACTTGCATATCAGGAGCGGTGAAACCATCGGTATCATAGGCGGAACCGGCTCGGCAAAGTCCACTCTCGTCCAGCTGATTCCCAGACTTTACGACGTTTTGGACGGCGAGGTGAAGGTCGGGGGCGTCAACGTCAAGGACTACAAGCTCGACAAACTCAGAGATTCCGTCGCAATGGTGCTTCAAAAGAACGTGTTGTTCAGCGGCACGATAAGGCAAAACTTGCTTTGGGGCAACAAAGACGCAACGGACGAGGAAATCGAACACGCTGCAAAAGCGGCGCAAGCGCACGATTTCATCATGTCTTTCCCCGACGGTTACGAAACCGAACTCGGTCAGGGCGGCGTCAACGTATCCGGCGGTCAAAAACAACGTCTTTGCATCGCGCGCGCTTTGCTCAAAAAGCCGAAAATCATGATTATGGACGATTCTACGTCCGCAGTCGATACCGCAACCGACGCGGCAATAAGATCCGGACTCAAAAAAGAATTCGGAGATACTACTGTGCTTATCATCGCTCAACGTATCTCTTCCGTCGAGGACGCGGACAGAATCATCGTTATGAACGACGGCAAAATCGACGCCGTTGGCACTCACGAAGAGTTGCTTGCAACCAACGAGATTTATCGGGACGTGTACAATTCCCAAAAGAAAGGAAGCGACGAGGAGGTGAGCGTCAATGCGTAAAGACAAAAAACAAAACGTCAAAAAAGCGGCGGCTCAAAACAAGTTTAGGGCAAAGAACCCTATGCAAACCTTGAAGCGTATTCTCGGGTATTGGAAACCGTATAGAGGTCAACTTATCGGCGCATTGATTTGCATGATCGCAAACGTGCTTTGCAACATCGCAGGTACGTTTATGCTCGGCTCGGTTGTCGTCAACAACTATATCCTTCCTCTTGCTTATGCAAACGGAGTGTACGTCACCTCCAATGCGGAAATCATCGCAAGGGCGGCGGAAGTCACCATGCAAAACTTCGGCGGTATCGTCGGCGTTATGGCGGCAATGTACGTCGTGGGCGCAGGGCTTCATTATCTTTACAACTACATTCTCGTCAGAGTCACCACCAAAACCCTCCAAAGCGTGCGTGACGAGATGTTCGAAAAGATGGAAAAATTGCCCGTCAAATATTTCGACACTCACACCCACGGCGACATAATGAGCCTTTACACCAACGACACGGACACGTTGCGCGAACTGCTTTCAAACGGCATTCCCAACCTTATCAGCAACTTGCTTATGGTTGTCGGTATGTTCGTCGCAATGATGCTCGTATCTCCGCTGCTGACGCTTTGCTCGGTGGTTATGCTCGTCATCATGCTTTTCATTATGAAGTTCGTCGCAGGCAAGAGCGGCAAGCACTTTGTCGGTCAACAACGCCAGACCGGCGCGATAAACGGCTTTATCGAGGAGCATATCGACGGACTTAAAGTGGTCAAAGTGTTCTGCCACGAGGACGAGGAAAAAATCGATTTCGACAAATTCAACGAGGATTTGTTCCATCACTCCGACAAGGCGCACACGTATGCGAATATACTATTCCCGATCATGGGCAACTTGTCCTACGTGTCCTATGCGGCAACCGCAATTCTCGGCACGATTATGGCAATCGGCGGATTCGGAGGAATGACTTGGGGCGGACTTGTATCCTTCATGCAATTCTCACGTCAATTCAGCAATCCGCTCTCGCAAATCGCTCAACAAATGAACGGCGTTCTTATGGCACTTGCAGGCGCGGAGCGTATCTTTGAATTGATTGACCAGCAACCCGAACAGGACGAAGGCTATGTAACTCTCGTAAACGCAAAAGAGGACGAGGACGGCAACATCGTAGAAACCGAAGAATACACGGGCGAGTGGGCGTGGAAACATTTCCACAAAGCAGACGGCACTACAACATACGTCAAGTGGAGAGGAGAGGTCGAATTCGAGGACGTATCTTTTGGTTACGTTCCCGAAAAAACCGTCCTCAAACACGTCACAATGGAAGCGTTGCCGGGACAAAAAATCGCTCTTGTCGGTTCGACTGGTGCGGGCAAAACGACTATCACAAATCTTATCAACCGATTCTATGACATCAACGAGGGCAAGATAAGATACGACAACATCAATATAACAAAAATCAAAAAAGACGATTTGCGTCACTCTATGGCAATGGTTCTTCAAGATACGCACCTCTTTACGGGGACGGTCACCGACAACATCCGTTTCGGCAAGCTCGACGCCACCGACGAGGAAGTCAAAGCCGCGGCAAAACTCGCAAATGCGGATTACTTTATCCGCCACTTGCCGGAAGGATATGACACCATGCTTACAGGCGACGGCGAAAACCTTTCGCAAGGTCAACGTCAGCTTCTTGCAATCGCACGCGCCGCAGTCGCAAATCCGCCCGTGCTCATTCTCGACGAGGCTACAAGCTCCATCGATACCCGCACAGAAAAACTTATAGAGCAGGGTATGGACAAACTCATGCAAGGTCGCACCGTATTTGTCATTGCGCACAGACTTTCCACAGTCCGCAACTCCGACATGATTTGCGTCCTCGAACACGGCGAGATTATCGAGCGCGGCAATCACGAGCAGTTGATAGCGCAGAGGGGGAGGTATTATCAGCTTTACACCGGTGCATTCGAGTTGGAATAAACGCACTATTGAGCGAATAACTGCGTCAACACCCTTTTGTTCACCCGTCACGTACACATCAGTACGTTAGGCGGGTTCGCAAAGGGGTGTTTCCTTGTTCTTCATCTCAATATTGCGTTTATTTATAGTTAAAAGAGGAACAAAAACCTTGTTTCTCATCTGTCTGAAAAAAGAAAAAATCCGACGAATTTTCGTCGGATTTTTTATGCTTTGAATTGCTTTTTAGTCAACGCTTTGGGTGTCCTCTGCGATTTGTTCCGCCTCTTTTTCGACATCTTCGAGTGCTTGCTCTTCGTTTTGCTCTTCGTTTTGCTCTTCGTTTTGATTTTCGCTTTGCTCATCGTCGGATTTGACGGCGTTTGCGGAGTTTTCGTCGAGTTCGACGTCGGAAACCGCGATTCCTTCGAGGTGTTCTTTTTCTTCTTGAAGTTTTTGCTTTTTCTTTTCACGCACGACTTGGAGAATACCGAAGATTGCGCAAAGAGCTATACCGACAAACAAGTATGCCGAGCCGACGCCGAGCTTTGGCGCTGCAAATCCCAAAATGAGAGAGAACGCAACGATGATGACAAGCGGGAATACTGCGAGCTTGATGTTTTTGACGACGTATTTTCCGCCGAGCGATCCAAACAGCGCGTAAACGACGCAGGTGAACGCAGGCGTAATCCACGGAGTGTTTTTGATTGCCGTTTCAACGTTGCTGACAGCAAGGATAAGAACGAACACCGCGATGATGACCGTTGTCACCAGAGTGCTTGTCGCAACCGAGAGGGTGGACACCACTTCGTTTTCTTCCGTACCGAGTTTCGTGCCGCAAATCTCTTGCGCTTTGACGACGCAAGGGATTTTGAGGTTGGAAAGGTTGCCTGTGATAAAGGCAAGGTACGCACTGTTGATGCCCAACATCGGGGAATAGATAATGGGTTCGAATATTCCCGAGAAGAAGTTGATGATGAAGGGAATGAGCACTGCGGACGTACCCATGACGCTCATGTCGGGTTTGACGTCGTAGTAGAGGCAAATCGTCGTGGGGACGGCAAAGAATATGGCAAGCGACAACGCAAGCCAAATTTTGCCGATGATGTGCGATTTGAGGTTGTAATCCATTGAAACTTTAACTCTTTCTTTTGACATAATCGCGCCTCCTTACAGTATCATTGCAAAGGCGTTTCTTGCAGCCTCTGCGGCTTGTTCCGCTGCCGACGACGTGTCGGAAGAGAGTGCCCAGCCGTATTTGTTTGCGCAGTAGCTTATCACGCCGACCACAAACATTGCTATGAGCATGGACACGGGCGTTGAGAAGCTGTCAAGCCATTTCCAGTTTGCTTTGTTTATAAGCACGTCGCACACGTACATGCAACCCATTGCCACAAGCACTGCGATGAAGTTGTAGTAGCCGTCCACGAACGTCACGTTTTTGGCAAGCGTTTCGATGCTCATCGCAAGATAACCGATGACCATACCGATGAAGGACACTTGGAAGATAAGATCGCCGATATTTACGCCGCCTTTCTTTCCGCCCGTCGTTTTTGCCATGAGTTTGCCGATTTTGGGCTGATACAAGCGGTAGAAGAAAAGCACTTCAACGCCGCCCGAGCAGATTGCAATCGTCATAATCATAGCCATAGTGGCAAAGTCTTGCGCGGTGATCCCGTGAGCAATCATCGCTTCCATAGAGCCGTAAAGACCTTCCGCGACGCCGTTTGCCATCTGCGTTTCGTATTGGAGCGAACCGACGACGGACAGTCTGATTGCGGGGAACGCAATGCCCAAAGTGCCGACGAGCGTCACTACACCCAGCGCGATTCCGAGGCCGGGAAGAATGGAAAACGTTGCCGACGTGGTGATAACTTTTTTGATTTTCGAGGACTCGATGCCGAGTTGTTTCGCTCTTTTGAGCGCGGAGAGCATATAGTAAAGCGACAGCGCGACGATAAACGCAAGCACTATGCCGTACAGTATGAACACCATGGGATCTCGAAGAGAAAACTCTCTTGCGCCCAACGTATTTGTCAACATAAGCAACTCCTTTAATCTTATTTTAATAATATGGATTCAGTATAAACCACATAATCGCATTGCGCAATAATTTTTTTTATTGCGCTGTCCGTTTTCTCTTGCAACTGTTTTCGAATGGTGGTAAAATCAAAATATCATCTATGGAAGTAGTAGAAATTGCGCGTTAAGTGCCGTGCGAACGTGGGGTGTCGGCGGACGAAGAGCGTTGCTCGCGGTGCAATATTCACTCCGGACTTCACATATTACCGAAAGGTTTTTTTGCGAGTGCTTCCAAAGGAGGTGCTTTTTGTTTTATCAAGAGGCAATCGAATACATCAAAAACATCGAAAGGTCGGGTTCGGATTACGGTATCGAACGTATGAGGGAGCTTCTCGATCTTCTCGACGCACCCGACAAACATCTGAAATTCGTGCATATCGCGGGCACCAACGGCAAGGGGAGCGTCAGCGCATATCTCACGTCCGTGCTTAAAGAGGCGGGTTACAAGGTGGGAACGTACAATTCTCCGTCCGTGTTTTGCTACAACGAAAGATGGCTTATAAACGGCAATCCGCTCTCGAACGAGGACGTGGCAAAGTATCTCACCGCAGTGAGAGAGTGCATAGAAAGCGAGCAAATTTTGCGAAACGCTTTCGGCATATCCGAGTTTAAACCGACTGCGTTTGAAATCGAAACCGCCGTCGCAATGCTTGCGTTTTTCGACAAAGAGTGCGACGTGTGCGTGCTTGAAACGGGACTCGGAGGAAGGTGGGACGCAACCAACGCCATTGACGACAAGGTGCTTTCAATCATTACTCCCATAGGTCTTGACCATTGCGCTTTGCTCGGAAATACGCTCGGAGAAATCGCAAGCGAAAAGGCGGCGATAATAAAAGACGAAGTTGTCACTTGCAATCAGCCCCCAGAAGTTATGGAACAAATAAAACGCCCCTTCGCTCTCAAAGACGGCAAAAAAGAGTACCGCAAAGCAAACGTCGTTGTTTGCAAAGAACCGAAGTTTTTGAGAGGCAATCTAGACGGACAAGTCTTTTCCTACGACGGAAAGGAATATGAAATTTCCATGCTCGGCAAGCATCAACTCGTCAATGCCGCGATTGCGATTTGCGCCGTCGAAGAGCTTAACAAAAAGCATTTCGATATAAGCGAAAACGCCCTTAAAGTCGGGCTTAAAAACACGATATGGAAAGCGCGGTTGCAAGTTGTAAAAAACGCAAAAGAGGAGTTTAACATCACGATTCCGCAAGATAAAGTGCTTGTTTTTGACGGATCGCACAATCCGCAAGGTGCAACTACGCTTGTGAACGCAATCAAAGATTTGTTTAAAAACAAGCGCGTGCATCTCGTGCTCGGCATACTTAAAGACAAGGACGTAAAAGGCATTTGCACTATTCTCGCACCGCTTGCAAACAGGATAACGTGCATTACGCCGCCGTCGCCCAGAGCAATGCAAAAGGAAGAACTAAAATGCATAGTCGCGCCTCTTTGCAAAGGGGAATGTTCGATGCAAGACGATATAAAAACGGCAGTGCAAAACGCACTGAACGGCGATTGCGACGTGACGATTTTGTGCGGTTCGCTGACGCTTTTTTCAGAACTTAAATCCAACGAGTAAACGAAAATGAAAAACAATACAATCGATAAAGAAACAATCAAAAAAGCAGTCAAAGACATACTTGTCGCAATAGGGGAAGATCCCGACCGCGAAGGGCTTTTGCAAACCCCGGACAGAGTGGCGCGTATGCTCGAAGAGTTGACGCAGGGATATAGCGACGACGCAAAAGTGCATCTTTCAAAAGTGTTTGACGAGAGCGGAAGCGAAGTAGTCATCGAAAGAGATATAGATTTTTCTTCCACTTGCGAGCATCATCTTATGCCGTTTTTCGGCAAGGTGCATATCGCGTATATTCCCGACGGCAAAGTGGTGGGGCTTTCCAAACTTGCAAGAGTGGTTGACGTTTACGCAAAGCGTTTGCAACTGCAAGAGAGGTTGAACGCACAAATCGCAGACGCAATTTTCGACGAACTTAATCCCAAGGGCGTGATCGTTGCAATCGAGGCGCAGCACACGTGCATGAGCGCACGCGGAGTTAAGAAAATCGGCGCAAAAACCATCACTTTCGCAAAGCGCGGCGAGGTTGACGAAAGTATCGAGAGATTGATTTTGGAGGGGTTGAAATGAAAACAGAACGTCACTACGATTTTCACGTCGGCAACGAGGTCTTCGAGAGCGGAACGCACATTATGGCAATCCTCAATGTCACTCCCGACAGCTTTTATGCAGGAAGTCGCCACGCGCACGATGCGGTCGAAACGGCAAAAAAGTTCTTGGAGCATGGTGCCGAAATTATCGATATCGGAGGACAGTCCACGCGTCCCGGCGCTCAAAGCGTAAGTGCGCTTGAAGAAATGTCGAGGGTTCTGCCTGCCGTGGAAAGCATAAAAAAAGAGTTTCCCGACGCACTCGTGAGCGTAGATACGTTTTATCCCGACGTTGCGCAAGCCGCAATCGACGTGGGCGCGGATATGATAAACGACGTGAGTTGTTTGCTCGACAAAAATCTTGCAAAGGTAGTCGCGCAAAACGACGTTGCGATTTGCGTTATGCACGACAGACGCAAGTCAGGGATACCCGACTTGTTTTTCGACAAGGAAACGGGACTTATGAGGGCGGTGGATACGCTTCTTTCATCGGGACTTGACAAAAACAGAATACTGCTTGACGGTGGAATCGGTTTCAACAAATCCAACGACGAAGATTGGCAACTTCTCAACGATTACGACAAACTTTTGGACATGTTTGAAGAGTATCCGTTTTTGCTCGGCACATCCAGAAAATCCATGTTCGGAGGAACTCCCGAAACAAGACTTTCAGCAACTCTCGACTCGACAATGCTTGCGGTGAAACAGGGCGTTTTGTTTGTAAGAGTCCATGACGTCAAAGAAAATCGAGCCGTGATAAACCTTGCAAAATAACAACCTAAAATATAAAAAAATCAAACCCGAATTGCATATGAACAAGATTATTCTAAAAGACTTTGAAGTAAAAGCATGCCACGGATGCAATCCCGAAGAAAAAACAAATCCGCAACGGTTTTTGTTTACGGCGGAAATTTTTTATGATTTTTCGCAAGCGGCAAAAACCGATGATTTGACAAAAACCATCAGTTATAGTGACGTAAAAAAGACTTTAAAGTCGTTTTGTGAAAATAATTGTTTCAATTTGATTGAAACGCTCGCGACAAGGTCGGCGGAACTTTTGCTAAAAAAATACCCATGTCAAAAAGTCGTGCTGACACTCAAAAAGCCAGACGCTCCGATGAGCGGCGTATTCGATTACGCAGCCGTTCAGGTTGAAAAAGAGTGGCATGAGGTTTATCTTGCGCTCGGCTCGAATCTCGGCGACAAAAACGCTTATCTCGATTTTGCGATTTCAAGACTGAAAGCCGACGACAATATCAAAGACGTCAAAGAGAGTTCCCGCTACTCAACCGCGCCGTACGGAGGCGTTGCCACGGGCGAGTTTGTCAACAGCGCAGTGAAAATATCAACTCTTTATTCTCCCTTTGAACTTCTTTCCGTCATATCGCAAATCGAGACCGGCGGAGAGCGCGTGCGCAGTGAAAGATGGGGGAACAGAACGCTGGATATAGACGTGATTTTTTACGACGATTGCGTGATTTCCGCAAACGATTTGTGCGTGCCGCATATCGATATGCAAAATCGCGCTTTCGTTCTCGAACCTCTTTGCGAGCTTTGTCCCAACAAGCTGCATCCTATATTAAAAAAGCGCGTCTGTGAATTGAAATCAGACCTTGACAATCGCCGATAGCTCGGAAAACGGCGTGTTTCATGTAATTTTGCGTTGAGAAATTGAATCTTGCAAGCGTGCATATTGTATGATAAAATACATACAACAAACACTTTGTGTATTTTTGCAAACAAGGAGTAAATATGAAAGTTGTCATAAAACAAAAGTATTTTACCGTCGGCGCAAAATTCGAAATCAAAACCACAGAGGGACAAACCGTGTTTTTTGCCGAAAGGCAGTGGGATAGGTTTATGGGAAACGTCGTGCTTTTTGACAAGAACGGCGCACCCGTTGCGCGCATGCAGTCAGAATTTAAGAAGGTGTTTACTTCCTGGTTTTCAATCTCTGATTCGCGCGGCAATGAGTTTTGTTGCATCAACGAGAAACTACCTTTTCTTTGTTTCCGTCGCGCCGAGTCCTCACATGGCAATCTGAAAGTAAAAATCAAAGCCGGCCCCTTCCATATGAAGGCTTATTTGCTCAACGAGCAAGGCAAAACTCTTGCCGTCAAAGCTCGCAAAAAGATTCTTGCCATTCGGGATACCTACATTATCGATATCGATGAGAGCAAGATAAATCCCGCCTACGGAGTGTTGGTGGGGGTGTGGTATGATTTGGTTTGTCACCCCTCGCATTAAAACCGCACCAAATCGCGCCTAACTTCGTCAGAGCCGCTTTGCTCACCCGTCATGTACTTACATGTACATTGGGCGGATTCGCAAAGCGGTTCTTCCTTGTTATGCATCGATTTGGTGCAGTTTTTCAACCACACCAAATCGCGCCAAACCGCGCTATTGAGCGAATAACTGCGTCAACACCCCTTGCCCATCAACTCACGTACGTCTATGTACGCTAGGGTTGCTGTTCAAGGGGGGGGCCTTGTTCTTCATCTCAATATCGCGGTTTTTAACTTCCAAACAATGCATAAAGTGCGATTAACTTTGTCAGAGCCACATTGCTCAAACGTCGTTGCGGTTATTTCAACCGCCCAAATGTCATTCCGAGGAGTGAAACGACGTGGGAATCCCCTAAATAGAAAC
>FR895565.1 GCA_000434435.1 Firmicutes bacterium CAG:475
AACGGCGGTTGGGGAAACACGTGAGGAAGGGGGAAATTGCATTTAGAGTTTCAAACACGCACGCTTTGCGTGCATATCACAGCGTTGAACATGCGTTCAACGTGCTACATACTTCACCCTGCTCGCTCCCAACACGTCCTCCAATCTGGACAACAAGTCGGGACAGATTTCCACGTGTTGCGAAAATTCCATAAGTTTTGACACGCCGTTTTGTTTGACTTGCGCTTGGCAAGGAGTGTTGCCGGGGTGCATTGCCAAAACGTCGGCAACCATATCTTTTTCGACGTTGCTGAACACAAGCACGTAAAGTATGCCGTTGTTTTTTGTTTGAGCAGGTGCGGATTGAGCCGCTTCGGCTTTTGCATTTTGCCATAGCTCCACCTTCTCGACGGATACTTTCGCTTCACTTTCGTCGCGCAAATCGATTTTGCCCACCACTTTGAGCGGAGCGTCTGCAAGGAGCAATTCTCCGTACTTTTCAAATGCGCGCGGATACATAGAAAACGCAATCGAACCCGAACGGTCTTCAAGTCTGCCCACCGCGAATTTTTGTTGTTTGGACGTCACTTTTTTCTCAAAAGAGGACACAATACAACCAAACTTGACTTGCTTGTTTTCAAGGTTTTTGTCGACAACCATTCCGACGTTTCCGTCCTCGTCGGCTTCCTCGACATACAGCATGCTCGTGTCGAAATCGAACTCGTGCCTGTCGTCGTTGTAATCGTCCAAGGGGTGTCCCGAAAGGTACATGCCAAGCACTTCTTTTTCGTATTTGAGGATGTCCGCTTTGGGATATTCCTCAGTTTCGGTATATTTGATTTCCTCGTCCTCGATAAGCTCGTCAAACAATGACAATTGCCCCGAAAGTTTGTTCTTTTTGTCCGCCAAAACGGTGTCCATAATGCGCTCGTAAGACGCCATGAGCGTCGCTCTGGTCTTGCCAAAACAGTCGAGCGCGCCGCCTTTTATAAGGCTTTCGATCATGCGTTTGTTCACCTGCCCCGCACAACGATCGAGGAAGTCGCGGATGTCTTTGAACGGGCCGTTTTGTTTGCGCTCGCCCAGCACGTATTCCATAGCCTGCTCGCCGACGTTCTTGATGCCCATAAGCCCGTAACGCACGTTTTCGCCTTCAATCGAAAAGTTCTTTTGCGAGCGGTTTATATCCGGCGAAAGCGTCTTGACGCCAACTCTACGCAGATAGTTCATGTAGTGTTTCACTTCGTCGGCATTGGTGATACGGTTGTTGACGACAGCCACGATAAAGTGCGTGGGATAATAGCACTTCAGATAAGCCGTCTGATAGGTCAAAAACGTATATGCCGCCGCATGCGACTTGTTGAAAGCGTAGCTTGCAAATTTCAAAATTTGGTCAAAGAGGTGGTTTGCAATCTCTTCGCTCACGCCGTTTGCAACCGCGCCGGGAACGTACTTGCCCGTCTTGTCGCCGTCAAGTTTGCCGCCGTGCAGGAAGATGTCGCGCTGTTGCTCCAAAACCGAAAGTTTTTTCTTTGCGATAGCACGCCTCATGATGTCCGCGCCGCCGAAACTGAATCCCGCAATCTTTTGCGCGATTTGCATAACCTGCTCCTGATACACGATACAACCGTAGGTGTTTTCAAGGATTTCTTTGAGAAGCGGATGCGCGTACTGCACGTTTTCGGGATGGCGTTTGCCCTCCAAAAACAAGTCGATAAACTGCATCGGGCCGGGACGATACATGGATATACCTGCAACCACGTCTTCAAGGTTGTCCGGTTGAAGTTGCGCCATAAACTTTTTCATGCCGCCGCTTTCAAGCTGGAACACCGCCTCGCAGTCGCCCGACGCAATGAGTTCGTACACCTTGTGGTCTTCGTATCCGAGCTTGTGGAAGTCAAGCTCTATCCCCTTGTCCTCTTTGATGAGTTTCAAAGCCTCGTCGATGTCGGTGAGGGTTTTAAGTCCCAAAAAGTCCATTTTGAGAAGTCCCAACTCTTCGACGATAACCTTGTCGAATTGCGTCGTTACGATAGGACCGTTTCTCGACAGCGCACAGTGTTCGACGATAGGATCTGCGCAAATAACCACGCCTGCCGCGTGCATTGAGGTCTGCCTCGGCATGCCTTCGAGCTTCATTGCAACATCTATAACGTTCTTTGCCGTCGGGTTGTTGTCGTATATTTTCTTAAAGTCCTCACTGTAAAATTCGCTGCCTTCGGTGAGCACCTGCGGAAGAAGCGGTTTGCCCATCGCAGGGATTTCTTTAACCCAGTTTGCCGCCTCGTTGTAAGGCACGTCCAAAACGCGCGCAACGTCCTTGACGACAGCCTTTGCGGTCATAGTCGAATACGCGATAATTTGCGAAACGTTGTCTTTACCGTACTTTTTGATGCAATAATCTATGACTTCCTGTCGTCTGACAAAGCAGAAGTCCACGTCAAAGTCGGGCATCGACACACGTTCTTCACTCAAAAATCTTTCAAAAAGGAGTTGATATTTGAGGGGGTCGATGTCGGTGATGCCTATGCCGTACGCCACGATCGAACCGCAGCCGCTGCCTCTGCCGGGGCCTACCGGGATACCCATTTGCTGCGCCGCGTGCACATAGTCCCACACGATAAGGAAGTAGCCGTCGAATCCGCACTTGTGGATGACGCCCAGCTCGTATTCCAAACGTTTTGTGATTTCGTCGTTTATGTAGCCGTATTTTCTCTTTACGCCCTCGTAGGCAAGGTCGCGCAAATATTGAGCTTCGTCGCGATCCCCCATCTCTTCGTTGGTGTATTTAGGGATGATGGACGCATGCTTTGTGATAAAATAGTCGCCGTCAACCTTGTCGGCAATCTCTCTCGTCGTCGCAATCGCTTCGGGACACCAGCTGAAAAGTTCCGCCATTTCGTCCCCCGATTTGAGATAGAACTCGTCGGTGTCGAATCTTGCGCCGTTTATCTCGCTCTTTTTGCAACCGAGAGTGATGCACATCATCGTGTCCTGAATGTCGGCGTCCTCTTTTTCGATGTAGTGCACGTCGTTTGTGGCAACCACTTTTACGCCGATTTCCCTTGCGATTTGGCAAAGCGGATTCATAACGATTTTATCTTCGGGAAGATGATGGTCTTGAAGCTCGATATAAAAATCGCCCGGCTCGAAAATATCTCTCATTTCGATTGCCGCCGCCTTCGCCTCTTCGTATTTGCCTTGCAAAAGAAGATGTGGCACTTTGCCGGCAAGGCACGCCGACAAACATATAAGCCCTTCGCTATGCTCTCTTATATGCTGCAAATCGATACGCGGTTTCATATAAAAACCGTCCACAAAAGCAAGTGAGGACAGCTTCATAAGATTTTTGTAACCGGTCATGTTTTTGGCGAGCAAAATGAGGTGGTAGCGTTGTTTCAAAACGTCCGCCGTCTTTGCGTACATATCGTCGGCAACGTAAAACTCTTGCCCGATAATCGGCTTGATTCCGTCCGCTCTCAACACGGATACGAAAGTGTGCGCGCCGTACATGTTGCCGTGGTCGGTGATTGCGACGGCGTCCATACCCCTTGCCTTCAACGCCTCGCAAAGCGGATGCGTTTTTATGGTCTTTTTGGGGTCGTTGGGATCGGGCGCAACTTGCAAAAGTCGCACCGCACCGTCAAGCAAACTGTATTCCGTGTGTAAATGAAGATGTACGAAATCTGTCATATCTGTCCTTGGTTTATGGTTATTTTTGTTCTTTATCTATACGTGTGAATTGATTTGTGTTTATCCGCAACCGCAACGCAGTTGCGACATCACTGCACCGTAGGTACAATATCATGCACGCTCTGCGCGCATATCACCGTCCGTAAGGCAATATCACTGCAACGAAGTTGTGCTTGCGCACCGAGTGCGCTCATCAAGCAGCTAATTTGGCAAAATAGTGGCAGGAATTTTTATCTCTGCTTAACGATTTATTACGGCACACAAAGTGTGCCCACCAAGCAAGCACTCGCTCGGAATTGCGGCTTGAGTTTTTGTCCCTCTTATTTTGAGAGAGAAGAGGGCTTGCGCGGTTAGTGATTGCGAAAACAAATGCGGTGTTTGTCAATCGCAAAAGATGTTTTCGTTTCTATTTAGGAGATTCCCACGTCGTTTCACTCCTCGGAATGACACTCTGGGGCGATTGCCTTCACCGCAATGCCGTTTGAGCAATTGAGTTGCGCAAGTTCGACGATTTTTCTGAGCCTGTGATTCAAGCAGCTTTTGCTTACGCCGAGTATCTCGGCAAGTTCGTTCAAAGACGCTTCGGGATGCTCCGCTCTTGCGTTCGCCGTTTCTTTGAGTTGTACGGGCAACGTGTCGAATATATCCTTGTTTTTAAGCTCGCCGATTGCAAGCAAGTGCTTGCTTGCCGCGGTAAACGTCTTGTCAAGGTTTGCCGTTTCGCAAATTATCACGCGGTTTAAGCTGTTTGCGGTTTCGCGCTCGTCGATGATGGATTGCAGTTTCAGCACGCAATCGGAAAGTCCCAGCACGGCAAGAACCTTGACGATTTCGTCCTTGTCCTTGACGTAAACGAGCTTATGCTCTCCTCTCTCGCTCATACGGGTGTTGATGCGCAAATCGCTCAAAAGCTCCATAACGTCGTCGGCAAAGAGGTCGTCATCCAGTTGCAACTCGAAATGGTAGCCGTCTCTCTTTTCGCTTTGCTCGGACGTGGAGGGAACGTACACGCTTCCGCAACCCAAAAACAAGCCTTTGAAATATGCGACTTTGCATCCGAGCGTGGCGACCACGTCTTGCGGAATCCCCTCCACAAAACTCAAATATTCGTCAACGTTGATTTGCATAAGTCCGAAATCTTCGAGCGCTTGCTTTGAAAAACCGCTCGGCACTTGCACCGAACACGCCTCTGCGCCCGTTTTGGTCTTGTCAAGCGACAGCTCGAAATCGGCGGGATAAAGAGTTTTCAAAAGCTCGACGACCTTCAAGCCCTCGTCGTAGTCGGCAAGCCAAAAGCAGAGATTGTATCTCTTTTTTGCAATCTCGATACTGCCGCACGTCTTTGCGAGCGCGCTTAAAAAAGCAATGATTTCGTTGCGTTTTTGCGGCAATACTCCGAGCAATTCGCTTCTTGCGCTGTCCTTAAAACTCGTTTGCATTTTCAATCCAATCCTTTTTGTCTTTAAACGTCGGCTTTTTGCCGTCTATGCCGAACACTCGGTCCCTAGGCACGTCGTATTTTGCGATAAAATCTTCGATTTTGCTCGTTTTGCCGAGCTTTTTCGTGTCGTGCGCATCCGTGCCGACAACAAAATTTACACCGCTGTCAATCATATCCTTTGCATACCTTTCAAGCGCGTCGAGATGCTTTTCGTTGAGTTCGACGTAAACGCCCCTCTCTTGCGCTTTTTCGCACACCGTCTTTACGTCTACGAGCGCGCGATGGTTGAGGTGCGCAATCACGTCCACGGGAAACTTGTCCATGGCAAGAAGATACGCTCTCGTGTTTTTGTCAATCAGACTTTCGCGCTTTTTTTGCGAGCAAAACCCGTTTTCAAACAACCATTTGCGATCGTATCCTCCGCGCTTTTCTCCGCAAAAACCGATGTATCTGTGAAAGCCGACAATCAAAACGTCCGCGTCTTTTATCACTTCGCAAGGAGCGTCTATGTCGCCTTTTTCGTTGACCAGGTTCGCCTCTATGCCGTGCAAAACGTTGACTTTCGATTTCAAGTTTGCGATTTGGCGTTTTTGTTTTTGCCACTTGCGCAACGTCATATGAAAAATCGTACTGGCAAATCCGTGGTCGGTCACCGCAATTTCACCAAGCCCCAGCTCGTCCGCTTTTTTTGCGTGAGCAAAAATCGAACACCGTCCGTCGCTTGCAAAAGTGTGTGTGTGATAGTCGCCGTAAATCTTCATAAACCGCCTTCGTGCGCACATACTGCGTATGCGTAAACGCGTACATGCGCAAACTTAATAGCATTATAATATAATAACTTTTTTTTATCAATAGATTTACAAAAACAATTTTCTCATTAACCTTATGTGTTTATTCGAAGTGCGAGCCGCAAGGCGGCGAGAAAAGCGAGCGTCGAAGCACGATGGTTAGTACGAGAATGCGTGGCATTCTATTGCGTAGCCGCCACGCAGGCGAAGTGGCATAAT
>FR895566.1 GCA_000434435.1 Firmicutes bacterium CAG:475
AGATGGGCGAAAAACTCTCCATCCGTCGTTACACCGTTTACGAAGCAAACGACACCGTCGTTGACACCTACATCCACATGGGCGGCAAAATCGGCGTTATGGTTGAAGCAAGCAAAGGCGCAAGCAGTGAAGTCGTTCACGACGTCGCTTTGCAAATTGCAGCTGCAAACTCTCAATACGTAACTCGCGACGAAGTGCCCCAAGCAGAAGTCGAGCACGAAAAAGAAATTCTCAAAGCGCAAGCTATGAACGAGGATAGCAAAAAGCCCGAAGCAATCATCGAAAAGATGCTCGTCGGAAGAATCAACAAGTTCTACAAAGAGGTTTGCCTCACCGAACAAGTTTTCGTCAAGAATCCCGACATCACGATTGCTCAATACCTCAAACAAAACGGCGACGTTCAAGTCATTCGTTTCACCCGTTACGCAATGGGCGAAGGTCTCCAAAAGAGAGAAGACGATTTCGTCGGCGAGGTTATGGCTCAAGCACACCTCAACAAATAATCAACTTGAAAAAAGGAATGAGCGTCCTCATTCCTTTTTTTTAGACAAAATCACATTTGAACGCATTAGATATTCAAAAAACAGGGAATTATCAGACTATGGCACAAGAAAATCTGAAGTATAAACGCGTCATTATCAAACTTTCCGGTGAAGCACTTGCGGGCGAAAACGGAACGGGTATCGACGCCGAAAAGCTCACTTACGTTTGCAAAGAAATCGCAGACGTAAAGGCGTTGGGTGTTGACGTTGGCATTGTCATCGGCGGGGGGGGGGGGGTGTGGCGGTGGGGCGGGGGAAACTTTTGGAGAGGCAGACAAGCCGATGACAAAATGAATCGTTCCACGGCTGACCATATGGGTATGCTCGCAACGGTTATGAACGCTCTTGCAATCCAAGACAAACTCGAACAACTCGGCGTGCCCGTGCGTGTGCAAACTGCACTTACGATTACCAAAGTTGCAGAGCCGTATATTTTGCGCAAGGCAATCCGCCACTTCGAAAAGGGTAGAATCGTTATTTTCGCATGCGGCACCGGCAATCCGTATTTTTCCACGGACACCGGCGCGGCACTCCGTGCTTGCGAAATCGGAGCGGACGCTCTTCTTCTTGCCAAAAACGTGGACGGCGTCTACGATTCCGATCCGAAACTCAATCCGCAGGCAAAGAAATTCAGCGAAATTTCTTACATGGATGTTATTCAAAAAGGACTTAAAGCCATGGATACCACCGCAATCACAATGTGCATGGACAACAATATTCCCATCGTCGTGTTTGCTTTGATGCAAAAAGACAGCATTAGAAATGCGGTTTATGGTGTCAACACCGGCACAATCATCCATTAAAAGCTCGCCAAACAGCGAAATACTGCGTCAACGCCCCTCTCCCGACAACTCATGTACGTATTGTACATTAGGGTTGTCTTTTGAGGGGTGTTTCCTTGTCTTTCAACTGTTTGGCGAGCTTTTAAAAAATCGTTTGATTGAGCGAAATATTGCGTCAACGCCCGTCTGCTCCAAAATCACGTACGAAAAGTACGTTAGGTTTTGTTTCAGACGGGTGTTTCCTTGTCTTTCATCTGTTTGGCGAACTTTTAAAAAATCGTTTGATTGAGCGAAATACTGCGTCAGAGGCACTCCGTGATAAAATCGCGGAGTGCTCTTTCGTCCTCTACAAGAGAGTAGGGGAAAAGTACTTTTATTGCAATCTCCCCCTTCCTCACGTGTTTGGACTTC
>FR895567.1:0-3622 GCA_000434435.1 Firmicutes bacterium CAG:475
TAGTGAAGAATCCAGCGTAGCGAAATGCGGCTTACGCCTAGATTCCTCGGCGTTGCTCGGAATGACAAGGGGAAGAATGTAATTCAATCGGGTGTGAGTGTCTCGTCGTCGTTGCGGCTCATGTTCCGTCTTTGAACAAGGAGCGTACTAAATCGTACGTGACTTGTGAATGAGCGTCCTGACGACGCTATTTGCTCAATAGCGCATTTTTACCACTTGTTTTCGCAGTATTCGCAGAACGCGTACATATCCCTCACCTCAACCTTTGTGCCGTCATCGAGGATTGCGGTGCCGTTCCAGATGCCGTGGACTTGATGACAGTGCATGCGCAAAAGATTGAGAACGTTGAGATCGCCGTGATGGTCGTAAAACGGGGTCATGGTGAAATCAAATCTGCCGTCTTGCGAAACAAAGTGCCACGGCTCTTCGAACTTGTCGGGTTTTGGGAAAACTTCGACGTCGACGGGGCCGAACTTATGCGCTTTTCCGTCCCAGAAAATTGCCGTTTCGGTTGCGTTGGACTCGTCGCCGATGCCCCACGTGATTTCAAAACCGAACATGTGGTCTTTGCCGTCGGGACCTTGCACCACTTTCGAGCCGTTGCCCCAGTACCAAACCATTTTGTAGGGAGTGTTGACTCTGCCCCAGTCAAGAAACGCGAATGTGTCTTTCTTGTCGAAATTCCACACTTGCTCGCCCCAGCGGAACGTGCCGGCACAAGGCATGCAGTTTTGCTTGGTGGTCATAAAATATCTTGTGGGTTTGTTTGCAAAAGGAAGAACGGTGGTGATGTTTTCAAGCCCGTCCATGATATCCATTGTGAAGTTTGCCTCGACCTCTTTGCCTTTAAACTTGCCCTTGAAATAAAGAGTGCGCACTCTCTTTTCGGTTACGGCTTTGAATTGCGTGCCCGAAACGGTGAAATCCACGACGTTAGGCTCGTCGCCCTTGGGTGGAAGAATATATTTTTTGCCGCCGAGGAAAAGCGCGGTGGACTCAAGAATAGTGCCCGAATGAATTTTGCTCTTTTGGTGAGCGTTGTGCAAATCCGTGATGGACGCTTGCGCATATCCGCCGATTGATATGTTTGCAAAACTTATTTGCACCATAAATTCGCCGTTGGAAATCTGATAAAAATCCCATTCTTTTTTGCGCCAAGCGGGCTTTGCGTTGTCGCGCTCGTAGTCGAACACGTTGTGTCTTGCCCAACCGGGCGAAAGCAATTTGCCGTCAGCGGCAAGAAGTTTGGTCGGCTTGGTGTACTCCGTTTGTTTGCTTGTGAGTTGACCTTCCAACCAACTCGGATAAGTTCTCTTCATAATTTCCCTCCGCTTATATCTAAAAGATATAATGATTATACGAAAAGTATAAAACAAAAATGCGCTCATTTCAAGAGCGATTTTTTACAAAAGTACGATATTTCGATTTTTAGCGTAATAAAAATAATCGCAAAATTGTCGCAAATATCTATGAAAAGCGCAAAAAAAGTGCTATGATTTCTTCGGAGTCAATTATGGAAATCAAACCGATCGCACACATTTTTACACCTTTCAAAGAAAAGTTCGGCATCCCTCGCCAATGCGGAAAAGTCGCAACGGTGGGAAGAATCGTCTTTGAAAAAGAATATCGCAACCCCGACGCGATAAGAGGCATCGAGGGATTTTCGCATTTGTGGTTGGTGTTCGATTTTTCAAAAGCGCATCGCAAAGACTTTTGTCCGACCGTGCGACCGCCGCGTCTTGGCGGAAACGAGAAGGCGGGTGTTTTTGCGACAAGGTCGCCTTTTCGCCCAAACTCTCTCGGATTGAGCTGTGTGAAACTTGTAAAAGCGGAAGATACGGAAAACGGCAAAGTTCTCGTTGTCGAGGGTGCGGATTTGCTTGACGGTACGCCGATATACGATATAAAACCGTATCTAAAATCCGATTGTATCCCCGACGCGATTTGCGGATTTGCAGACGAGTGCTCGGGACATGTTTTAAAGGTTGAAAACGTCGAAATTTTGAAAGACCTCCCCGATTGCGAAAAGCAAAACATCGTCGATTGCATTGCGCAAGACCCACGTCCGTCATATCAGAACGACGGCAGAATTTACGGTATGATATACGGCAATCACAACATTAAATTTACCGTTTCAAACGGTGTTGCAACACTTGCCGATTGCGTTGAAATTTGATTTAAACTGACAAAAATCGCACTTTACAATGCAAAAACGCACACGTCATGTGTGCGTTTTTGATGTTTTGAAAAATCAGTCGATGAAATATTTGCTATAATTGGGCTTCAACATCGTATGCGGAATACTGATTTGCGCAAGGAATACGGCAAGCAATACGATGATACATCCAACAAACTCCTTTGTCGAATAACTTTCGTGCAAAAACGCAACGCCGCCAATAAACGCAATGACGGATTCAAGCGACATGATGAGGGTTGCAAGCTCGGGCGGAGCGTATCTTTGACCGATTGTCTGGAAGGTAAATCCGACGCCTGCCGACATGATGCCGACATACAGAATCGGCATAATGTTTGCTTGAATCGCGCTCACCGGCGGAAAGCCCTCGATTGCCATTGCCGGCAAACTCAGAAGGCTCGCCACCACAAATTGTATAAATGTTATTTTGAGAGGATCGACTTCATCTACAAATATGTCTATAAACATAATTTGAAGAGAAAACATTATTGCACAAAGCAACAACACTCCGTCCGCATAAGTAAGCCCGGAATCGCCGTTTATGCACATTATATAAAAGCCAAGCACCGCCAGTACGATTGCAAATTTGCCGTTTGTGGGGATACGTCTTCTCAAAAGAAGATTCAGAAGAGGCACAATCACAATATAGAGTGCCGTTATAAATCCCGTTTTGCCTACCGTAGTATGCGCGATTCCGTATTGCTGCAAATTGTTTGCCACAAACAAACTCAAACCGCACAATGCACCGCCTACAAACGTCGCCTTGTTCCATCCGATACGCGTTGTGCCTTTCTTTTTGTCGATGAGCATGTTTATGAGGATAAATATGCCTATCACTCCCACCGCAAGAGAAAATCTCAAAGCGTTAAACGTAAAAGTCGGCACGTCGGACGACGCTTTTTGTTGAGCGATAAATGCAAAGCCCCACACAAGCGCACACAGCGAGCAAAATAGAATTCCGGTTAAGTTGTGAGATTTTTGTTTGATCATACAGTCTTTTATTTTATGCGTGTTTCAAGCGTTTTTGTCAGTTTTTTGTAGTCGTCAAGCGAGAGCGCTTCCCCCCTGACCATAGGAGAAAAGCCTGCTTCTTCTATAAGTTTGCCAGCCTCTTGTTTGTCGATTTGAAACGCAACCGACAAGTTGTTTGCAAGCGTTTTTCTGCGCATTGCAAATGACGAACGCACGAGTTTGTGCAAAAGAGGCGCGTTTTCACCGTCGAGTTTCATGCGGTCTATATCTATGCGCACCACCGCACTGTCAACGTTGGGCGATGGGAAAAACATATTTCTAGACACGTTTCTGGTGATTTGCGCATTGCCTGCCATCTCGATTGCCAAAGTGATTGCGGAATAATCCGCTGTATTCGGTTTTGCAACGAAACGGAGCGCAACTTCTTTTTGCACCATAATCGTTATAGAGCGCACG
>FR895567.1:3668-11825 GCA_000434435.1 Firmicutes bacterium CAG:475
CTTTCGATAAATCTCATCGCAAGCGGTGTCGTGATGTAGTACGGCAAATTTGCAACCACTTTGAAACTATCGCCCACAACGGACTTAAGCTCGTCGTCTTTCATTTTGAGAACGTCACGGAAAATAACTTCCGCATTGTCTACGCCTTGAAGGGAGAGTGCAAGCACGGGCTGCAAATTCCTGTCCACCTCGAAAGAATAAACCTTTTTTGCGACCTTTGCTATCGCGCGCGTGAGCGTACCCGCTCCGGTGCCGATTTCCACAACCGTATCGTCACCGTTTATTCCGCTGTCTGCAACGATTGCGTCAAGCAAGTTGGCGTCGGTGATAAAGTTTTGTCCGAGAGCCTTGTTGAAGTGAAAATCAACTCCGCGTATAATGTCTTTGATGCCGTTGTTTTCCATTTATTACCTTTAAAAACGGCGTATATACCGCCGATTCTTTCACACACTACTTACGTACCAAAGATAAAACGCCAAAGCACAAAAGACGAAATATCCAAAGTACAAAAGATAAAAACAGGAGTCAAAATCGGACTGCTGTTTTTTCTTAATATTCGGTTTCTTCCCTTATGGTTTCGCGCACCTTGAAATGTGCGCCGACGCTTTTTGCAAGCTCGCCGCAAGCCTTCACTTCGTCCTCGCCTATGAAATCCACAACCGACATGGTGGTGTCGATGCCGGCATCCACGCAATCCTTGGTGAATTTGAGCATTGCGTCGAATGCCGCCTCACCGTACTTGCTTCTGCAAATCTCCTGATAGGTTTCCTTTGTGGACGCATTGAGGGATACGGACACACTGTCGATATACGGCGCGATAAGTTTTGCAACGTCGTCTCGGTTGTTGATGAGATTGCCCAGTCCGTTGGTGTTTATGCGGATTTTGCAACCCTTCTTTTTAAGGTACGGTGCGATTTGCGAAATCATGGACAAATTGCACATAGGCTCGCCGAATCCGCAAAAAACTATCTCTTTGTATTTTGACAAATCGTACAAAGCGATGTCGTCCGCAAGCTCTTGAAAAGTCGGCTCTTTGAGCAGCCACAAATCGTTTCCGCTCACGCCGTCCTTGATGTTGCGTATGCAAAACTCGCAGTTGTTGGGGCAACGATTTGTGATGTTGAGATACAAACTGTCGCCAAATTCATAAACGTAGTTGTTGGTCATATATATTCTCTAAAAACTTATTTTATATTTTTTCTTTGTGCAAAATCGAGGTTTTATCCGCTCATTTCAAGCGTGTAAACAATCGTTTTGCGTTTTTGCTTGTCAAATCCGCAATTTCTTCTTCGCTCACTCTGAGCACCTGCGCTGCCTTTTGCGCGACAAGGCTTACGTATTTCGGCTCGTTTGTTTTGCCTCTGAACGGCACGGGAGTCATGTACGGGCAATCGGTTTCCAAAAGCAATCTGTCCTTTGGCACGACGGCAAGCGATTCGAGATTATGCTTTGCGTTTTTAAAGGTTATCGCTCCGCCGAAAGCATAGTACGCGTCGAGTTTATCAAAGATTTTCACATACTCCGCAGAGCCCGAATAGCAGTGCAACAGCAATCCGTTTTTTATATACTTTTGCATATCGAAAAGGATTTTTCTAGTATCTTCGTATGCGTCGCGAACGTGCAACGCAATCGGCAATTCCGCCTCGTCTGCAAGTTCGATTTGCTTTGCAAAAGCGGATTTTTGCACTTCCCTTTCGCTCAAATCATAGTAGTAATCAAGCCCTATTTCACCGATTGCGATAACCTTCTGACGTTTTGCAAGTTCGAGGATGCGTTGGCATGCTTCATCGTCCAACGTATCGGCATCGTGCGGATGTACTCCGACTGCGGCATACACCCTGTCATACTTTTCGCAAATTGAAACCGCAAGCTCCGACGAGGGCATATCGTACCCCACGCAAATCGCGCTCTCGATCCTATCCTTGTCGAAATCGCCTACGATTCTGTCAATGTCGCAAAGCAGTTTTTCGTCGTTTAGGTGGCAGTGTGTGTCTATAAGCATATTGCGATTATCTCACCACGCTGCCGCTGTCGACAGGCTTTTCGGGGGACACAAGCACGACTTGTTCGTTGCCGTCTGCGTCGGTGTAGCAAGCGCAAAGGAGCATGCCTTGACTTTCTATTCCGCGAAGTTTTGCAGGCTTTAAGTTGTACACGACAACAACGTTTTTGCCGAGCATTTCTTCGGGCGTATAATGTTTTGCGATTCCGCTCACGATTGTGCGCACGTCACCGCCTATTTGCACGGAGAATTTGAGGAGCTTGTCCGCTTTTTCAACCTTTTCCGCAGTGAGAATTTTGCCCACGCGAAGTTGAATTTTTGCAAAATCGTCAATAGTAATTTCGCTTATATCAACGATATTTTCCGCTTTTTTGTCCTCTTTTTTCTCTTCTTTTTTAGCTTGTTTTTGCTCTTTTTTCTCTTCTTCTTCGACGTCCTCTTTCACCAAGCCCTTTGCAAGAAGCTCTTTTTTCACCTTGTCGGCGTCTATTCTTGCAAACAAATGCGCCGGATTTTCCGCAACTTTCGTGCCGTTTTCCAAAAGTCCGAATTTGTCGAGATCGTCAAAGGCGCGAATTGTCGTCCCGCACTGCTCGACCACTTTTTGAGAGGTGGACGGCATAAACGGAGAAAGCAGACTTGCGCAAATCACGATGGTTTCGGTGAGGTTGTAAAGCACGGTTGCCAATCTGTCTTTTTGGCTTTCGTCCTTTGCAAGCACCCACGGCATAGTTTCGTCGATATACTTGTTTGCTCTTCTAAGCACGGTGAATATATCCGAAAGCGCGTCTGCCGAGCGATATGCGTCGATATTTGCAAACACCTTGTCTCTTGCCGCTTTTGCAAGCGATTTAAGCTCGCCGTCAACGGGTTCGCTTACGCCCTTGTCGCAAACGATGCCGCCGAAATACTTGTTGCTCATGGCGATTGTTCGTTGCACGAGGTTGCCGTACACGTTGACAAGCTCGCTGTTGATGGTATCGATAACCAGATCCCAGCTGATTATGCCGTCGTTGTCGAAAGGCATTTGCGAAAGCAGATAATATCTTACGCTGTCAACGCCGAAAAAGTCCACGAGATCGTCGGCATAAATGACGTTGCCTTTGGACTTTGACATCTTGCCGCCGTCTTGCAACAGCCACGGGTGTCCGAAAATTTGTTTGGGAAGAGGCTCGCCGAGTGCCATGAGGAATATCGGCCAATAAATCGAGTGGAAACGCACGATGTCCTTGCCGATGATATGCACGTCTGCCGGCCATTCCTTTTTGTAGAGGTCGCTTGAATTGCCGTCGGCGTCGTAGCCTACGCCCGTAATATAGTTGGTGAGCGCGTCAAGCCACACGTAAACGACGTGGCGTTTGTCAAAACTCACGGGAATACCCCAGTTGAACGACGTTCTCGAAACGCAAAGGTCTTGCAAACCGGGTTTCAAGAAGTTGTTTACCATCTCGTTTTTGCGCGATTGCGGAACGATGAAATCGGGATGTTCGTCATAGTATTTCATAAGGCGGTCGGCATATTTGCTCATATTGAAGAAGTATGCCTCCTCCTCTGCCATTTCGACTTTGCCACCGCAGTCGGGGCATCTGCCGTCGACAAGTTGGCTCTCCGTCCAGAAAGATTCGCACGGAGTGCAATACCAGCCCTTGTACGAGCCTTTGTATATATCGCCTTGTTTATAGAACTTTTCAAATATTTTTTGGACTTGTTCCTCGTGATCTGCGTCGGTTGTGCGTATAAACTTGTCGTAGGTCGTGTCCATCAAATCCCAAATGCGTTTGATGTCCGCAACTCTTTGGTCGACGTATTGCTGGGGCGTCAGACCTGCGGCTTGCGCTTTGAGCTCGATCTTTTCGCCGTGCTCGTCCGAACCTGTTTGAAAAAACACGTCGTAACCTTCCATACGCTTCGCTCTTGCGATAAGGTCGGAAAAAACGATTTCGTATGTGTTGCCGATGTGCGGCTTGCCCGATGCGTAGGCAATTGCCGTAGTCATATAAAATTTCTTTTTTTCTTGCATGATGCCACCTCTTTGGCAGGCTAATGGTGCCGCCTTTTGAATTGAGTTTATACATTATACAACTTTTATTTATAAAAGTAAATAAGAAGTGCATACGCACGCAAAATGAAAAATACAATATCGTATGAACGTCGCATTTTTGATAATAAGCGCAATATCCGTCGTCTTGATGATTGCCCGCGCGCCCGAAGCCGCCTTCCCGACAATGATTGACGGAGTTACGCACGCAATCGAATTGTCAATCAAACTTTGCGCGATATATGCGGTGTGGCTGTCCGTTTTGAAAATGGTCGAAGCGACTTCGCTTGACAAAAAACTCTCCAAACTTCTCCGCCCGATCGTGCGCAAAATTTTCAAAAACGAAAGCGACGAAGCGTACGATTATATCTCGATAAATCTTGCGGCAAACATGTTCGGTATGGGCGGAGTCGCAACGCCTGCCGGCATAAAAGCGATGAGCGCAATGAGCGACGGTAGCGATAGAGCAAGCGACAACATGATTATGCTTTTGGTGATAAACGCAACGTCGATCCAACTTATTCCCGCAACCGTCATAGCAATGCGCGCGGGTGCAAATTCTCAAAGTCCGTCGGACATAATTTTGCCCACTCTGATATCCAGCGGTATAGCAACGCTTGTCGGCGCAATAATGTGCAAGGTGCTCTCGTTGAAAAAAAGTGATTTTAACAAAACCAACAAAACAAGCACTTTATTTACAACAAAAGAGAGGATAAAATCCTCTTTTTGCGGTTATAGTAAAAAATCTCGTCGAGGTGCAAAATGAACGTAAGCACGTACGTATTGCCGGTTTTGCTCATTGCGCTTATCGTCGTCTGCATTGTCAAAAAGGTGAAAGTGTACGACTGCTTTTTGCTCGGCGCGAAGGACGGATTGAACCTTGTTATAGATGTGTTTCCGTATATCGCGTCCATATTCGTGTGTATCGAACTGTTTAAGGCAAGCGGACTTTCAAGCACGATTTCCGCTTGGCTTGCAAAGCCGCTTTCGTATATCGGCATACCGAGCGAAGTGACGGAAATCATACTTCTCGTTCCCCTTTCGGGCAACGGCACGATTGCCCTTTTGGACGGCATATTTCAAAAATACGGCGCGGATTCGTATATAGCGAGATGCGCCGCCGTGATTGCAGGGGGAAGCGAAACGATATTTTATATTTGCGCGGTGTACTTTTCCGCTTGTAAGGTGAAAAAACTGCGTTACGCTATCCCCGTGTCTCTTTTTTGCACGCTGCTGGGAGCTTTGGTTGCTTGCGCGCTCTGCCGTTTTATGTAAAAAAGAACGCCTTTTGCAAGGCGTTCTTTTTGTTGTGCACTAAATTATTTTGCGATGACTGCGTTGAGCTCTTCAACGAGTTCGTCAACGTTGATGCCGTGCACCGCAGCTGCCTCTTCGAGAGTTTCGCCGTGCGCGAGCATGCAATGCAAGCAGTGCATACCACTCTCTTGCAACACTTCTGCGAGTTTATCGGGATCGCCTTGTGCGAGTACGTCGATGATGAGCATGTCTTTTGTTACCATGGTTGTTACCTCCTAAAAGATATGTAAATTTTGATTATTCGAATTGTCCGCTCAACCAGGCCCACACAAGCAGAGCGATTACGCCGAGCGCAAGAAGCACCGCAATCGCAACTCTGATCGGCGACACGGGGGATTTGCCCGTGGATTTGCCCGTTCTTCCGTTGATGATAAAGCGGTAACCTTTTTTGCGATACATATACGCGCAAACCCAAAGAGGCAGAAGCATATAATGGAATTGTGTGCCGGAATAGGTGGTGTTTACGTTTAGATACTCCACGACATCCGCACAATAGCTATCGATAATGCGTTTGCGAATCGTATCGTCCATTTGCCCTTTCGCAACACCGAATCCGTCCTGCAAAGACGTGTCGTACCTCTCTGCCACAAAGCCTGCGATGTAGTCTTTGTTGTATGATTCGAGATTGTCGGTGTCGTATGGCAAAATCTTGTTTAGTTCTTTTTGGTTGAGTTGAGTGCTTGCTTCGACGGCGACGTTTTCAAAAGAGTTTTGCGTATTGCCGTTGATGTTGTACCATTCTATGTACGTTTCCACGCGGCGATCTTTTCCGCTCCCCACCGTTCTTGTGCGTCTTTTGCCGACTCTTCCGTCATAAGTGGAAAAAGCATCTGTCGAAAAAGCGTAAGACGGGATGTAAACGCCTTTGAAATTTTCAACCTTGAAACTTTTTTTGAGATTCCACGGCGCAAAAAGTTTCTTTTTTATCCACTTTTTGCCTGCGGTTGACGCCTGCTGTTGCGAGAGCGCAAACGGAAGGATGCTGTCAGGTTTCAAACCTTTCATGTCATCTATCTCAACAACATTCGTCCCTCCGCAATACGGACACTTGATTGCCGTATCAAACGACGAAAGTTTGACTTCTGCGCCGCAGTTCGGACATTTGTATGTCGAATCGTCAAACTTCACTTCCCCGTCCTTGACAGACGCGAGATAATCGCGTTTGAAACTTATCTTTTTATCGATCGAACGAGTTGCATCGCAATATGAACAATGAAGTGCGCCCCTTTCGGGATCATATGTCATATCCGCGCCGCAGTTTGTACATTTAACGACCGCCGTATTGTTGTAGTTGAAAACGTCTGCCATATAAGAAACACTCTTAATTGTCTATCAGTCTATTTTTGCTCCGCATTCGGGGCAGAATTTCATGCCCGATTTGACTTTGACCCCGCATTTGGGGCATGTTGCACTCATGGGCTGTCCGCATTCGGGACAGAATTTCGAATTTTGAGGAACTTCGGCACCGCACTTCGAGCATTTGCAAGTGGCTTCGCCGCCCACTTTCGCTCCGCATTCGGGACAGAATTTCGCTCCTGCTTTGACGCTTGCGCCGCATTTTGCACATTTGATTTTTGCGCTTTGCGCTTCGTCGAGATTTTGAGCGAACTGATTGCCCACTCTTGCACCCATTCCGAGACCGATGCCTGCTGCGCCGAACATACCGCCCATACCGGGGTTCTTTGCCGCGTCGCGCATTGCTTGCACGGATTCGTATTGAGCGTACTCTCCCATTTTCCCGTCAAACACACCGAGCGTTGTGCGTTTGTCCATTGCCTTTTCAACCGCTTCGGGCAATTTGAAATTGCGCACAAGCACGGAATCGATGTCAAGACCGAGCTCGTTGAATCTTGGCTTTGCTTGAGTGCAAACGGTGTCGCCGATTTCAAGATAGTTTGCCGCAAGTTCGAGCGCGGGAATTTCGCACTCGCCGAGCATGTCGGTAAGTTGCGCAAGCACGATTGATTTGAGATGTTCCTCGATGTCCTCCGTCTTGAACGAATGAATCGTGCCAAAGCACTCTTTCATAAACAATTCGGGGTTCATGACGTGGAAGGAATATTCGCCGTGGCCTGCGATACGAATCATTCCGAAATCCTTGTCGCGCATCATAACGGGATTTGGCGTACCCCACTTCATTTGCGTGAATCTGCGCAAATTGACGTAATATACGTCGATTTGTTTGGGGTTTTCAAACGCATATTTCCAGTTTGCGATTGCGGTAAGAACGGGGGTTGAACCTTCATCGAGTTTCCAGCTGCCCTCGGTGAACACGTCGCATACGCTTCCGCGATACACGAAAATCGCCGCTTGCGAAGGACGGACGATAAGTTCCGACCCTTTCATGATCGCATATCTGTCGTCGTACTCAAATTTTTTCACTATAGTATTTTGAGAACTGTCTTCCCATTGAATGACTTTGAGGAGTTGTCTTTTGATAAGTCCCATAGGGCCCTCCGATTTTTGTTTTATTATATGTATTATATCACAAGCGGTGATTTTTTCAATAAAAATTTATTATAACCGCACGTCCTTCAAAAAAACATAAACAAAATCATTGTGATTTTCGGCAATTTTGCAAATGATTTTTGCTTAGCGACAAACTTTGCCGCAATCGCCCGCTTTTCGATTTAACGAAAAAGCCCCGCTTGTTGCGAGGCTTTTTGCGATTGTGTAAATTAGCTCGATTAATACCTTATCAGATCTCGATAGAAACCGTGTCGGTAACAAATTGCGCGTCGGGGATTGTTTGTCCTGCCTTTACGACACCGCTCACGGCGTCTGCGCTCGTTGCAACCTT
>FR895568.1 GCA_000434435.1 Firmicutes bacterium CAG:475
TAGCGCATATATGCGCACCGACACCGTGTCGCTGACGCGATTGACTTGGTAGCAATCGCTATTACGCTCGCGATGCTCGCTACGAATCCGACAATAGCAGGGTGCTTGCACACGGATATGAGTGGATATATGAAAAAAGACAGCGCGCAGAGCTGTTGCAAGGTTGCTTTTGAGTGCCGTAGGCGGTATTTCATACATAAAAAAACGAACTCACAAAGAGTTCGTTTTTTTATGTGTCAAATCAATATTCTTTAATTCCTAGGATATAGTCGGCAGATACGTTTAAGACTTTGCACAGCTCGGCAAACGTGTCAAGTCTGGGCAACTTTTTGGTTGTACAGTATTGTGTTATCATTTCGGGTGAAACACCAACTTTTTCGGCAATTTCTATTGTTGAAAGATTCGAGTTGCGGATTTCCTCGCAAAGCCTTGTTTTTATCGTATCGGACATAGTTTGCCTCTTGTCATTTTTTTAAGTTTATAACCGTTGGTTAATAAATAATTGACAACTAACCGTTGGTTATATACAATAAAAGAAGAGGAATTAATATGGACTTTGTTGAGGTGAACGAACACATCGCAGAGTGGTGCGATGAAAACGGATACAGTATTGTCGAATCGCACAAGTTGAAAAACAGACAAATTGAGATTGTCGATATACGATACGGCTTATTGTTGCGTGTACGCACCGAGAGTGGAAACGATTTGGATTTGCTGCAAGAGGTGCTAAACGGTATCGGTAGTGCAAAGATAAATAATTTGTACGACAATTACTATTGCGTATTCTTCAAAACGCGAAATTAAAAAAACGGGCTTGAAAATAAAGTCCGTTTTTTATCAAATGGGTTTTTAAATTTAGATTTGAGAAGCGAGCACGGGGCGTTTTGCGTTTTGTCCGATGACAAGTTCCTTGGTCATAAGTTTGTAGATTGCGGCGACGGGGAGGGCGCACACAAACGTTGCCAGGCAGCCGCCCAGTTCGTAAGGAATATCCGAGAGGAAGTACGCTCCGAAAGGTACTTTCCAGATAAGCACGGTTGCCACGACGGAAACCCAGTAGTACGCAAGCTCGGAAAGTGCGGCGAGCGATGCGTATGAAAACACGCTCATATCCTCGTGTTTGCGGTTGAAAACATTGTAGCAAACAAGCGGCATCGAATAGCCGATTGCAACTTCGAGAAGCCACCATTGAACTCTGTAAAGCTCGGAAGGGAACCAAGCGATGCAACTGAGTTCGAATATAATTGAATACGCAATGATAAGGACTGCGTTTTTGGCGGGATTCATGGACGCCGCGCAGATGATCAAAATGGGGAAAACCACGTTTGCAAACGGAATTTCCAAAATGAACTGATCGTAGCACATGATGCCCAAAAGAGTGAACATTGCAATCCAGCCTTTGAGTCCGCTTGTCCTTGCAAGGCGTTCCGCTTTTGTCAATGAAATACCTTTCATAACTTCTCCTTGACGACTAATACAGCCATCCTTGATATACTAGCACCAAAACCTTGAGGTCGTCAAGCGTTCCGGGTTGTTCGTCCTCTCCAAACAAAGTTTGGAAGTTTGCGCACATTGCGTATTTTCCGTCTGCGGCAACGTAAACTGTTTCGAGGTTATAGTTATCTCCGTTTTCAAGCGTTGCGTCGTGAAACATATAGTAGCGGTGTTGCGAAAGACGGAAAGTGATTTTGTCGTTTCTGTCCTCAAAAAACTTTACGACCGATTCGTAAACGGTCTTTCCGTAGCAGGGAATTTGCCATTGGCAAATCAAATCGCCGTCTATTGTGGAGTGCGCAAAGCTGTCGCCTTCGGAAACTTCCGTACTAGAGCCGGGCATACGCAATTCAAGCGTAAAATACAGCTGCTTGCCGTCAACGATTGCATAATCGGGATTGTCTTGCGTGCTGTCGCCGCCCCAAACGTCGTTGCACGCGACGAGGGACAGCAATAACAGCGCAAGTATTGCGATTGAAGCGATTTTCAGTGTTTTTTTTGCAACGTTCGCCATTGTTTAATTTCCTTATCAAAGGTTTATCACGGCAAAATCTTTCGAGTATGCGCCGACGGGAGCGGGCGCTTCGATGCCTTCGATTTGCGCGATATACGCAATCGCAACCGCCATATCCGTGGTCGTAGATATCACGTATTTGCCGTTTTCGTCTTTTTTGAGACTATCTCTCCAAAGCGTTACTATGTTGTAGACTTGACCGTCTTGTTCTTCGATGTGATATTTGCACTCTTCGCCCTTGCAAACTTGAGAATGGTAGACCTCTTTGACGTAGTGTTCCATATCGATTCCGTTCATAAAGCCGTAGAGAAGCCCGTATTGCGGAGCGACGTTTGCACTTGTGCCGAGATCGTGGTTGTACCAGTTGCAAAGCCTATCCATATTTATCATTTCGTCAAGAGGTTGCCCCCAGCCGTCAGTGTAGGGGAAGTACCCCTGCATTGTTTTTTCATACTTTACGTCGTATTCTTTTGTATCTCTCAAAGCCGCGGCACTGAGCGGACGTCCAGAAAAGCCTATCCAGTTGGGTGTGCCGCCGTTCTTTTTGAAGTTGCCATCCTCATCCTTTTCGTAGTATGAGAGCATGTATGCGCGACTGCCGGGAACGGTTTGTTCGAGGTCGAAGCCGAGGTTGTAGGCGGTGAGCAAGCAAACGTTGTAACTGCCGTAGCCGAAACCTACTTGCGTTACGGGCATGCACGCTTTCCAAAGGGGTATGAGCTTGTTTTTGAGGGTTGTAAGTTGTTGACGTTTGTCGTCAGCGGCGTCGATCGTTTCGAAGTCGATCGCTTTGTATGCGGCAAGGAATGCGTCGTGTCCGTCTACGTTGCCGGTTGCCTGTGCGACAAGTCCCAAAAGCTCGACGTAATCGTCATATGTCAAGCGATTTGCGGCAGTAGAGCTTGCGAGGTTGTTGAGTGCGTTGTAGCCCTTGTTGTAAAGGTTGGATTGCATGATTTCCGTACCTTTAAACGTGTAATTTACGTTGCCGTTTGACACGTATGAGTCGACATTCGTCAAGTACGCTTTGATTGTGTCGAAATAGACGTTGTAGGAAGTGTCGACGTTGCCGGTTTCGTTGCACCATTGTTGATATTGATTGTAAATCAAACTCCAACTGTAAAGGAAATCGAGCACTCCGTACCAGCCCGTTTTCCCTGCGTCGGATGCGGGGAATAAAGAGTCGCCGATGCGTCCGTCTTTGCAAACGCCGCCTATCATGTTGAGGTAGGTTTTGAATTGCATCACCACTTCGTTGTCGTAGAAATCGCCCTTGACATAGCGCAAGTAAAGAAGCGGAACTCTCGATTGAGTGGTCTTCGAGGTGAGAATGGATTTTTTGAAAGCGTCGCTTTCAAGATAAGTTTTCAAAGAAACTTTAAGCTCTTCGGCAAGTTGGTCGTATCTGTCCCATTTGCCGACGATGTTCATATCGCGAGTCGGCGTAATGGTGTAGTCGAGAAGCGTATCGTTGTCGTACCAGCCGACAAACACGTATCCGTCGCGATCTTGGGGAGTGGGGAGCGTATAGCTTTCGCCTGCTTTCACCGACACCGTTTGCGTTTGACCGTTTTGCGTGAGCGTAAGCGTGTAGGTCGTAGGAGCTTGGTCGCATGCGACGAGCGCGATTGACAATACGAGCACGATTGCAAGAGCCAAACACAAGATTTTTGCGTTTTTGTTCATTGGTAGTTCTCCTTTTCAAATCTTTGATTTTGACAGAAATCAAAGTGTTGTTTTTAAGAATCTAACCGCCTTGTTTGTGGTTGAATTGCATGAAAAGGCTTTGACTAAAATTGATTTTCGGCAAAAATATGGAATTTTGCCCTAAAACCGTTGCCGAGGTTTGTTTTTGAAAATAAAAAACGCACCCTTTCGGCGCATCCCTTCATTGCGTGCGTATAGGCAAATCGGGAACGCGTTTTTGCCTTGACGACGCTCAAATACGGCAGACTTACTGACTTATGAAAAAATGGCGCATGCAAGACACTCCGACTTTTCAAATACAGTGGTGGCGGTTGTTCGGGAATCGAACCCGATGTCTAAATCTACTCAGCATAACAACTTTTCAAACCGTATTCTATTCAACTGGGCTTATCATAACACAAAATAAACGACGTGTAAAGCGTGCGTTTCGTTTTGAAACTATAAAACGAAAAAATCCGACTTTTCGTCGGATTTTTTGCATTGAAATTGTCTTTATAAGTTTGGTTTTTATGCGTGCTTTTTCTCTGCAATCTTTTAGTGTTCGAATTGCGAGTTGTAAAGATTTGCATAGAAACCGCCTTTTGCAAGCAGTTGTTCGTGCGTACCTTTTTCGATGACGTTGCCCTTGTTCATGACGAGAATCACGTCCGCATTTTTGATTGTCGAGAGGCGGTGCGCGACGATAAACGACGTCTTGTTTTGCATGAGTTTTTCAAACGCTTGCTGAATCTTGATTTCCGTGCGAGTGTCGATCGAGCTTGTCGCTTCGTCGAGAATGAGCATCGGGGGATGAGTGAGCATAACTCTTGCGATGCAAAGAAGCTGTTTTTGTCCTTGCGAGATATTCCCGCCGTCATCGTCGAGTACGGTATCGTAACCGTTTTCAAGGTGCATGACGAAGTTGTGGATATGAGCGGCCTTTGCGGCTTCGATGATTTCTTCCTCGGTTGCGTCGGGATTGCCGTAGGCAATGTTTTCTCTTACAGTGCCTTTTTTGAGCCAGGTGTCTTGAAGCACCATGCCGTAGCTCAATCGTAGCGACTTTCTGGTAACCTCGGAAATATCCTTGCCTTCGACTTCGATTTTGCCGCTGTCGGGATCGTAGAAGCGCATAAGAAGGTTGATAAGGGTGGTTTTCCCGCAACCCGTCGGTCCGACGATTGCAACGCGTTGACCGCTCTTGACGTTGAGCGAAAAGCCTTGAATGAGGGGCTTGTCTTTCACGTAAGAGAAGTAAACGTCGTCGATGTCGATGTTGCCGTGCGCATCGGTCAATTCCTCAAAACCTGCGTCGGAGGATTGATTTTGCGCTTCGAGAAGGTCGAAAACTCTGCTTGCCGCAGCGGTCGCGCCTTGAAGCTCGGTTACGACGCCCGTTATTTCGTTGAAAGGTTTGGTGTATTGCGTTGCGTAGGAAAGCACGCAAGAGAGCGCGCCGACTGAGAGCGTGCTCATGCCGGGCACTACGCTGCCTTTTATCACGAGATAAACGCCCAGCACGCATACGACGACGTATATCACGTTGTTGACGAATCTCGTGCAGGGGTTGACCATTGCCGAATAGAAAGCGGCGTTTTGTCCCCAAACTTTGAGGTCGCCGTTTATAACGGCAAATCTGTCCTCGGCGCGTTTTTCATAGCCGAAAATTTTGACGACGCGTTGATTTGACAACATCTCGGTTACGAGCCCGGAAAGCTCGCCGCGCTTTTTTGCCTGCATCGCAAACATATTGTGACAGCCTTTTGCGATGAAGTATGCCACAAACAACGAAATAGGAGTGAGGCATACCACCACGAGTGCGATAACCCAGTTGTACCAAAGCATGAAGCCCAGCGTGCCGATTATCGTAACCACGCCGTTGAAGAGTTGCGAAAAGCCTTGAATAAGTCCGTCGGAGATTTGGTCGATGTCGTTGCCGACTCTGGACATCAGGTCGCCGTGTGAGTTGGAGTCAACGTAGGAGAGGGGAACGTCGTTGAGCTTTGCGTACGCCGAGGAGCGCAAATCGCGTATGGTGCGGAATGAGGCAAAGTTTATGCACAGCGACGCAAGGTATTGAAATACGAATACGCAAGCGATAAGTCCTGCAAGGATACCAGCGTTTTTGAATATAACGCCGAAATCCACGTTGTTTTCGCCGATGATGTAGTCCACCGTCTTGCCAACGACTACGGGTGCAAGCAGAGTTGCCGCAATCTGAAGTGCGGACAACACGAGTGCGATTATAATGACGGGCACGTACGGGCGCGCGTATTTGAGCAATTTTTTGATTGCCGCAAAGTCGGTTTTGTTCTTTTTCGCTTTTTTTGTGTCGGAGGCGTATTTTTTCATTTTGCTTCGTCCTCCTTGACTTGTGATAAACAAATTTCGCGATATACGTCGCAAGACTTGATAAGTTCGTCGTGCGTACCGAGTCCGACGACGTTGCCTTCGTCAAGCACTACGATAAGGTCGCAGTATTTTATGCTTGTCGCTCGCTGGGATACGACGACCGTCGTAAGTCCTTTTTCAAGACGCAGATGAGCAAGTGCCTTGCGAAGTTTTGCGTCGGTGGCAAAGTCGAGAGCGGAAGAGGAGTCGTCGAGTATGAGAATGTCGGGATTGCTCACAAGTGCGCGCGCAATGGTAAGACGTTGACGTTGACCGCCCGAAAGGTTTTTGCCGCCTTGCGCTATTTGCGTGTCAAGCCCGTCTTTCAACGTGTTGACGAACTCTGCCGATTGCGAGGTTTCCAGCGCGTTTTTGATGTCGTCGTCGGTTGCGTTTTCGTTTGCCCAAAGCAGATTGTCTTTTACGCTGCCTTCGAACAAAACCGCTTTTTGCGGTGCGACGCCGAATATTTCGCGGAGTTGTTTGTTAGTGTAATTTTTGACGTTTTCGCCGTAAATTTTCACTTCGCCGTCGGTTGCGTCGTAAAGTCTGGACATGAGCGAAACGAGGGTGGTTTTTCCGCTTCCCGTACCGCCCAAAATGCCGACGCTGTCGCCTTTTTGTATGGTTAGATTGACGTTTTTAAGGAACGGTTCGCAATTGTCGCCGTATCCGAAAGATACGTTTTGCATCTTGATTGCGGGTGCGGTTTCGTCCTTTATCGCACCGCTTCCTTCCTGCATGGACGAGGACACTTCAAACACCTCGTTGATTCTTGCGGCGGATGCGGACGCTTTTGTGAAAGTCACCAGCAAGTTTGCAAACACGATGAGCGCGTTGAGAATTTGCGTCATGTAGTTGACAAGCGCGATGATTTCGCCTTGCGTGAGGTTGCCCATATACACGCTTTTGCCGCCGAAGTACAGTATTGCGATGATTGCAAGGTTGAGAACGGAATATGTGAGCGGGTTCAAAAGAGAGGAAACCGCGCTTACTTTTATCGATGTTTCGGAAAGAGTTTGCGCCGCCTTGTCGAAAGCCGTTTTTTCGCGCTCTTCCGCACCGAATGCTCTGACCACTCTTGCGCCCGACAAGTTCTCTTTGGTGAGCCTCGAAACGTCGTCGAGTTTCGCTTGAACGTCCTTGTACTTGGGCATAGTGGTGAGCATGATTATCGCAAGAAGAATTGCAATAACAAGCGCAGCCGCAACGAATATGAGCGACAGTTTGAGGTCGATGAGCATTGCCATCACGATTGCTCCGACGGCAATGAAGGGCGCACGCAAAACAAGGCGTATGAACATCGCAACCGCTTGTTGCGCTTGGTTTACGTCCGACGTCAGACGAGTGATGAGGGAAGTGGTTGAAAATTTGTCAAGTTCGGTGTAGGAAAACGTGTTGATGTGCTCGTACAAATCTCTGCGCAGGTTCGTGCCGAAGCCCAGTGAAGCGCGCGACGCGAAATACTGCGCCGTAAGCGAGAACGCAAGCCCGAATACGCCCAGCGCGAGAATAATCAAACCGCCGTAAATAAGCCCCGAAAAATCTCCGTTTCTGCCCATGGGAATTGCGTTGTCGATTATCCACGCCACAACAATGGGCGTAAACAGCTCGAACACGGCTTCTATAAGCTTGAAGATGGGGCCGAATACGGTTTTTAGCCGATAGCCTTGAAGGTACTTTAAAAGTTTGAGCATTGATATATTTACCTTGAAGATTAAATTTTATTTTAGCAATTATTTTAGCATATCGGTGCGCATATCGCAAGCAAGATAAAGGACATATAAAAAACGCAACGTTGCGTATTTCCTGTTTTAATGCGATTTTTGATATTTTAACGCCGTTTGAAACGGAAAGCATTTAAATTTTTACGCCGGACGAAAATTCATACGTTTGTAGGCATACAATATTGACTTTTGACTTTTGAATTATTATAATAATTCTAATAAAAACTAACGGAGATACCAAAATGAGTATTTGGCACGACGTTGATCCTCAACGTATCACCCCCACGGACTTTCTTGCATGTATAGAAATTTCCAAGGGAAGCAAAAACAAATATGAACTCGACAAAGCAACCGGATCGTTGATTTTGGACAGAGTTTTGTACACGTCCACGCACTATCCTGCAAACTACGGATTTATTCCGCGCACGTACAGCGAGGACAACGATCCTCTCGACGTACTTGTGCTTTGCTCGGAGCCTATCGTTCCGCTCGCGCTTGTGAGATGCTATCCCATCGGCGTTATGATGATGCAAGACAGCGGCGAGATGGACTACAAGATTATTGCGATTCCCTTTAAAGATCCTACGTGGAACACATATAAGGAAATCGAGGAATTGCCCGCGCATATCATGGAAGAAATGTCGCACTTTTTCAAAGTTTACAAGCAACTCGAAGGCAAACAAACCACCGTTTTCCAAGTCAAAAACAGAGAGTTTGCAGAGCTTATCATCAAGGATAACCTCGAATCGTACAAAAAGAAATTCAACGTCAAATAAAGTTTTGCCTTTTTGGGTATTTGGAGAAATATGAAATACGATTGTATCGTCATCGGCGGCGGTATCATCGGCACGGCGGTGCTTGACAGACTTGCCCGTCGTAAGATGAAAGTTTTGCTTTTGGAAAAGCAGGACGACGTCGCATCTTTTTCAACGAGAGCCAACAGCGGTATCGTGCACGCAGGTTACGACTGCGATCCCGGTACGCTCAAGGCTCTGTTTAACGTCAAAGGAAACTCACTCACGTGGCGTGACGCAGAAGAACTTGACGTGCCGCATCTCAAATGCGGATCTATCGTCGTTGCGGCAAAAGACCAATTCGACGGCATCGAAAAACTTGCCGCCAAAGCAAAGGAAAACGGTGTCGAGGTTGAAATTTGGGACAGAGAAAAAACCCTCGCTTTCGAGCCTCATATCGCAGACGATATAGAGTATTCGCTTTATGCTCCGAGCGCAGGCATAGTGTCGCCGTATCAGCTTTGTATAGCATATGCCGACAGAGCGGTTACGAACGGAGCGGAAATTTTGCTTGAAAAAGAAGTCGTCGCAATCGAGAATAAGGACGGAGAGTATATAGTCAAGACAAACGACGGGGAGTATGGCGCGAAATACGTCGTAAACTGTGCCGGCACGCACGGAGCGAGCGTAAACGATATGGCAGGCGCGGAGCATTTCGATACGACGTACAGACGAGGCGACTATTTTGTGCTTGATAATACCGAGAGAAAGAACGTCAACACCGTCATTTTCCAACTTCCCACGGCGGCAGGCAAAGGAGTGTTGGTTGCTCCGACCGCGGACGGAAACGTTATATACGGACCGACGGCAATAGATACGACGGACGATGACGATACGGCATCTTCGCTGGATTCTCTCGACGCACTCAGAAAGAGTGTTCCGCTGTCCTACAAGTGCCCGGCTTTCAATAAGTGCATTAGAGTGTATTCGGGATTGCGCACGATTATCGGTCACGATTTCGTTATTGGCGAATCAAAGCTGAAAAAGAACTTTATCATGGCAATCGGCATTTGCTCGCCGGGGCTTACCTCTGCTCCTGCTATTGCGGAATATATAGACGATCAAATCGCAAATATGTCGGGTACTCCTCTCAAAGAGGAATACGTCGTAAATATGCCCAAGCATAAGAGATTGCTCGAACTCGACGAGAAAACTTTAAACGACCTTATAAAAGAAAACAACGCGTGGGGCAGAATTGTTTGCCGCTGCGAAAAAGTCACCGAGGCGGAAATCGTCGAGGCAATCCGTTCGCCGCTTAAAGCGTACACGGTTGACGCGGTAAAGCGTCGCACGAGAGCGGGTATGGGCAGATGTCAGGGCGGATTCTGCGGCCCGAGAGTTATGGAAATCATTTCCAGAGAGTTGGGCATTCCCCTCGACAAAGTGAGAAAAGGCAACGGCGAAGACTCAAACATTGCGGTGTGCAAAGTCAAGGAGGTTCAAAGATGAATACACTTTCTTACGACGTCGTTATAATAGGCGGCGGCCCTGCAGGTATGGCGGCGGCTTTGGCATCTCGCAAACAAGGCGCAAAGACCTTGATTTTGGAGCGTGACGTGCGTCTTGGCGGCATCCTCAATCAATGCATTCACCAAGGATTCGGACTTCATTATTTCGGCGAAGAGATGACGGGGCCCGAATATGCGGACAGATTCAGAAAAACGGTCGAGGCGGAGGATATAGACGTTATGCTTGAAAGCATGGTGCTTTCCCTCGACGAAAACAAAGAAGTTTGCGTGCTTTCTCCCACGCAAGGATATTGCAAAATCAAGGCAGGCGCAATCGTGCTTGCAATGGGATGCAGAGAACGCACCGCAGGCGCAATCGCTTTGCCCGGCACTCGTCCGGCAGGTATTTATACCGCAGGTATGGCGCAAAAGATTTGCAACCTCGACGGATACCTCGTCGGCAAAGATGTGGTGATTTTGGGCAGCGGCGATATAGGGCTTATTATGGCGCGTCGTATGACCACCGAGGGCGCAAACGTCAAACTCGTGCTCGAACTCATGCCTTATTCGAGCGGTCTGAAACGTAACATCGTGCAATGTCTTGACGACTATAATATCCCCATAAAATACAGCCACACCATCACGAGAGTTGAGGGTAAACCTCGCATGACGGGACTTTGGTACGCTCCCGTCGGCGCGGACAGAAAACCCGATCTTTCAAAAGAAGAGTACGTTGCTTGCGACACGCTCTTGCTGTCCGTCGGTCTTATTCCCGAAAACGATTTGCTCTCTTCAACAAGCGTCGAGATGAGCAGAGTTACCAACGGCGCAGTCGTGGACGAGCATAGAATGACGAGTGTAGAAGGGATTTTCTCCTGCGGCAACGTTTTGCACGTGCACGACCTTGTGGACAACGTTTCGCACGAGGCGGAAACGGCAGGCGAATACGCGGCAAAATACGCTTTGGGTGTGATTGAAAATACGGGTGAAACCGTCAACGTCGTTGCAAAGGACGGAGTGAGATACGCGCTTCCTCAACGCATAAACAAGGGCGAGGGCAAAGTGCAAATTTTCTTCCGCGTGGGTGATGTGTACAAGAATTGCAAACTCGTCGTCGAAAGCGGCGGCACCGTTTTGATAAGCAAAAAATTTATGGTGCTTGCGCCCGGCGAAATGGGCAATGTGATTATTGACAAGGAGTCTGTCACGGGCGACGTTGTTGTGAGGTTGGAAAAATGAATACGATTTGCATAATGTGTCCTATGGGTTGCCCTCTCACCATAGAGGAAGTAAACGGCGAAGTCGTTGTTTCGGGCAACACTTGCAAAAGAGGCGCGATGTACGGAAAGGAAGAGTACACCCATCCCAAAAGATGCGTCACGACTTTGGTTGAAATGAAGTCGGGCGGTGTTGCGTCTTGCAAAACGTCCGCCACGATTCCAAAAGAAAGAATATTCGACGTCGTAAAATTTGTCGGCACGCTCAAAGTGGGCGACGACGTGAAAATCGGTGACGTCGTGGCAAAAGACGTGCTCGGCTTGGGCGCGGATATAGTTATCACCGGCAGAAAGTGATTTTTCGCAACACGGGCTTTATCGTGACGAAAACCGTATATAAAGTCCGTGTTAAGCACTATTTTTAAAAATTCTAAAAGTTCCGATTCGAACGAATTAAACGCAAAAGAGGGGAGTTATGAGGATAAAAGGAAAACGCATATTCAATCATAGACCTATGCTGTTTTTCGCTTTGTTTCTGACGTTCGGAATAATTTTTTCCGAGGCTCTTTACGGCGCAAGTATGTGGTGGTATTTCGGCTTGCTTTTGCTGTTTATAATCGCGTTTTTGCTTGTTGCAATATTCAATAAATCCCGAAAATCTTTCTATATTCCATTGGCTTTTATCGTCGGTTTTATTGCAATGACTGCGGTCAATTTGCAATACAATTCCGTAAGCGTAAAGGATTATACCGGCAGTATAAACGCAAAAGTCAACAGCGAAATCGTGTTCAACGGCAACTATTATTCTTTCGATGCAACCGATATATCCGTTGACGGAAAGACGATAAAATACGAGGCGCGTGTGTACGCTTACGTTGACGAGATAGATTTTTCGGCGGGGGACGTCGTGAGTTTTTACGGCAGGCTTCGTTATTATTCGCACGAGAAATTCGACAATTATTATCCGCGTAAGATTTCGAGCGGACAAAGATATTCGCTCACCGCATATTCGGCAAGCAAAATATCCGACAGTCAACTAAATTTTCCCGACAATTTGCAAGTGCGTATCAAGCGCATATTGCACCAAAATCTCGACGACAAAACCGCATCGATCGTGCAAGCGTTGGTGCTGGGCGACAAATCGGGCATGGATTCTAGTATGTACGACTACGTGAAATCAAGCGGACTAGCCCACGTGCTTGCAGTGAGCGGTCTGCACGTTTCGACGCTTGCGACGGCTATATATTTCGTGCTGAAAAAACTTAAAGTAAATCCGAAAATAAGTTTTGCAATCGTGCTTGTTTGCACTTTTTTGTATTCGATGCTTTGCTCGTTTACCGCATCATCGTTGCGAGCGGTGATAATGAGCGGCGTGTATATGTTTTCATCGGCGTTTTCGAGGAAAAAAGACGACGTATCGTCGCTCTCGCTTGCGGCAATCGTAATTCTTTTTGTGCGGCCTGCCGATATATTCGACGTCGGATTTTTGTTGTCGTTTGCATCGGTTGCAGGTATTTTTATCTTCGACCGCTCGTTTGAAAAAGTGGGATTGAAAATCGTGGACAAAGTTAGTCCGAAAAGAAAAATCGGCACGAAATTCGTAAAAGTTTGCGCACTTTCGCTTGCGACCAATTTGTTCACTTATCCGTTCGTCGCATACTTTTTCGGGGAAGTGCCTACGCTGTTCGTGCTTTCAAACTTCATAGTTTTGCCGTATATTATGGCGTTTTACGTGCTTGCGCTCGTGCTGACCTTCCTTGCGACGATTACGGGCTTCGGCGCAATCGTGCTTCCGCTCAAATATTTGCTCGTGCCGTTCAGATTGTTCGTGGGACTGGTGGGCAGCGTAAGTTTTTCCACGGTGTCGGTGTCCGCAAGCGTTTTTACGGTGATAAGCCTCGTGTGCCTTATGGTTTTCGTGTCGAGATTCGTTTTTCTCGACAGAGTGAAGAAGGCAAGAGGTGCGTGTATCATCCTTTGCGTCGGCATGCTTATGCGTTCGCTTTTGCTTGCCGTAGGGTGATTTAAAATTTGAAATCGGTTGCAAAATTTAAATTTTTCCTTTGATTTTTGCATATTCTATAAACGTAAAATCACCGAAAACGCCACGTTTTTGCCGTTTTTTGATGACAAAAGGCGCGTTTTGGCACAAAAAAATAAAAATGTATTGCGCACGCGCTTTTTGTGTGTTAATATATTTATGTTTATAATACTCTGATGAGGGAGTGGAAAACTATGTCAGATTTCAAACTCGGCCCCATTGACGGCGCCGCCGCATTGATCGTCCTTGTCGTTGCGATACTCGCAGCAGTTTGTCTCGTTGCAGTTTTGATTGTCAGCATCATTAAGGCTGTTAAGGAGCGCAACGACCAAAAAGAAGACCAAGCCGAAAACGAATTTTTTGCCGAATACGGCGTTACCGGCGAGGAATTGCGCCTCAATCAAAAGATTGCTCAAAAGCGCAAAGAACTCTTCGAGCTTATGCGCAAGAAAGTGCGCAAGGTTAAAGACGAGCCCGTCGTCGAAGAAGTGAAGGACGAGCCTGTCGAAGAAAATGCATCGGCAGTCGAACCCGAGCAAGAGCCCGTGGGGGAAGAAACGATTGCGCAAGAAGAAGTCGCTCCCGTCGTTGAAGAGGTCAAACAAGAAGAGCCCGTTCCCGTCGAACCCGTCCAAGAGCCTCAAAAAGAGGAAACGAAAGAAAAGGTCAAAGAGGAAGTGAAGGAAGAAGAGCCCGTCCAAGAACCCGTCAAGGAAGAAATCAAGGAAGAGCCCGCCCCCGTCGAAGAACCTGCTCCCGTGGTCGAACAAGTTCAAGAACCTATTAAAGAAGAATCTGTTCAAGAAGAACCGAAAAAACAAGGCGTCGAAAAACCCGCCGCAAAGAAAGTCGTAAAGAAGAAACCTGACGATTGGTCCAAATATGACGGAACTTACGAGGGATATTATTACGATCCCGAAGACGCTTGCTATTACGAAGGTACGCCTTCGCCCGAACTTGCAAAGAAACTCGCCGCAAAAGAAGCGGAACTCGAAGCTCTCAATGCAAACAAGGACAAGAAAGTCGTCATCAAGAAAGTAGCTCCTCCGTTTGCGGCTCTCAAAACGCCCAAGAACAAACGTAACGCTCCCAAGCCCGTTGCAGGATTTGACGAGTCCGTCATTTACGGCAAATACGTCATCGAGCACGTTGACAAAGAGGACGGCACGCAAGAGTGGTTCTATACGCTTTACGATGCGAGCGGAAACAATATCTACGAAAGCTCAAACTACACTACTCAAGCGTATTGCGAAAGGGCAATCAACCGCTTCAAATCGCACGCTATCATCGGTACGTACACGATCGAAGCCGCCGACGGAAAGTTCTTCTTTGTGCTCAAACGTAAGACCTACGTTCATAAGGGATCTCCCCAAAACACCTTCGAAGAGGCAAACAACCATATGAGAGAGATCAAGAATTTCGCTCAAACGGACATCGTAAGAGTTCAATAAAAACTCAAGGCGCAACGGACAATCCGCTGCGCTTTTCATATTGCAGACAGGAGTAGAATATGGATTTTTCCGCAATAAAACAAAATCTTGAAAAACACGGATTTATAGTGTCGTGTTTTCAATCGGCAATAGATGCGACAAAGTATCTCGACGGCGTTATCGACGGCAAGACGATCGGCATAGGCGGTTCGAAAACCGTCGAACAAATGGGATTGCTTCAAGCACTTGAAACGCACAACAGGGTGCTTTATAGATTCGGAACGTACAAGTCGCCCGAAGAGGTTATGAAAGAGGCTCTTACGTCCGACGTGTTTATAACTTCCGCAAACGGTGTTGCCGAAACGGGTGAAATCGTCAATATCGACGGCAACTGCAACAGAATCGCCGCCGAGTTTTACGGACACGAAAGAGTGTATATTATCGTTGGCTCGAACAAGATTCAACCGACCTTCGAGCAGGCGTTGTGGAGAGCGAGAAACGTCGCTGCGCCAAAAAACGCAAAGAGGTTTGGCAAAAACACCCCGTGCGTTGTCAACGGCGACAGGTGCTACGATTGTTCGAGCCCCGAACGTATTTGTAGGGGGCTTGCAGTTATGTGGCGCAAACCGTCCAATTCCGCAAAATACGAAGTGGTGTTGATTGACGAGGAATTGGGATTTTAAAAAAGAAAACCGCACAAAACAAAACCCGCCGATATTGGCGGATTTTTTGAAGTTACCGGTTAGACGACATTACGACTTGTCAAGCGTATGAAAGACGTTTTTGACTATGACGCTGTTTTTCAAACAAAAAACACCGTTTTGCTTAAATATACATCGTTTTTGCGGTAGTTTTTTATTTATTCGGTCGCTTCAGTATTTGTATTTTTCTTTTGCATCTTGTCTTTCAGTTTCAGAAAGCATTTTTCAACGACTTTTGAAAGTGGTTTGTCTATGAGAAGTCTTATCTCTTCGATCGCGATACACACCGCAAACGTTGCCGCCGCAAATCCGAGCATAATGAGAAAAGAATACTTTGAATCGTAAAACGTGTCGACGTGGAAAATATTTCGATACATATAAGCGCGCATTTCGTTGCTGTCGTGTATCAGATAAATGCCGAACATAGTCGCGGACAATCCCGTGACGAATTTCGACAAACGTGCGGAGTTCGTTTTTACGTCTTTGAGTGCTATAAGGAGTATTATTGCGGGAGTCGAACGCACGATAGAACATTGCGCGGTGTTGAAGAAATATCCTGCTACAAGCGTTGCGATATAGGCAAGAATCGGGATGAAAATCCATTTTTTCGGAACGGTCACGTCGTATTTTCTTATGAAAGCGGCAATAAAATACAGCATAACGAACCATATGACGTTGTAGCCGTCGCCCATGGCAAGTTGCGGGACTATGTGAACGTCGCCTGCAAGTATACCGAGAACGATCGACACGACGCATATTGCCAGGTGCGTCTTTTTGTTTATCCGCTCGATGACAATGTTGAGGAGCGGCGAAACAAGCATCATGAATATGTACGCCGAGAAAAACCAGTATTTGCCGCATACAACGGGAAAAATAGATGACAAAAGCCATTCGACAGAGAAACTTTCAACGCCTTGTATGCATAGAAAAACCACAAATAAGGTCATGCCGTATATCCATACTTGCGCATAAAGTTTAGCAAGTCTTTGCCATTTGAGTTTTTTCGACGTACAAGTGAAGTATGCGCCGATGAGTACGAATAAGTTTACGGACGGACTGAAAAGGGACGTAAGTATTCTCCCGAAAACGAAATTCGCCCCCGTCATGTTCCGTATAAATCCGCCGTGTCCTAAAAAATGAGAACAAACGATGAGAAACATCGCAACGATGCGTGCTATATCAAAAGCGCAGTTACGCGACTTTTTTTCAATCGGTTCTATTGTGTTGGCTGCGATTTCCGCAGAATTTTCTATTTCCCGTTCCATTCTTGCATTATATAACAATAACTCTCGTCAATCAATCAAAAAAATGTTAGTATCGCAACAGCACGCTCTTTTTGCGGAAATTGTTCCACAAACGGCGTCCAATCGCTCGATGCGGTAAACATCTGTGTACCAACGGTAAACAACGTACAAAATCCGCCGAATGATAAAACACCCTTAGACAAAAAAAATAAGCACCCGACGAAAACTCGACGAGTGCTATATTCTTTATAGAAATTGTACTGTTTGGTAGGGAAGTGATTACTTTGTAAGTCCTTCTTGTACTGCAACCGCACAAGCGACCGATTTTTCGCACCAGAAAAGGCACTCTTTTGAGTGCCTTTTGTGTCATGGTGCTATTTGCTTACGCAAATCAATCATTCGTTGACTTGCGCAAATCGATTATTTTGTCAAACCCTCTTGCACTGCGACTGCGCAAGCCACGCATTAATAGAACCAAAAAAGCACCTTTGCAGGTGCTTTTGGGTTTTTGGTTCTACTTTGCTGCGCAAAGACAATGCTCGTTCGCAAGTGCGGAACGATTACTTTGTAAGTCCTTCTTGTACTGCAACCGCACATGCAACCGAAGCACCAACCATCGGGTTGTTGCCCATACCGATAAGACCCATCATTTCGACGTGTGCGGGAACGGATGACGAACCTGCAAATTGTGCGTCGGAGTGCATTCTGCCCATCGTGTCGGTCATGCCGTAAGATGCGGGACCTGCTGCCATGTTGTCGGGGTGAAGAGTACGGCCCGTGCCACCGCCGGATGCGACGGAGAAGTATTTTTTGCCGTTGTCAACGCACCATTTTTTGTAAGTGCCTGCGACGGGGTGTTGGAAACGAGTGGGGTTGGTGGAGTTGCCGGTGATGGAAACATCCACGTCTTCAAGACGCATGATTGCAACGCCTTCGGTGACGTCGTCTGCGCCGTACACTCTGACTGCCGCACGCTCGCCGTTGGAGTATGCGGTTTCTTTGACAACTTTAACTTCACCGGTGAAATAGTCCATCTTGGTTTGAACATAAGTGAAGCCGTTGATACGAGAGATAATGAAAGCCGCGTCTTTTCCAAGTCCGTTGAGGATGACTTTGAGGGGAGTTTTGCGGACTTTGTTTGCCGTTCTTGCAATGCCGATTGCGCCTTCTGCCGCAGCAAAAGATTCGTGACCGGCAAGGAATGCGAAGCACTTTGTGCTTTCTCTGAGGAGCATTGCGGCAAGGTTGCCGTGTCCGAGACCGACTTTGCGTTGTTCTGCAACGGAGCCGGGAATGCAGAAGGATTGAAGTCCTTCGCCTATTGCTTCCGCAGCGTCTGCGGCGTTCACGCAATTCTTTTTGATTGCGATTGCGCAACCCACGGTGTATGCCCAAACCGCGTTTTCAAAGCAGATAGGTTGGATACCCTTGACAATTGCATTGCAGTCAACGCCTTTTTCAAGGCAGATTGCTCTTGCTTCTTCGAGGTCTTTGATGCCGTATTGAGCAAGAACGCCGTTGATTTTGTCTATTCTTCTTTCATAACCTTCAAATGTTACACTCATTGTTTCGTCCTCCGATTATTCTTGACGCGGATCAATCCACTTCACAGCGCCGTCTTCAGCTTTGTATCTGCCGTAGGTGCCGGTGCATTTTGCAAGAGCTTCGTTTGCGTCGACGCCTTTTTTGATCATGTCCATGAACACGCCGAGCTTGCAGAATTGATAACCGATGATCTCGTTGTTTGCGTCGAGAGCGACTTTGGTGACGTAACCTTCAGCCATTTCGAGATAGCGAGGTCCTTTGGAAACGGTGGAGTACATCGTGCCGATTTGGCTGCGATGGCCTTTGCCGAGGTCTTCGAGACCGGCACCGATGACAAGACCGCCTTCCGAGAATGCGGATTGCGTTCTGCCATATACGATTTGCAAGAAAAGTTCACGCATAGCAGTGTTGATTGCATCGCACACAAGGTCGGTGTTGAGTGCTTCGAGAATGGTTTTGCCGGTGAGAATTTCAGCCGCCATTGCCGCAGAGTGCGTCATGCCCGAGCAACCGATGGTTTCCACAAGAGCTTCTTGAATCACGCCGTCCTTGACGTTGAGCGTAAGCTTACATGCGCCTTGTTGAGGTGCGCACCAGCCGATGCCGTGAGTAAGACCGCTGATGTCCTTGATTTCTCTTGCTTGCACCCACTTGCCTTCTTCGGGGATCGGGGCGGGACCGTGGTTAGGTCCTTTTGCAACGCAACACATGTTTTCAACTTCACTTGAATATTGCATAGATAATTGCCTCCAAAAAGAGTGTTTTTATATTATTGTAAATATATTATCATATAGATAAACTTTTATCAAGAAAATACAAAAAAATAATCATATCCGATTTGAAAAATCACGCCGACGGGTGCTTTTCGTTGCGTGATTTTTTGGATGAGGGGGAGTTGTATTTCGGCGTCATTTGAGCATTTTGGGCGTGGGGAGTTCGTCGTACATCGCTTCAAACAATTTTTTCAAAAACCTTTTACTGTCCACGTTGTCCACAACAAGCATTTGCTTTGCGCCTTCGTAGGGCAATTCGTACGCTGCGTCGGGCATAAGCGAAATTGCCGATTTGACGGGTTTTACCAAAAATCTGTCGTCGTATATGCCGCCAACGATTTTCCCGCGATAGTAAACGATGTATTCGCCCATCATTTGTCTGTACGTTATATCGCTCAATTTCGAAAGTTGTTCCAATATAAAATCCAAATATTCTTTGTTAGATGCCATATTTTCCTCTATTTTATACAATTTTTCACGAATAATTATAACATAAGTCCAACCTATTGTAAAATTGTAAAAGTCGTTTTTCGTGGTGCGTAGGAAACGGTACGCCTTCGACCGCAAAAAAAAACAGCTTGCGCTGTCATTTTTGTGGTACGGATGACAGGACTTGTAGCGAGTAAGTGAGCGTAATAGCGATTGATGTGCAACGCACCAATCGCGTCAGCTGCACGCAGTGCAGGTTACAAACGTAGTTTGTTGGTAATCTTCGATTGCCACAAGTCCGGTTATTCTTGCCAAGAAAGCAAAAAAACGAACCAATGAGGTTCGTTTTTGATTGATTGGTACGGATGACCGCAAGCAGAGGGAGAATCAAGCGCGTAGCATTTGAGAAAACCGAGCGCAGCGGACGAGCCCACCAACGGCGCAACATAGTTGCGATTTCGTGAAACGAAAAATGCGATGCAACAATTTGCATCGCACCGTTGGTACGGATGACAGGACTTGAACCTGCACGCTCTTCGCATTAGAACCTAAATCTAACGTGTCTGCCAATTTCACCACATCCGCAAAACGCTATTATTATAGCATAAAATCATCTAATGTAAAGCAAAAAGCCGAATCGCAGGCGAGTTTATACGACTTTGCAATTTTTTTTTATTTTTATATCAAAAAATTGTTGCTTTTTGCGGATTGTTTTGATATAGTAATCAGTGCTTGCGGGAGTGACTCAGTGGTAGAGTGTCACCTTGCCAAGGTGAAAGTCGCGGGTCCGAATCCCGTCTCCCGCTCCACGCGTAAGCGAATTGAACGATCACTTGTGGTCGTTCAACATATCTAGGGAGCGACAAAGACCGCAGATGCGTAATTGTCGCCGAGATATGCGTCCTTAGCTCAGTTGGTAGAGCAACTGACTCTTAATCAGTGGGTCCAGGGTTCGAGTCCCTGAGGACGCACCACAAAAATGACAGC
>FR895569.1 GCA_000434435.1 Firmicutes bacterium CAG:475
CGGCGGTAGGGGAAACACGTGAGGAAGGGGGAAAATTCTAATTAAGATATTAAAATGTATTTATTGGTGCTTTCATTAAAAATTGGGGCTTTTATTCTTTCGATAAGTGTTGTATAATTAAATATACGAAAAATATGCGTGCGCTTGCGCACGGGAGGCAATTATGAGAATGTACGACATTATCCGCAAAAAACGTGACGGCGGAGAACTCACAAAACAAGAAATAAACTTTTTTATAGACGGTTACGTCAAAGGCGAAATTCCCGACTATCAGGCGTCGGCATTGCTTATGGCGATATTTTTCAGGGGTATGAGCTTTGACGAAACGGTTGCGCTCACGTTTGCGGTGCGCGATTCGGGACAACGTCTTGACTTTTCCGCTATTAACGGCATAAGAGTGGACAAACACTCCACGGGCGGCGTGGGCGACAAGACAAGTCTTGTGGTTGCTCCGCTTGTTGCCTCGCTCGGCGTGAAAGTCGCAAAGATGAGCGGAAGAGGCTTGGGGCATACCGGCGGCACGATCGACAAGCTCGAATCCATACCGGGATTCAAAACCGACATATCCGAAGAAGAGTTTTTGAAAAACGTCAACGAAATCGGCGTTTGCATCGTGGGACAAAACAAAGATCTTGCACCTGCCGACAAAAAACTTTACGCTCTTCGTGACGTTACGGCGACGGTTGACAGCATGCCGCTTGTGGTGTCAAGCATAATGGGCAAAAAACTTGCCGCCGACGACGATTGCATAGTGCTTGACGTCAAGACGGGCAGCGGAGCGTTTACAAAGACGATAGAAGCAAGCCGCGACCTTGCAAAAACGATGGTCGAAATCGGCAAGCAAGCCGGCAAAAAAATGCTTGCGCTCATCACGGATATGGACAGACCGTTGGGCGACGCGATCGGCAACACTCTCGAAGTGAAAGAGGCGATCGACACTCTCAACGGACACGGCCCGGAGGACTTTACCGAAATTTGCGTGATTCTTGCCACCAACATGCTCTATCTTGCAGGAAAAGGCAGCCTCGAAGAGTGCGAAAACCTTGTCAAAGGCGCACTTAAAGACGGCAGCGCGCTCGAAACGTTCAAGAAGATGGTCAAAGCGCAGGGCGGCGACGTCGAGTGCATAGACAATCCCGACAAGTTTGCAAAAGCTCCCTGCACGATGAGCGTAAAAGCGCAAAAGAGCGGATATATTCAACATGTGGACACCGAGGGATACGGCATTTCCAGTTTGCTTTTGGGCGCAGGCAGAAACACCAAAGAAGAGAGTATCGACTTTTCGGCGGGCATAGTGCTCAAAAAGAAAACGGGCGACCACGTGAAAGAGGGCGACGAGATTGCGGTTATGCACACCTCCGAGCAGAAGAGATTTGCTCCCGCGCTCGACAAGTTTTACGCATCGACAATCATCGGCGAGGAAGAACCTCAAAAACGCCCCATCGTATTGGACAGAGTGGAATAAGGGCAAAGGAAGAGTTACAAATGGCAAAATTATATTTCAAATTCGGCGCAATGGGCTGTTCGAAGACGGCGCAAGCACTCATCACGAAGTTCAACTATGAAGAAAGAGGCATGAAAGTCATGCTCATCAAGCCCACCGTGGACACGCGCGACGGAGCGACTATAACGCGCTCGCGCATAGGGCTTTCGGCGGAAGCGATAGCGGTTGCGCAAGATGAGGATTTGTACAAACTTTACAAAGACAAGTACAGCGGCTATGACGTAATCATCGTGGACGAGTGCCAATTCCTTACGCCGG
>FR895570.1 GCA_000434435.1 Firmicutes bacterium CAG:475
GCGGTCACAGTTCTCAACCGCCAAAGCATACTCCCATCGCAAGACTTGCGGCATTTGTAAACTACTGCGAGCATCACACCGTATTCAAACCTCGCATGTCGAAAGCGGCAAAAGCAATGATTTACGGCCTCGGCGACGCTGTTTCCGCTCCGCTTAAAGTATTTTGCAAAACAATCGGTATAAACGGATGGTGGGTGTCAAGACTTGCGCCAAAAATCAACGCGTCCTACGGCAACAGCATGTTCGCAACGTCAATGGTGTTCACCATGTCAAACGGTGCTTCCGCTCCGAACGTAATTCCGCAAGACGCATGGGTTGTTGCAAACTTGCGCTTTGCTCCCACCGACAAGAGCGAAGATTGCTTCAAAATACTTAAGAAAATCGCAAAAAAATTCGATCTCGAAATGGAAGTTTTGCAATCGCGCGAGGCATCTCCGATGATCGACATCAAGGGCGAAGGTTACAATATGTACAAAAAGGCTCTGAACGAGGCATTCCCCGACGCAGCCGTTGTCCCCTATCTCATGTTCGGAGGCACGGATTGTCGCATAATGCAACAAATCGCAACAAACGCAATACGTTGCACGCCTTGTCCGCTCTCCTTTGACCAACTCGGGGGTATGCACGCATCCAACGAAAACGTCGATATCAAATCAATCGAGCAATGCGTGAATTTCTTTGTTAAATTCATCAGGAATTATAAGTAACTTTTCGATTTACAAACATCACAAAAAGCATGCCTCGGCATGCTTTTTGCATTTTTGGATATGCAGTTTTATAAGTGTACCAAAGATGTGCCGCTAACTTTGGATAAACAAGTTGTATATTCTATGCTTTTACCATTCTGTAACCAATACCGACGTGAGTTTGAATATATTGCGGCGAATCGGCAGACGGTTCGATTTTTTTGCGTAAAGTAGCCATAAATACACGCAGAGATGCAATATTGCTTTCCCATGCCGCGCCCCATATTTTTTGCGTAATAAAAGTGTGGGTAAGCACTTTTCCGACGTTTCTCGACAGCAAACAAAGCAATTTATACTCGATTGGGGTGAGGTGGAGTTCTTCATCGCTTAAATATGCGCACCCTGCTGCGTAATCTATTTTCAGATTTCCGTTCACAAAAACCGACTCGGACTTGTTCGCCGATTGCATTGCGGACAATCTTCTTTCCGTGACGCGAATTCTGGCAAGCAATTCTTGTACCGAAAACGGTTTTGTCAGATAATCGTCAGCCCCGGCATCGAGCGCGTCAATCTTATCTTGATCTTCGGCTCGAGCGCTGATTACTATAATCGGCATTTCCGACCATGTGCGTATTTTTTTGATAACGTCCACGCCGTCTATATCCGGCAAACCCAAATCGAGCAGAACGACGTTCGGATTATTCGAAGACGCTTGCATAACGGCGTTTTCTCCGTTCGTCGCGGTAATATAATCGTAACCGTGCGTTTTCAAAGTCGTTCCGATAAGATTACGGACGGGTGCGTCGTCTTCCACAACTAAAATCAGTAAATTATTCATGAATTTCCACCTCTCCTACGGGCAATGTAAAGGCAAATATCGCGCCGTGCGGAATGTTATCGGCAATCGTTATTTCTCCGCCGTGTGCGTTTATGATTGATTTGCATAACGAAAGCCCCAGACCGATACTACGGCGACAATCGCTAATTCTATTTGCACCCGTATAAAACATATCGAACACCCGTGATTTTTGTTCGTCGGGAATTCCGAGTCCGTTATCCGCCACGCTTATGCAAACCATACTTCCGTTTCTTTTTGCCGTAATCGTAATTTGCGAATCGGAGGGCGTGTATTTAATAGCGTTGTCCAAAAGATTGATTAAAACCTGCACAATAAGTCGGGCATCCATTTGAGCAAGAAGCAAGTCGTCGGGCTGGATGACGGTGATTTTTTGTTTTTCGCTTTTCACATGAACATGTTTCAGTGCCTCATCGATTACATCACCGACAAGTTCGGTTGTTAAATTTATATTCATTCTGCCTTCTTCAAGTCGCGTTACGGAAAGTAAATTCTCAACCAGATTGATAAGCCAAAGAGAATCATCATAAATATCTTCGTAGATTTGCTTTTTCGTGATATCGTCAATATCGTTGCCGTTTGAAATCAGATTGCTTGCATTCCCGGAAATGGAAGTAAGCGGAGTCCGCAAGTCGTGCGATATGGAACGTAGCAGGTTTGCGCGCAATTGTTCGTTTTTTGCCAAAACTGCGGCGCGTTCGCGTTCTTTTGCGTTTACAATTCCGTCAACAGCGAGCGCACATTCTCCTATAACGGAATTTACAATGCTTTCATCAAAGGCATCAATCGGATTGTTCCCGACAAAAACTCCTATTGCCCCGTAGTTTTTGCCGTTTTTACATATTGGGAAAAACGTATAGTCGTTTTCAGAGAAAATGCTTGTTCCCTTTCCTGCTTTTACGTTGTTTTTGATGACTTGCAGAAGTATTTGTTCGCAGTCTTGCGGCATAATGATTGTGTCTTTTTCTGTTGGAAGCGAGCAACGACATTGAGATTTGTCATCGAATACAATCACCGTTCGGTTTAACAGTTTTTTCAATTGATTTGCAGTAACACAAAATATTTTACTTTCGTCGGATGCTTGTTGAATCAACTGATTGGCATCAAACAAAATCTTTGTTCTGTATGCCGTTTGAGTTGCCTGACGTTCACGCGTTTTAAGTTTTTCCGCAGTGCCGCCTATAACAAGAGATGCAACGAGCATAATCACAAAAGTAACGGGATATCCGTTGCCGTACGCTAACAGCGAAAACCTGGGTTCTGTAAACAAAAAATTAAAGAGCAATACACTCACGACAGATGAGAGCACCCAACAAATCTTGCTTTCGGTCAATATGGCGGTGATGAGAATTCCGAGCATATAAACGGTTATAATGTTTGCATCGGTAAAGCCAAATTTTGAGAATATATAACCAAGAAGCGTTGCAATCGAAAGGACTATTGTCGAAACGATTACCCCCTTTACAATTTTGAAAAATGCCGGCTTTTCAAAGACTTTTGCCTTTCCTTTGGGCAGAACGGCATCGCTGTCGGGTATAATATGTATATCGACATTTGGGGCGAGAGATATTAGTTTTTCCGTCAAAGTGGGCTGCAAAGCTAAACGTTTTTTGTTTACAACGCTTCTTCCGATGACTATTTTCGTAACGCCTGAAAGACGTGCATATTCCGCAATTTGAAAAGGAATATCGTCACCGCATACCGTAGTGACGGATGCTCCGCATTCTTCTGCAAAATGTATATTGGAAAGCAATCGCTCTTTGTCTTTTGACTCCAATGATGCAGCGGAGGGCGTTTTTATGTACAATGCGGAAAACATTGCGCCGAACGCTTTTGCCATGGATGATGCCGTTTGTATTATTTTCGTGTTCGAAGGCGATGAGGATATACAAACCAAAATATGTTCGGCATTTTTGTCTGTATTTTTATTGCGATTGTCTGACAAATTCTATCGACCTCCTTTTTTTATATAATAACATCGGTTGCTAAATCCTACAACTACATTCTTTTGAACCGACAATAAATTCTACCGGTTTTTCTTTTTTTGTCTTTGCCCCTTATGCAAACAGTCGATTTCGCATTGTTTTTTCGGACACAAGTCCTATATAGGTACTTATCGAGTTGTACCATCACGACAAAACCGATAGCGATTGCAAGAAGTGCCAATAGCACAAACATAATATCCGACATCTTATATTTCAAAACACTTTTTGATAAATTTATACTCGCCAAGAACAAGCAAAGACATGTTTTGCGAAAGCATTGTTTCCGGTGTTATGACAGCGTTTATTTTTCCGTTTGCTTTTGTTGCAATTATATTTATGTTGTATTTTTTTCTTATATCGATTTCGCCTATAGTCTTGCCTATCCAATTTTTTGGCACAGAGACTTCGAAAATAGAACATGAGTCGGATAACTCTATATAATCGAGAATGTGGTCAGAGCTGTAACGTATTGCCGTCCATATGGCAAGTTGTTTTTCGGGATAAATGATTTCGTCTGCGCCGTTACGCAGAAGAAATTTTGCCTGCACATCCTGTTCTGCACGCGACACAACCTTTTGCGCTCCCATTTCCTTTAATAAACATGTTGTTTCAAGGGAACTTTGAAAGTTACCGCCGATAGTTACAATGCAGACGTCATAGTTTTTTACGCCAAGTGATTTTAACAATGATTCGTTTGTGCTATCGCCGATCAACCCGTTAGTTACATAGGGCATAGCATCGTTTATCCTTTCTTCGTTTTCGTCGATCGCCATGATTTCGTGTCCTAATTCGTGCAATTTCATCGCAATATATTTTCCGAACCGTCCGAGACCTATCAATAAAATGGATTTTGTTTTCATATAAAAACCTCCTTAACCGACTGCGATTGTATCCGTCGGCAATTTTGCCACTTGTTTTTTATTTGTGCCGAAAGCGGCATATATCAATGTCAATCCGCCTACGCGTCCGAAAAACATCAAGATGATCAAAATCAATTTGGATGCGATTCCGAGCGTCGGGGTAATTCCGAGCGTAAGTCCTACCGTGCCGACAGCGGATGCGGTTTCGAAAAGACAGGACGTAATAGGTAGATTTTCAATTGCGCTTATAGCCATTCCTCCAAATAAGAAGAGAGTTATGTACATCATAAATATTGCCGAAGCCGTCTTCACAGTTCCATCGTCGACGCTTCGTTTCATAAGTTCTGCATTGTCTTTTTTTCTGAATACGGAGAAAGCGGAAGAAAATAAAACCGCTATCGTCGTCGTTTTCATACCGCCTGCCGTCGAACCGGGCGACCCGCCTATCAACATAAGAATAATCATCAGGTATAATCCCGTATCGCTGATTGCCGTAAGATCTACCGTATTAAACCCTGCCGTTCTCGGCGTCACCGATTGAAACAAAGACGCAAGTATTCGCTTACCGACAGGCATATCGCTGAATTCAAAAAAGAAGAAGTATATTGCGGGCAAAACAATAAGTACGGCGGTTACAATCAATACCACTTTGCTTTGCGTGCGATATTCTTTTATTCTCCACTTGTGTTTGCAAACGTCTTCCCATACCAAAAAACCGATACCGCCGATAATAATCAGCAACATAATCGTAATATTGATGACGGGTTGTGCGGAATAGTGAGTGATAGAAGTAAATTCTCCGCTTTTCGTCCCCATAATATCGAATCCGGCATTGCAGAACGCCGACACGGAATGGAAAATCGACAGCCAAATACCTTCTGCGCCGTAATCTATACAAAATACAGGCATCATAACAAGTGCGCCGATAAGTTCAATCAAAAAAATTCCCTTGATTATAAATCCGGTCAGGCGGACTATTCCGCTCACATTTGGTGCGGAAATTGCGTTTTTCATCGTTTCGCGGCTGAATAAACCGATTTTTTTGCCCGAAATAACGGCAAGAGAGACTGCAATAGTAACAACGCCCATACCGCCGATTTGAATCAGCAACAATATGACAATTTGACCGAATATCGTCCAGTACGTTGCAGTATCGAACACAATAAGTCCCGTTACGCATACTGCGGATGTTGATGTAAACAGGGCATCTATAAAAGGCGTCCATTCATGATTTTTTGAAGAAATCGGCAAAGACAATAAAAATGCGCCAAGCAAAACAACACCGGCAAATCCTAATAGTATTATTTGAAAAGACGATAGTTTCTTTTTGGGTGTTTTCATGCAATACCTCAATTCTGTTTATCGGTATCATGATATTGTTTTTTGTATAAAGATAGCATTAGGTTTTTTGTGAAAGGTATTAAGATTTTATAAAAGTAAATGCCATTCTATTTTGAAATCATGCGACTATCATAATCTATAATGTTGCGTCGTGTACTTTAATTTAGATGCGCCCCCTCTTTCCCTTTCGGGCTTTTGTTCTTCC
>FR895571.1 GCA_000434435.1 Firmicutes bacterium CAG:475
CTTCCTTGACTATGGTTTCACCTTGCGGTTGCGGTTTTTCTTCTTCCGAGGCTACATTTTGTTCAACCTTTTCGATCTTATGTTCAAACGGTCTGTCTATGCCGAGTTCGCTCTTCTTTTGCGATGCGAAAGACAACGCAAGCGCGCTTTGCACGTCACCTTCATAGCGCATACGCGACATCTCGGTGATGAGTTTCTTTTCTCTTTCCTCAGCTTCTTTCGGATCCTGCTCGACAAGTTTCGCCTGCGCTTGCAATCTCTCCTCGGTCGCTTTCTTTGCGCTCAGCTTTTGCTGTTCGAGTCGAACTTGATACGGCGATTTTGCAAGTTCGGGGCGAGGTGCGGACGGCATAACCTTTTCACCGTCGGTCGCTTTTGCCTTTTCTATCGCCGCCCGGCGCAACGCCTCGAGCTCGAATTGCTCCGCCTTTTCTTTGGCGTCGAGAACCTTTTGAAGTTTCTTGAGATATTGCTCTCTCTTTTCGCCTTCGGGTTCTTTTTGTCCGAGCATCTCGTTGGTCACCCAACGCGAGAGCTTCGATACGCCCCTGCCCGTCATATACTTGACGCCTTCGCGTTTGTATCTCGAATATTGGCTCGGAGTATCCACTCCTTCCATAACGAAACCGATCTTGTTGGCTTTGCAAAAGCTCACGAGCATGGCAAGCACTTTCTTTTTGTTTTTATCCGTGCCGAAATACTGCGCTTCGCATCTCAGATAATCGAAAGTAAAATCGGAAAACACGTCCAACGAATTGTAATCTTCGCCAAATGCCGTCGCGCAAATCTTGTAGCCGAGCTTGCGCAAACGATTGTATCTTGCTCTGCCGTCTTTGTCCAATTTTGTCAAAGACGATAC
>FR895572.1 GCA_000434435.1 Firmicutes bacterium CAG:475
CCCTAATGTACAATACGTACATGAGTTGGCGGGCAAGTGGCGTTGACGCAGTATTTCGCTAAATAGCACATTTCTTAAAAAACTCGCCAAACAGATGAAAGACAAGGAAACACCCCTCGAAAGACAACCCTAATGTACAATACGTACATGAGTTGTCGGGAGAGGGGCGTTGACGCAGTATTTCGCTGTTTGGCGAGTTTTTACATTTCTTCGGGAGCGGAAATGCCCAGAAGCCCCAACCCGCATTTGATCACGTTTCCGACCGCTTTGGTGAGAGCAAGACGCGCATTGCGTGTGGGTGCATCGTCAACGAGAATACGATGATCGATGTAGAAACGATTGAACTTTTCGGCAAGGTCAACGATATGGCGAGTTACGTAGCAAGGTTCGCGGAGTTTTGCGGCAAGGCGAACGGAATCACCGAAAGTGATGACGGACTTGATGACGTCGTAGCCCTCGTCGGACGTAATTGCGCCAAGGTCGACGTTGCTCATATCGACGTCGCCGCCTTTGCGGAGCGCGCTTGCGCAACGAGCGTAAGTGTATTGAACGTAAGGCGCGGTTTCACCGTCAAAGTTGAGCACTTTGTCATAGGAGAAAACTATGTCTTTGATACGGTTGTTCCAAAGCGATGAGAACACCACCGCACCGACGCCGACGCTTTCGGCAATCTCGTCTTTGTTTGGTGCGTCGGGGTTCTTTTCCTCGATGATTTTTCTTGCCTTTTCAACCGCTTTGTCAAGCACTTCCTGAAGCCAAATTACACGGCCGGAACGAGTTGACATAGAACCGTCTTCCATGGACACCATGCCGTATGCGACGTGCTCCATATCGTCCGCACCTGCAAAATCCATAAGTTTAAGCACCTGAAACAGCTGCTTAAAGTGTAGATTCTGCTGATATGCGACAACGTAAAGGCATTTGTAAAAGTCGTAGGTCTTTTTGCGATAATATGCTGCGGCAATGTCACGTGTTGCGTAAAGCGTTGCGCCGTCCGCCTTTACGAGCAAGCACGGCGGCATATCGTATGCATCGAGATTGACAACTTGCGCGCCGTCGCTTTCAACAAGCAAATGCTTCTCGCGCAATATGTCGAGGCACGCTTCCATTTTGTCGTTGTAAAAACTCTCGCCCGCATAACTGTCAAACTTGATTTTGAGTCTGTCGTAAATCTTGCCGACTGCGGTCATCGTAACTTTTTTGAACACGTCGAAATATGCGGTCGCTTCCTTGTCGCCGTCCTCGATACGCTTGAACCAAGCGCGCGCCTCGTCATCCATTTCGGGATGCTCTTCCGCTTCCTTGTGATAGCGCACGTAAAGTTTGTTGAGGAAATATTCGTCGTGCTGGGCAACCTCTTCGAGCGAAGACCATTTGCGCGTTGCGACAATGAGTTTGCCGAATTGAGTGCCCCAGTCGCCAAGGTGATTTATACCCACGACCTTGTAGCCGAGATGTTCGAATATACGATAAAGCGCACCGCCGATGACGGTTGTGCCGAGGTGTCCGATATGGAAAGGCTTTGCGATGTTGACGGAGCTATAATCGATACAAATCGTCTTGCCTTCGCCCTCGCTGCTTGCGCCGACGTTTTGATTGTTCGCCTCTGAAATCGCCTTTTTTGCAAGCGTGTTTCTGTCAAAGAATATGTTGAGATATCCGCCGACGACTTCCACCTTGTCCACGAAATCGAGTGCCTCGACGTAGGGCAAAAGTTTTGTCGCAATCACGGGCGGAGCAAGGCGCATTGTGCGCGCAAACTTAAAGCACGGCAAGCAAATGTCGCCCATTTTTGCTTCCTTGGGCGTTTCCAAAGCGGATTGTACGTCTTGCGCCGAAAGTCCTTCGACGGCAAGCGCATTTGTCAATTCTTT
>FR895573.1 GCA_000434435.1 Firmicutes bacterium CAG:475
AGAAACAGCATTGCGGTTTGTGCTATGTCATATCTGTCCGAGTATTCGAAAAGAGAATCGTTTGATTTGTTGCAATCCTTGATGAGTCCGTCATATAGACGATATAAATCTTTGCCCGAACGACACATAACGGTTCTTATAGTAAGCAACGCTATCAATTCGCTGATTTTCTTGATGTTGTCGGCCGTTATAACAACGTCATCGTCTAATATATACTGTCTTTTCGCAACGATTTTGACTTGTGCTTTAGTGTCATCATAAATGTTGATTTCATTTTTATTTTGAAGATTGATTTGAGTTTCCATATTGATACGCTCCGATTTTTATTTGCCTTTCGGCAACAAGACGGCGCAGCACCGAGAAAACTCAAAACCATATCATTTCAAATCACAATATGCCTATGTCAACGAATCGCATAAAAATGTTGTGTAAAAAGCACATCAAAAATCCCTCGCGCACGCGCATGCGCACTTGTATCAAAGACTACGGCTCGTCTAATCGTCACACTTGTATCAAGACTACGGCTCGTCTAACAGGCAAACGATCAAAAAGCATATAAAATGCGCATTAGATTTGAGATAAGTTTTGAAGCAATATTACAAGATTTTTATGCCGTTGACAAAGGCTTTTGTCGGTGCTAAAACGCCGCGACGAAAGGCAATAAAACTCGGTGCTATTGAGATAAACATAGAAAACTTTTATGTGCGCTAAAATTTGGATTGCACAATTTCAAAATATGAAAGATTGTGCCTTTTCGTTGCAAAACAATAAAATCATTGATATTTTGAGAAAAAAATTCCAAGAAAATAAAAAACCAATCCGCCAGTGGTGCGGATTGGTAAAATGTGGTGGAGGCAACAGGACTCGAACCTGTGACCTCACGGATGTGAACCGTGTGCTCTAACCAACTGAGCCATGCCTCCGTATCTCGCATGACGTGCATGCGAAGATTTTTGGTTTATGATTTGTACATTCTCTTGCGAGCAGCTTCCGCTTTCTTTTTGCGTTTTACGCTGGGTTTCTCGTAAGCCTCTTTCTTGCGGAGGTCACCGATGATGCCGTCGCGCGCACATTTTCTCTTGAAACGGCGGATTGCGTTGTCCAAACTTTCGTTTTCACCGACTCTGACTGTTGACATCTTTTTCACCTCCTCGGATTTCAAATTACCTTTCTATTATACACGAAAAACAATCGATGTCAAACGAAAAATCAACAGGTCGGACAAAAAGTTTGCCGGCCGTTCAAATACCGGTTTTTATTAATTTGTTGCGTTGATTCTGTCAATAAAAATCGTCGTTGACACCGATACGTATTTATGATATTCTTTAATATCAAATTGTAAGGATAGAGATTATGATAAGCAAAGCGTTTGACGCAATCAAAAAATACGACGTGATAATCATTCACCGCCACTCTAACCCGGACGGCGATGCGATGGGCAGTCAAATAGGATTGAAGCGCGTGCTTCAAGTCAACTTCCCCGACAAAAAGATATATGCTGTCGGCGACGACGCGCGCCGTTTTTCATTTATGGACGGCAGCAAGATGGACACCGTTGACGACGCAGCGTACAAAGGCGCATTGGCAATCGTGCTGGATACGTCGGCAAAATCTCTCATATCCGACGAGCGTTACGCTCTTGCGGAAACGGTTTTGCGTATTGACCATCACATTTTTGTTGAGGACATTGCGGACATAGACATTGACGACACGTCTTTCGAGAGTTGTTGCGGACTTGTTGCATATTTGGTGCGCGAATGGGGGTTGGAAGTGGATTCCTACGCCGCCAAAGCGTTGTTTACGGGCATGGTGACGGACAGTGGCAGATTTTATTACGACAGCGTAACTCCTCGCACGTTCGAGCTTGCGAGCTTTCTTTTGAGCAAGGGCTTCAACCCCGGCGAGATATACGCAAATCTTTATGCGGACACCTATGAAAACGTGAAAAAGCGAGCGCAATTTGTGCTGTCAATACAGTTTACGAAAAACAACGTGGCGTACTCCTACTCGGACAAAGCAAGAGTGGAAGCTCTCGGTATGGAAGCGCAAGCGGTGTCGCGCGGATACGTCAACACCATGGGAGACCTCAAAGGCGTGGACGCTTGGGTGAACTTCACCGAATGCGAACAAGGCGTGCTTTGCGAGATACGCTCCAAAAATCTGAATATCAACCAAATTGCCGTGGCGCACGGCGGAGGCGGACACCTCAAAGCAAGCGGAGCGACGCTCAAAGACAAACAAGAGGCATTGCAAGTGCTTGACGAGCTAGACGACCTCGTTGAAAACGGAGAAAGAATATGACGGACAATTTTGAAATCAAAAAACAAATTCTCGACAAAATCAAGCAATACGACAGAATTATCATCACAAGGCACTTCCGCCCCGACGGCGACGCAATCGGATCGACGAAAGGGCTTGCAAGGATGCTTAAACTCTCCTTCCCTCAAAAAGAAGTGTACGTGCTCAACGAGGACAGCTCCGATTACCTTGCGTTTTTGGGCGGCGAGGACGAGCCTATCGACGACGAAAAATACGCCGACGCACTTGTCATCGTGTGCGACACCGCAACCACCGACCGCATATCCAACAAGAAATACTCTCTTGGCAAGGAGATTGTCAAAATCGATCACCATATCGACGTCAAGCCCTACGGAGATTTGAGCTGGGTTGAGGACGAACGCTCTTCCCTTTGCGAAATGATAGTTGATTTTTGGCTTACGTTCAAGGACGAACTCACCCTCGACAAAGAAGGCGCAACCTGCATTTTCACGGGCATGGTGACGGACAGCGGCAGATTCAGATTCAGCTCGGTTGACGGCGACACCATGCGCAGAGCGGGCGCGTTGCTCGATCTCGGAATAAACACCGAATGGATATACGCAAACCTCAACCTCGACGACTTCAACGTGTTCAAGTTCGAATCATTCGTCTACAAAAAGATGAAAATCACTCAAAACGGCGTTGCCTACATCTACGTTGACAAGGCAATGCAAAAACGCTTTAAGCTCACCAACGAGCAAGCAAGCAACGTGGTGTCCTATCTTGACAGCATAAAAGGCGCAATCGTATGGCTTGCGTTTATACAAAACGCAGACGGCAATATAAGAGTGCGCTTGCGTTCGAGATTTACTACCATAAACGCACTTGCCGAAAAGTACGGCGGAGGCGGACACGATATGGCGTGCGGGGCAACCGTGCACAGCAAAAAAGAAATGAAACAAATGATCGTCGATGCGGACGAAATCGTCAAAAACTACAAACACGACAATACGGGTTGGCTATGAAAATTCTCCTTACCAACGATGACGGAATACAATCCGAAGGCTTGATGATAGTCGCAAAATGGGCGAAAAAACTAGGCGACGTAACGGTTTCCGCCCCGAAATTCGAACAAAGCGGCAAAAGCCATTCCATCGACATTCACAATCCCTTCGAAGTGAAAAAAGTGGATTATCTGGACGGCGTGCGCGCGTTCAGCGTGGACAGTTCGCCCGCCGATTGCGTGCGTTTTGCAACGCTGGGGCTTCACGAAACCTACGACCTTGTCATATCCGGAATAAACAAAGGGCTTAATCTCGGCGAGGATATAATGTATTCTGCGACCAACGGCGCGATTTTCGAGTCTTGCACGAGAGGGCTCAAAGCGCTTGCGCTGTCCACTCACGTACAAAGTTTCGACGACGCGCGAGCCTGGCTTGACAGAATTTACGATTTCGTACAACGAAACAACCTCTTTGCATATGGCAACATATACAACGTCAACGTCCCGAAGGACGCAAAATCGATATTGCTCACAAAGCAAGGCGGCGCATACTTCACCGACGATTTCTTCGATCTTGGCGACGGCACATGGCGACAAGAAGGGCATTGCATCCATCAAAACAATCACGATTTGACGATTGACAGCGACGCAACGATAGACGGCTACGTCAGCGTGACTCCCCTCACAATCGAGCGCACGAATTATAACGCCTACAATACACTCAAAGACATCGTAAACAAATAGGGTTTGCATACCGCCAAACGTAAAACATTGAAAAAGCGGTCGTAAATCACAAAAATAATTACAAAAAAAGCGGCAAAAAACAACAGAAATATGCCTTAAAACATCGTAAAAACACAAAAATTACATCGGAATCACACAATAAAAGCCTCGCGATTTTGCGGGGCTTTTTGCATAAATAAAATCAAAATCTGATTGCGTTTACGTTGTCTTGAAGGGAGTTTGTCGGATTCAACGCCTCTTCGATTGAAAACGCTGCGGAAGTGTCCGCTTTCTTTTTTGACTGCGCTTCTTGCAATTTCGTTTTAAGCTGTTCGGCGTTTTTTGACGTGGGCACGGCGTCCGATTGCGTTGCGTTTTGAACGCTCAATTGCTTGTTCGTAAGTCGCTCCGCTTCCCTTCTGAAATGCTCTTCCATCATATCATCGCTCACGCATTTGTTGAGAGAAAAATCCTGCGCCAAAAACTTTTTGAGTTCAAGCTCGACGGACACTGCGACGCTTTCGACGTTGAGTGCGTCTTTGTCGAAATGATATCTCTCTTTCATCTGCTCGTAGGCGTTTTCCCACTTGGCTCTGAAAAGGCGCAACCTGTCAAGCTCTTGCTTGTATCTGAGTTTGACGTCTTGAGAAAGTCTGTTCGCATTTTCGGTTGCGGTGACGAGAGCGAGTTTGATTTGCTCCTCTCTGCCTTTGAGCGTTTCGACTTGCAATTTGAGAGCGTCGTTTTCTTGCTTCAGCGCATTTATACGCTCGCGCTGTTCAAGTTGAAGCTCGTCGTTTTTGGCTTGTTCGAGAGCGATGAAACCGTCCACTGCCTCGCGATCGTAACCTTTTCTCGAAAGTGGGAATCTCAAAGTGCTTTTCTTTTTCATACACGCCTCCAAACACGTTTAGCATAAAAAGCATATCAAAAATATAATGCAAACGAGCAAAAACGTTTTGGCGAATTTTGTCGATTTTGTCGCAAAACAGGCACTTTATGTCTATAATTTTCAATCGTAAACTGCGATTTCAGATAAGACTTCTAATTTTCTAACACAAAAAAACGAGGCGAAAACCGCCTCGATTTTTTGTGTTTGATTATCTTTAAAAAATATCTTAATGTGCTGCGTTAAGCAATTCTCTCTTCAAATCCCAAAGCTTTTGAGAAAGGTCAACCTTGTATTCTTGCGTGTTGACGACTCTTCTGTATTCGGGGAAGAAAGACGCGATGGACTCGTCCTCTCTCGCACAAATATCTTTGAGCGAGGGCTTGTCGTAAACAAGTTTTCCGTCCTTGAAAATCGGCACCATAAGTTCTTTGAGTTCATAGTCGGTGAACGTCGTTTTCTTCCAGGTCTGTTCGGGGTGGAAAACGGTGAGGGGCTTAGATGTGTCGAAAGTTTCGTCTTCGAGGCAAATCAAGTCCGCTTGCGCCATGCCGTCTTTGAAGATACGCACAATCTTTTTCACGCCGGGATTGGTGGTCTTTTCGTGGCTGTTGGACACTTTGATTTTGGGCACGAGTTTGCCGTCCTCTTCAAGCGCACACAGCTTGTACACACCGCCCAAAGAGGCGTTGTTGTAGCTTGTGATAAGTTTTGTACCGATGCCGTAAACGTCGATTTTCGCTTCTTGCGAATTGAGTGCGAGAAGGATGTCTTCGTCAAGGTCGTTTGTTGCGAAAATAAGGCAATCGCTATGCCCCGCTTCGTCGAGCATAACCCTTGCTTTTCTGCTCAGATACGCAAGGTCGCCGCTGTCAAGGCGAATGCCTATCGGCTTGTGTCCTTCCGCTTTGAGTTTGTCGAAAACTTTGATTGCGTTGGGCACGCCGCTCTTCAACGTGTCGTAGGTGTCCACCAAAAGCAAGCAGTTGTCGGGATAGATTTCGGCATACTTTTCAAACGCTTCAAGCTCGGTGTCGAAGGACATAACCCAGCTGTGCGAATGAGTGCCCGTGACCGGGATGCCGAACAGCTTGCCGGCAACAACGTTGGACGTCGTTCTGCAACCGCCTATGCATGCCGCACGCGCGCCGTAAATGCCAGCGTCCGGACCTTGCGCTCTGCGAAGTCCGAACTCGCTGATTTTGTTCTTCGTGCACTCTTTGAGGCGAGCGGCTTTGGTTGCGATGAGCGTTTGATGATTGATAAACGTCAAAAGCGCGGTTTCGACGAGTTGCGCTTGCCAAAGGGGCGCGGACACCGTGAGAATAGGCTCGTAAGGAAACACCATCGTGCCCTCGGGCACTGCCTTTATATCGCCCGTAAACTCAAACTTTTCGAGAGCTTTCAAAAAGTCGTCGTCGAAAATGCCGAGCGAGCGCAAATACGCTATATCGCTTTGGTCGAAATGAAGGTTGAGGATATAGTCTATCGCTTGTTCGAGCCCTGCCGCGATTGCGTAGGAATAGCCGCCGTTTCCGCGATAGAAAATGTCGAACACCGCCCTTCTTGCATCGAGTTTGCAACGGCGATAACCGTTCATCATCGTGAGTTGATAAAGGTCGGTGAGAAGAGTAAGATTGTTGGTTTTCGTTCTTTCGGTCGTATAATCTTTTGTCATTTTATACTCCTATAAGCGTTTGGTCGTTAAAAATTATGCGCAATAAACGTCTTGCTTTTTCATTGCTTTAAATCTGCGCTTGTAGTCTTTGGGCACGTGATAGTACGACGTATTTTCAAAATCAAACACGATATAGTCGGGTTCGTTCTTTCTGATATAGCCGATTTTGAGCAAAAGTTCGGCAAAGAATTTGCTTGCTTTGTCGGAAGATTTTTGGCTTTCGCTTGCCGCATTTTCAAAGAGTTTGCCCACAAACTTGTAGTTTTTCACTTCGTAATCGGTGAGGACTGCGTCCGTAGCTCCTGCTTGCGCCGCTTTTCTGACGTCGAGATATGCAAGGCGCGACGTCCTTGCAAGGATGTACAAAACGCCGATAATAAGTGCCAAAATCGCAACGATAAGGCACGCGGTTTTTGTGACGGGCACTGCGTCCATACGCAAAAATTCAAGCCAGAATCTGCCGATGCAATACCAGAACAGATAGAAAATCATCAAAATACCGGGATACTTCTTTTGATAATTTCTCTTCCACATCCACACGCAGAAGATTGCGCCGATCGTGTTCCAAACGCCTTCGTAGAAGAACGTCGCGCAAAACCAGTTTCCGCCACCGCCCGCTTGAATATGCGAATAAACGACGTCTCTGAACTCGCTTTCCACACCGCTGGGATCGGTGATATACACGCCGAACGGGAAGAATTGAAGTGCCTTGTTCGTGATTGGCAATCCAAACGCCTCCTGATTGACGAAGTTGCCCCATCTGCCGATAATCTGACCGATAAACACGGGCACTACGACGAGATCGACGACGTTGAGAAAGTTGGTTTGCTTTTTGTGGCGAAGAGTGAAAAATACCGCGCCCAAAAGTCCGCCCAAAAGTCCGCCGATGATGGTGATACCACCCTTCCAAATTGCGATTATATTGACGAATTTGTCCCAGCCTTCAAGCCCGTTGTCGCCGAAATACTCCTCTGCGCGAGGGAGAACGTACAACAATCTTGCAAACACGATTGCAAGCGGAATAAGCCACAAAAACAGTTCCACCGCGTCGTCGGACGTGATGCCTATCTTCTTTGCTTGCCAACATGCGTACAAAAGTCCCAAAAGCATGCCGCACACAATGAGCAAGCCGTACCATTGCACGGTAAGATTGCCGATTGTAAACGCCACTCTGGGATCGGTCGCCGTGGATAAAACGGAAGTGAACATAATTTATTTCTCCAAATCGAGTTTGGTTGCGCCGCTTTGGCGAATTGCGAGTTTAAAGACGTTTTCGTCGCCGAACATAACGTTGAGCGCACTCTCTACGCCGCTTTCTTTTTTGTCCGCAAACACGAGAATCGTGCCTGCAAATCCGCCGCCGTGCACACGAGAGGCAACGACGCCGTCTATCTTGATCACTCTGTCGAGAGCGTTTTCGAGATTGTGATTTTTGCCTGCCGGCGAATAGGTGTTTTGAAGTTTGTATCTCGAACTCAATCCCGACTCGTTTACGATGTCGAGAAACGCTTTTTCGTCCTTGTCGTCGATTGCTTTCACCGCGTTTTCAACGCGTGCGTTCTCTTCGAAAAAGTGCTCTGCGCGAAGGTATGCCCTCTCGCTCACCTTTCCGACGATATTTTGCTTGTCGCGCTCCCACTTTTGCAGTGAGATTTCGTGAAGAAGTTTTGCACCGAAACAGTTTGCCACTTCCTTCATCTCGTGAGGTATCGCGGCATAATCGTCGGTGAGATCGCTATGATCGCCGCCCGTCGCAATGACGTAAATATCGAGGTCGGAAAACGCCCAATGCGCCTTTTCGACGACGGGATTTTCAAAATCCGCAAAATCGATGAGGTTTACGCCGCCAAGCGCAATCGCGCTTTGATCCATAAGTCCGCACGGCTTGCCGAAGAACGTGTTTTCGGCATATTGCGACGCTTTCGCTTTGAAAATCGCGTCTATTTCACCGCCGTTGTACATTACGTTCAAAATCTCGGCAATCGCAAGCTCGAACGAGCTTGACGAGGACACTCCCGCACCCTTGGGAACGGAAGAAGTCATACATGCGCTGAATCCGCCCACCTTTTTGTCCGAGCGTTTGAAATAGTCCACGACGCCTTTGATAAGTGCGGTTGACGTGCCGATTTCGCTCACCGAAAAATCGGGTTTTGCAACGTCCACGCGGAGCATCGGATAACCTTTCGATTTGACTTCAATCACGCCGTCCGTTCTCGGCGAAACGCTTGCGAGCGTATCGACGTTTATTGCCGCGCAAAGCACCTTGCCGCCGTTGTGGTCGGTGTGGTTTCCGACGATTTCGATGCGCCCCGGCGACGAGAAAAACTCTACGTCGGTGGTGTTGAACACGTCTTTGTGCATCTTGACAAGCTCTTCGAATCTGCCGATTTGCTCGCTTTTTGACTCGCCGTAAACGTCTTGACATACGGCTGTC
>FR895574.1 GCA_000434435.1 Firmicutes bacterium CAG:475
TGAGCATATCGATGTCGTGATTCGCCTCCAAAAGCACGACTTCGCTGTCTTTTACGTTTTTGACGACGCCCCTGGTCGGTACGCCGATGTCGGTTGCCACGCTGCACCTTGCGCCTTGACAATCGAACGTATATGCAAGAGGATACGCCGCATCGTGCGGAATTCTGAACGGTTCTACGCTTATATCGCCGATTTTGAATCCGCTCTCGTAATCGTCGTTGCTCACCACGTTTTTGATGTCGTACTTTTGACACATTGCCATTGCGGTGAGCGGATGCGCGTACACTTTGGTGTACGGTGAAAGTTTGCAAAGCCCTGCAATATGGTCGCTGTGCTCGTGCGTAACCACAACGCCGTCGATGTCGCTCGGTTTCAAGCCGAAAGGCACAAGCTCGCTTGCAATTCGAGTGTAGGACACGCCCGCGTCAACCAAAATTGCCGTTGAATTTGACAGTATGAGCGTTGAATTGCCCTTGCTTCCGCTTGCGAGCGACACGAGTTTGAGCGACATGTTTTCCTCTTTTGAACAAGAAACGAATCGCAAAAAGCAATTCGTTCCCCTATATACCGTTTGATTTGCTCTTTATTTTGCCGAAATTAAATCTCTCTCGACATGTTTTGCGTGTTTTCCACCTTGTCGTCGAGCTTATTCATAAGGATTGCGAACACGATGGTCAACACCAAGTTGACAAGGCACAGCACGAGCACAATGAGGAATGCTATTTTCTCGCTTACGACGAATGTCTTTGTAACCAGCCACTTAATGAGCAAAGCAAGCATTGCTCCCGAGGACGCAAGCGCAAAGATGAAGTTGAACGCGCGCGGGTATTTCCCCACGATGACCGATATGAGCGAGGCAATCGTCATAACCGCACTGACCACTGCAACACCGATGTACGCAATGTTGGAAAGCGGACGAAGCGCAAAACCGTTGTCAATCCAGTTTTTTATCACACCGATGACGTTGAGTTTTTCTATCGACACACTGCCCATGCTCGGCATAAAGTAGGAAAGAATGAACGGAAGCACCGTGAGCGCGGAAAGAAGGAAAGTGACAAGTGCGAAAATTCTGGGTTGCACTTTGCCTTTCTTTTTGACCTTGCGCGCGGAAACCGTTTCGAAATCGGTTGCCTCGTCGTTCTCGACGGTGGCTTGCGCATATACGTTTTGTCCCCTGCCGTCAGTTCTCAAAACGTTGCTGTCCTGCGTCATATAGGGCACGACGGCAAGCGGAACGACGATGGGTTGGAGTTGGATTGTGTTGTGCTTGGGCGCAACGATAGGCACGGGGCCGCCCGTTCCCACCGGTTTGAGCACCGTGACGTCCGAACCTGCTTCGGGTTGCGGAGCGGCGTACGCTTCCGACTCGAACATCGGTTCGTCTTCCAATTTGATTTCCCCGTTGTCAGGCGTCATAACAATCTCTTGTTTTTTGTCCTTCTTTGACATATTTCCTCCTGGCGATTATTTGAGATAACCGCATTTGTCGCGATTTATAATTGCGCTCACCGTACACAAAACGACGTATGCCGCGCCAAACACGACCAACGTAAACAGTTCGCTGCTTGCATAGCCGTGGATAAAGTCGTTGATGAAATCTATTTGTTCTATGCCGATTGCGCTTGCGCCTGCCAAACTTGCGACAAATATTGCAAGCACGCAAAGCAAATTGACGATTGCTCCTCTTGCGAATTTGACGGGTTTCACCGCACCGAATATCGCAAAACAGGACTTAATCACATTGATAAGCACGCATAAAATGCCGATTGTGAGAATAAGCGAGGGTACGGCACTCACCCAGATCGCGCCGACTTCGCTGCCGCTCCAACCAAGTTGCGCCGTATTTTTAAAAGCGGAAACCAAGTTTGACACGACGTTGAATTTGTCAAACACCATCTTGAACGGCGCGTTGAAACTTGCTCCGACCGCCGCAAAAACGTACGGCAAAAGCACGGCAACGGACGCCACGAGAGCGATTATTCCGCTTGCCATATTCTTTGCGCGTTTGCCTCTTTTCCACTTTTTGTTGACCTCTTCGCGCTTTGGTTGCACGTCGTCAACGGTGGAAACGATGCGTCTGGAATCGGAGTCGGGCGTCTCCTTGTTGACAATCGTCGGTTCTATCACGTACTCCTGCATAACCGTCGGCATAACGTGATAGGCGGCGTTGTTAATAGGAGGCGGCGCGAGCCTTATGCCCGCATCGTCAACGCTTCGATTTTTGTTTTTGTTGAATTTGTCTGCCATGATAACTCAACCGTCGATATATCGGTTTTTCTTGTTCTGCACGGGTTGCGCTTTGATGGGTTGCTCTTTGATAGGCTGCGCCTTGACGGGTGCGACTTGCTCGACTTGCGGAGCATATTGCATGAGCGGTTGCTCTTGCGTCACGTACGGCACGAACGCCACCGGTTGTACGATGGGCGGCATTTGATAAGGCTTGCCGTCCTCTCCGACAAGGTATGCCGGCACTCCCGGATATTGCGGGGGCATTGCCGACTGTTGCGGAGCATACGGATAAGGATAAGGCGGATAGGGATACGGCGCATAACCGTTTTGATAAGGCGTGCGTCCGGGACCGGAGAAATCCGCTTGCTGTTCCTTTTCGGGCTCTTTTTCGGGAGCGGGTTGTTCCTCTTGAACGGGAGCGTTCAACTCGTCCACAAACTCGTCTAGCGTCGGAACTTTTTTCACTTCCAAATCGGCTTGGGGCGCAGGAATAATCTGTTGCTTGCGCTTGACGGGCGGACTTTGTTTGATTTTGTTTTTTGCAAGGAGCAAAAGCGCGCGCGCTTTGTTGCGTCCGCAATGAGTACACGCCGTTGCCGTAAGCGGATTTATCGTTCCGCAAGCGGGGCAAACGTAAGTGTCGCCCTCAATGTCGTCCTCGTCGATTTGAGTGTAGGGGTCGGCATAATATTTCGAATAAGTTTTGAGCGCGGTTGACATTTTCTTCAAAAGTTCCACGTCCTCCGAACCGAGTTCGTTGAGCTTTTGACGATATTTTTCAAGATTTTCCGCTTTTTCGCGGTACTCTTCCTCGCTCTTTTTGCGATACTCTTTAACCTGTTCGAGAGCCTTTTCTCTCTCGTCGTCGGCTTTGGCGCGCTTTTCGGCGATCTCTTTGTCGACCGCCGCCATTCTGTCGCGCTCCATATTGTCAAGACGCAACTTTGCTTTACGTGCGTCGAGCATATCGTCGTCGCTGTGCGTTTCGCTCTCAACCACTATGGGAGCGCCGCAAGACACGCAAAATTTCGCGCCCGGAAGATTTTGAGTTCCGCACACGGCGCATACGGGTTTGCGCATAACTTGCAAAATGCCTCCGCACTTTGCGCAGTATCTGCTGCCCGCGCTGTTTTTTGCGTGGCAAACGGGACAGACGGTCTGATAATTTTCAACTACGTCCGCTCCGCACGTGGGGCAAAAGGCTTGTCCCGGTTTCACTTCGTTTCCGCATATCTTGCAAACAAACATATTTCACCTGCGAATATCTTTGTGTTGTGAATTTTGATGTATATAAGGGTTTTTCGCCATGTACCCTAATTTAGATGCGCCCTCTCTTTCCCTTTCGGGCTTTTGTTCGTCCTCTACAAGAGTTGAACGGCGTGTACTCTAATTGCAATTTCCCCTTTCCTCACGTGTTTCCCCAACCGCCGTTCCCCCT
>FR895575.1:0-957 GCA_000434435.1 Firmicutes bacterium CAG:475
AAGTCGGATTCGCAGTTGACTTCCAAAAGAACGGATTTGCCGTTTTTGCTTGCAGCATAAACGATACCTTCGGCTGCGATACGAGCTTCTTTCTTTGCAGCGGTAGCCATACCCTTTTCTCTCAAGAAATCGATTGCCGCTTCCATGTCACCGTCGGTTGCGACGAGAGCTTTTTTGCAGTCCATCATGCCGACGCCTGTGCGTTGACGAAGTTCCATAACATCTTTGCTTGTGAATGCCATATATATTCTCCTGTTATTTTTTTGAAACCGCACGCAGTTTTACTACGTGCGGGATATTTTTATTGATTATTCCTGTGCTTCTTTTTCGGCGATTGCTTTTTCAAGAGCTTCTTCGGGAGAAAGAGCTTTTTCTTCAACCACGACTGCCTCTTCTACTACGGGAGCAGCTTCAACGACTTCTTCGTCCTTTTGAGGAGCAACGAAGGATTCGCCTTGTTTTGCTTCGATGACTGCGTCTGCGATGATGGAAGCAAAGAGTTGGATTGCGCGGATAGCGTCGTCGTTGCCGGGGATAACGTAGTCAACGAGATCGGGATCGCAGTTGGTGTCTACGACTGCAACGATGGGGATATTGAGTTTGCGAGCTTCTTTGACTGCGTTCTCTTCTTTTTTGAGGTCGACGACGAACAAGCAGCCGGGCAAAGTGCGCATATTTTTGATACCGCCGAGGTTCTTCTCGAGATCGTCACGCTCTTTCTTGAGAGCGGAAACTTCTTTCTTGGGGAGAAGTTCGAACTCGCCGATGAGTTCCATTTGGTTGATTTTGTTCAAGCGATCGATTCTGGTACGGATGGTCTTGAAATTGGTGAGCGTACCGCCGAGCCATCTTTGGTTGATGTAGTACATACCGCAACGCTCTGCTTCTTGCTTGATTGCGTCTTGAGCTTGTTTCTTCGTGCCGACGAAAAGAACAGATTTGCCGTCTTGAACGACG
>FR895575.1:982-1291 GCA_000434435.1 Firmicutes bacterium CAG:475
CGCTCTTGACAAATTGGTAAGCTGCTTCTACGTGGTCAACGGAGATTTGGAGATCGATGATGTGGATATCGTTTCTCGTTGCATAGATGTACTTGCCCATTTTCGGGTTCCAACGTTTTGTTTGGTGTCCGAAGTGCACGCCTGCTTCGAGCAGGGCTTTCATTGTTGTTACGGCCATTTTTAGGTCCTCCTGAATTGTTTTTACCTCTCGCAAACTCGACGCGTCAACCTCCTTTGGAACAGAAGACGCTCCTTTGCGATGCGGGTTCGTTTTTGATTATATTATATATAAAATAATTTTGCAAATAT
>FR895576.1 GCA_000434435.1 Firmicutes bacterium CAG:475
GAAGAGCGGCAAGAAACGCGTCCAACCTCAAAAACAGGCAACCGCTTGCAAAACTTTTCTACAACGGAAGATACGAGCTTTCCGACGACCTCAAGGAGCTTGTCGAAAACGAACTTAACGTCAAATCGGTGGAAGTGTCGGGCGACAACAACGTATTTGTCAGCTACGATTTAAAACCGCAACTTCGCACTCTCGGCCCGAAATACGGCGCATTGCTCGGCAAAATCAGAGAAGTTTTGCAATCGAGAGCCAACGAAATCGTGTCGGCAATCAAGTCGAGCGGCTTGTTCAGAGCGGACGTTGACGGCAGAGAAGTCGAACTTTCAAATGATGACTTGCTCATCAGCATGAAGAACAAGGAAGGTTATTCCAGCGAAAGCGACGGCGAAACCACTGTCGTTTTGGACACTCAACTCACAGACGACCTCATTTTCGAGGGTGCGGAGCGTGAAATCGTGTCCAAGATTCAAACCATGAGAAAGGAAGCGGGCTTCGAAGTGACCGACCATATCCTCGTCGGCTACAAGGCGGAGGGCGTTGCTCTTCAAGTCTTTGAAAAAGCCGATTTCCTTGCCGACGTGCTTTGCGACGGTATCTCGACCACAATCGACGGTTATGCGAAAGATTGCGACATCAACGGCGACAACGTTACGATTTCGGTGAAGAGAATCTGATGAGAATTGCACCCGATTGGAAACAATACAAAGTCATTGCCACGGGCGACGGCGAAAAGCTCGAGAAGTGGGGAGATATAACCCTGCTTCGTCCCGATCCGCAAGTCATATGGCACGCAAAGACGCCCCTTGCAAGTTTCAAGGGCGTCGATGCCGTGTACGAGCGTTCCCGCACCGGTGGCGGAATGTGGAAATACAACCGCAACGTACCGAGCGAATTTACGATTTCGTGGCGTGATTTGACATTTTCTCTCAAACTTATGGGCTTCAAGCATACGGGGCTTTTCCCCGAACAAGCTGTCAACTGGGACAGAATGATGAAGCTTATAAGCGGAGCGGGCAGAGAAATATCCGTGCTCAATCTTTTCGGTTATACGGGCGCGGCGTCCGTTGCGTGTCTCAAAGCCGGCGCAAAGGTATGCCACGTAGACAGTGCAAAAGCGATGGTTGAGCGCGCAGGCGAAAACGTGAGATTAAGCGGACTTGACAATTCGGGTATGAGATATATCATCGACGATTGCTTCAAGTTTTGCCAAAGAGAGATAAGACGCGGCAAAAAGTACGATGCGATTATTCTCGATCCGCCCAGCTTCGGCAGAGGTCCTAACGGCGAAAAGTGGAAGATAGAAGAGGGTATATCCGAGCTTTGCGAGCTTGTTGCAAAGCTGCTTTCGGACAATCCGCTGTTTGTGTGCTTAAATTCTTACACGACGGGATTGCAACCCACCGTTATGGCAAATATTCTGAAACTCACTTTACCCCAAAACGCGATTATCGACGCTGACGAAATCGGCCTTGCAACGGAGGAAGGGCTTGTTCTTCCGCAAGGTTGCACTGCGTTCGCAACGTTTGCAAACCGATGTACAGTTTAATTTGCAAGTTAAACGTATTGCGTTAGAATGCCGAAATTGCAAAATAATATAAACAGCAAAGACAAAAATCGACAACACATATAGGAAGAATTTATGACTTACAAAGATCTCAAAATCGTATATGAGGACAATCATATTTTGGTCGTCGTCAAACCATACGACGTGCCCGTGCAAGCGGACGAGAGCGGCGATCCCGATATGCTCACTATGCTCAAACAGTATCTCGTTGAAAAGTACAACAAGCCGGGTGAAGCGTATCTCGGACTCGTGCACAGACTCGACAGACCGACGGGCGGCGTAATGGTGTTTGCAAAAACTTCGAAAGCGGCGTCCAGACTTTGCGAAGCAATCCGCGACGGCAGCGTTGAAAAGAGATATCTCGCAATCGTTGACGGTGCGCCCAGATACAGTGCGGACAAGCTCACGTGTTATCTCAAAAAGTTCCCGGACACCAACACCGTTAAGGTTGTTCCCGCGCTCTCGGAGGGCGCAAAATACGCCGAGCTTGACTACAAGGTTTTGGCAAAAAAGACGGACGTTAGTCTTGTGATGGTCAATCTCGTCACTGGACGCGGACATCAAATCAGAGTTCAGCTCGCAAATATGGGCAATCCCATTGTCGGTGACAAAAAATACGGCAACGACGCACAAAACAAATATCCGCTTTGCTTGTGGGCAACAGAGCTTCGCTTTGCACATCCCGTAAGTCAAAAAGAAATGGTGTTCAGAGTGTATCCTCCCGAAGTCGCGCCCTGGACTTTGTTCGACATGGATGCGTTTTTGAATATTACAATCAAAAACTGTTATTGATTTTACGCTCGAAAGCGTCGAAAAAACAATTTTATCGTTGCTTTGTTTATCAAAATAATGCCGCCTCCAAGACGGCATTTTATATTGTTTTTTTGCAAAAAAAATTATTCTTGAAATTAAATTTCAAAACGGTGAAAACGATAATATTTCCTCACCTTATTGAAAAAATCGCATTTTCAAGCGTCGAATTTAATGTTTTGAGCATGACAAAAAAGCCGACGAGCTCGGATGAATGTTTTCACCGTTTAATTGTTTTCGGGGTTACATATTTTTTGCGACAAAATATTTGTCGTTTACTATTCGGTCGTGGATTGTTTTGACGTATTTGTCGTTTGCAAATTCTTCTTGCAGTTTTCTCTCTCCGAATCCTAGGGAAGATAATGTTTTGGCAAATTCGTTTTCGGCGTTTTCAAGCCGTCTAAAAGTCGTGCGCATTGCTATTTTTCTTTCCTTCGATATATCGCTGAACGTCTTTTTGTATATCATGTGGTCTATTAGGATTTCTCGCGATTTATCTTTCATCTGTTTCAATGCTTTGCCAACGATGTACCTGAGGTTGACGATTTTTCGCTTTTCATCGGTCAATTCAATGATTTCACCAATTAATTGCTCGTTGCTTACACCCATTTTCAAGTGTTTGCTTTGATAACTCGATTTTACGCGACTTTGTATGCCGAAATCCAACTCTTTTACGATTTTTGGCAAAAGGGCATACGCAACAAGCGCAGTGTTGCTCCAATTTTTTTTCATTTTTCCCTCTTGGTGGAATATAACAAATTCCCCTTTGCTACACAATACAAGACGAAATCGCGATTAGTCAATATTTTATGCCATATTTTTTCAGCTTTTTCACAATTTTTTCTTCAAAGTGCAAATCCGAGTAGGAAAGCAAAAAGCACGGCAAAACAACATTGCGTAAATTTTTTGAGCATAAGTTCAAAAAATCCCACTCCGCATTTTGACAAAAAGGTGTAGTTTTGCATCGTTATAGACAGTCCGCCAAAGGACACCGCGCCCGCGCACAGAGCGGTTGCAAGTTGAAGATTGCCGCATTTAGAACATTCTATGCTTGCTCTCGTCATCTCGACAAGGGAGTATATCACCGACAAGATCGGCTCGCCGGCAGCGCCGAAATTTTCAAGCAAATTTCTTATTCCCAAAAGCTCAAGGGTATCAATAATCATACCGCAAAGCACGATGTATCCTCCCACGTAAAGCATGTTTACGGTGGCTTTCGATATTGCTCTGGACAATATTCCGTCAACGTCTTTTTGAACGGAAAACGCAGAGGCCCCGTCGGACGATTTTCGTTTTCTGTACAAAAATCCGTTTACGATTGCTCCGAGATAATGCGCGGCAAGCACGATGAGTCCGACTTTCTGATTTTGAAATATCGCGCCGCCTATCGTGCCAATCATAAAAATCGGTCCCGACGTAGAACAAAACGAGCATGAGCATTTGGCGTCTTTTTGCGATATTACGCCTGCGCTATAAAGTTCGTAAATCGTGCTTGCTCCGACGGGATAGCCGCAAAGCATACTCAAAAACAGCACGTACGCGCTTTCTTTCGGAGCATTGTACATCAGTTTTACGCTCTTTGCGCCCACTTTCGATATTGCGCCCACCGCACCCATATACGTCAAAAGCAAGGAACAAAAGTAAAAGGGAAACAACGAGGGGAGCACGCTTGTCGCAAACAAGCTCAATCCGCGTCTTGCGGAATTCAGATAGTATTCGGGTTTTGCCAGCATAAACCCCATAAACGCAATTATCGCAAGACAAGATATGATTTTCGAAGCGTTTTCCGACGTGATTTTTGCCGAATATTTAGCGTTTTTCGACCTGATTTTTCTTGAATAAAATTTATTGTTTTTCGATGCACTATCTGCCGAAGAATTTTCCTTTTTCGACTCTTTTTTTCGATTGATTTTATTTTGAGGGACAAGCGATGTTTTGAGCATATAAAAAGCATATTCTCAAACGGTGCGAATATGCTTTGCGGACATTTGATATATAGTTTTAAAACTAAAATTGCGGTGTATGCGCGATTTAATATACGTTTAGCGTTAAAACGAAACGGATTTTTGATTTTGATTCAGTAGCAAAGTTTTTGGATTTTCGCTGCCTTTTCGTCAAGGTCGACAAGCGGACGCACGGGGCAGTCTTTTTCGCAGTCGCTGTGTTTGAAGAAAAAATATCCGTCGGATTGGGCAAGCAATGCGAACAACGCTTTCTTTTTTGATGGTTTGCATGCCAAAACGGTGCAGTAGGGACGTTCGTCGTTTGCAAGGTTTATCAAGTCTTTGGTAAGACCGAGAGTTGCGCAAGCGGCGATTCTTTTTATCGTCGAGCGCGTGTAGCGTTTGCTCGTCAGTCCCAGAAATTCGTCCATATTGTTGAAGGATGATTGTGAAATGCGATTTTCCATACCTTCGCTGATGTTTGCGATTTCTTTGAGCTCGGATGCGCTCATCGCTTTCATAGCGTAAGTGGAAATGACGTTGTATTTGTCGATATTTGCGTGCGTCGAGAGATCGACAAACGGCGGAACGAACGACGACACGTCCTCGTTTTGTGCGATTAGATTGCGGATTTTCGTTGAGGACATAAACTTTTTGTTGTCGTCGGGTTTGCGCTCGATGGAGTGATATTGCACTTTGCCGCCGTATTGTGCGCCGGCTTTCATATATTCGACCGCCAAAATATTGTTGGGAGATTTGAGCATGTTCGAAACGTCGGGACGGATTTTGTCGAGAGCGAGAGTGCGTGACTTTGCAACCGAGTAGCCTTCGCTCAAATATCCTTTGAGGAGGTTGCTTACGTCCTTGGATTCGCTTCTCATAAACTCTGCCGCCATATTCAAATCTTCGATTTCGTCGCTTTCCGTGCCGAAAGAGAGAGTGTATTCTCCAAGCATAGACAGCGTTTTGAGCGCACCTTCGGCAAAACCTTTTGCGGTTGAGAGCGAGTAGACGGTGGGGAGTTCGAGCACCAAGTCCGCGCCTGCCTGAATTGCCCAATTCGCGCGAGTGTAGCGGTCTTGTATGCACAAATCGCCATGTTGGGTGAAAGACGAACTCATCACAACCACAAGTGCATCCGCATTCGTTTCTCGCTTAGCCTTTTTGAGTTGTTTGAGATGTCCGTTGTGAAAAGGGTTGTATTCTGCAATTACGGCGGTTATTTTCAAAATTCGTCCTCATTTCGTTTGCTTTTTATTTTTTAAGTACTTATAATTATAACTAAAAATAAAACATTTGCAATCAATGTGCAACATTTTAGGAGTTTTATATGACGCAATTTGTTGAAAACCTTATGAGCAGAGCAAGCAAACTCTCCAAAACGATCGCGCTTGCAGAGGGTACCGACGTGCGTGCGGCAAAAGCAGCGGAAATTCTTACTCAAAAGAACGTTTGCAAAGTCGTTCTCATCGGCAACGAAGAGGAAATCAAAACCAAATTTCCCGAAATCGATTTTACGGGCGTATCCTTTGACGATCCCAAGACAAGCGAGCACAGAGCAGAGTATGCAAACACTCTTTACGAACTTCGCAAAGCAAAAGGCATGACCGAAGAGCAAGCTCTCAACATCATCACGACAAACAACATGTTCTATGCGTGCGTAGCGTTGAAACGCGGCGACGTAGACGGCGTTGTGGGCGGCGCGGTGTTCAGCTCCGCAGACGTATCTAGAGCAGCATTCCAAGTTATCAAAGCCGCTCCCGGCATCAGCTCGGTTTCAAGCTGTTTCGTAATGGTTCCGCCCGAAGATTTCAAATACAAAAAGTATCCTGCGTACATCTTCTCCGATTGCGCGGTTATTCCTTATCCCACCAGCGATCAACTCGCCGACATCGTCGTTGCGGCGGCTGACAGCGCAAAGAAGATTTGCGAAATGGATCCGAAGATCGCAATGCTTTCCTTCTCTACAAAGGGTAGCGCAAATCATGAATCCGTCGAAAAAGTGCGCGTTGCATATCAAAAAGTCAAAGAAGAACATCCCGAAATCGACGTTGACGGCGAGCTTCAACTCGATGCGTCCCTCGTTGACAGCGTGGCAAATCAAAAAGCACCCGGCAGCCCCGTTGCAGGCAAGGCAAACGTTCTCGTTTTCCCCAACCTCGATGCAGGCAACATCGGCTACAAGATCGCACAACGCTTTGGCAACTGCATGGCAATCGGACCTATCATGCAAGGTCTTGCTCTTCCCGTCAACGATTTGAGCAGAGGTTGCGTGGCAGAGGACATCGCGGCTGTTGCGGCAATCACGGCTCTTCAATCGGTAAAAGGCTAATTTAAGGGAGATACAAAATGAAAATTCTCGTTATCAACGCAGGCAGTTCTTCGCTCAAATACCAACTCATCGACATGGAAACCGAGCAAGCAATCCTCAAAGGACTTTGCGAGCGTATCACGTTCGACGGCGGTGAACTCACCCAAAAGACCGCGGACGGCAGAGTGCTCAATATCAAGCAAAACATGAAGGATCACACCCAAGCCATCGAGCTTGTGCTCAAAGCAATGGTGGATCCCGTTTACGGCGCAATCAAGTCCACGGACGAAATCAGCGCGGTAGGACACAGAGTGCTCCACAGCGGCGAGGACTTCGAGTCCTCCGTCGTCATCGACGACGAAGTCATCCGTATTTGCGAAAAGAATGCGGAACTCGGCCCGCTCCATATGCCCGGCAACATCGCCTGCATAAAGAGCTGCAGAGAAGTCATGCCCGGTGTGCCTATGGTTGCGGTGTTCGACACCACGTTCCACAGCACGATGCCTGCAAAAGCGTATATGTACGGTATTCCGTATTCCGTATATGACCAATACAAAGTCAGAAAGTACGGTTTCCACGGCACTTCGCACAAGTTTGTCAGTGAAGAAACAATCAAACTTCTCGGCAAAAAAGACAGCAAAATCATCGTTTGTCACCTCGGCAACGGCTCGTCTATTTCCGCAGTCAAAGACGGCAAATGCATGGATACTTCCATGGGCTTTACGCCTCTTGAAGGTCTTGTTATGGGCACTCGTTCGGGCGATATCGATCCTGCCGCAAGCGAATTTATCCGCGCAAAACTCGGTTTGACTCCCGAAGAGCTTGTGCAATATCTCAATAAAAAATGCGGCATGCTCGGCGTGAGCGAATTGAGCTCGGATATGCGCGACCTTGAAAAAGGCATCAACGAAGGCAATGAAAAGGCAAAACTTGCAGTCGAAGTTGCGGCTTACCGCATCAAAAAGTATATCGGTTCTTATGCGGCAACTCTCAACGGAGTGGACGCAATCGTCTTTACGGGCGGCATCGGCGAGCATAGCGACCTCATGCGCAGACTTGTTATGGAAGATATGGAATATCTCGGCGTCGATTTCGATTTCGAGGCAAACAAGAAGCACGAAGACGGCGTGAGAATGATTTCAAAGCCCGACAGCAAAGTCAAAGTGCTCATTCTTCCAACCAACGAAGAATTGTCAATCGCAAGAGAAACAAAAGCACTCGCGCTTTAAGAATCAAAAATCCGACTTTTTCGGGCGATTTTGCATGATAAAACGCAACTTTGCCCGAAAATGAAAAAAATATATTATCAAATCACCGCAACTTCGATAAAAGCGTTTGACAACTTTTGTTAGATTTTATATAATCAAAAAGCTGTTTAAGCAAATGTTGCGAAAATATTGGAGGTAAGAAGATGGCAGTACCTAAAAATAAAGTGTCGAAATCCAAGACGAATTCTCGTTTTGCAAACTGGAAACTCAAAACACCCGGTCTCACCGAGTGCCCTCAATGCCACGAATTGATCAAGAGCCACCAAGTATGTCCCAAATGCGGATACTATGACGGTGAGCAAGTTGTTCAAAAAAAGAGCGAAAAATAATTTAAGCTCACTATTTGGCGAATAGCATTGTCAAAGCCCCTTGTCCGTCAACTTATGTACTTCAAGTACATTAGGGTTGCGGGCAAGGGGCTTTTTGCGCTCTTCATCCAAATAGCGAGCTTAAATATATGATTAGAGATTTCTGCGACAACTCATTTTCAGTCGGTAAATCGTTTGCAAAATTCATTTGCTAAAACATGTAAAACACGATAGGTTGGGGCGGTGAAATATTTCTTGTAATATTCGCTTATATTTGCTATAATCTACTTTATTAAAACTATACAAGGTGATTTATGAAAATTATAGTTGACGCTATGGGCGGCGATCACGCTCCGTTGCAAATAGTTTTGGGAGCCGTAGACGCCATAAAGCAGGACAAGAGCCTTCAAGTCGTTCTTGTCGGCGATAAAAGCGCAATAAATCAATGTCTTTGCGACTGCAAGGATTATGACAAGAACAGATTAAACATAATCGACGCAAAGGACGTCATAACAAACGACGATACTCCCACAACCGCAATCAGAACTAAAAAAGAGAGTTCGCTTGTCAAAGCGTTCGACGCACTCAATCATGACGAAGATGCGGGCGGATTTGTTTCTGCCGGTTCGACGGGCGCGGTTTTGGTGGGCGCATACCTCAAAGTCGGACGCATTAAAGGCGTAACTCGTCCTGCGCTTGCGCCCGTACTTCCTACGCTCAAAGGCAACGGGGTGGTTCTATGCGACTGCGGCGCGAACGTGGATTGCAAGAGTATAAATCTCGTTCATTTTGCCATTATGGCGAGCGCATATGCAACCGCTATGTTGGGTGTAAAGAATGCTCGTGTAGGGCTACTCAACAACGGCGTCGAGGAACACAAGGGCAACGAACTCACAAAAGAATCGTACACCTTGCTTTCAAAAACCGAAGGTATCAATTTTGTCGGCAACTGTGAGGCGAGAGATATTTTGAGCGGTGATTTCGACGTCGTGGTCTGCGACGGTTTCAACGGAAATATCGCGCTCAAATCGGCGGAAGGCACTGCAAACACCATGCTTTCGCTCATAAAAGAGGGAGTGTACGGCGGTGGACTTAAATGCAAACTCGGAGCGCTAATGCTCAAACCCGTTTTTGCCGGTGTAAAAAAGAAAATGGACTACAACTCGCAGGGCGGTGCATGCTTCCTCGGCGTGAAAAAAGTCGTCGTAAAGTCGCACGGAGCGTCCAAGGCTAAATCTATAACGGCAAGCATTTTGCAAGCAAAAGCACTTGCGGAAAGCAAAATTTGCGAAAAAATCTCGGACGGTATGAGCGTGCTTTCAAAACTCGAAACCGAAGTGAACGACTGACATAAACGATTGATATGGAAGAAAAAGATATAAAAAAAGTCGAGAGAATAATCGGATATACGTTCAAAGACAAAGTTCTTTTGGAGCGTGCGCTTACTCACGGTTCTGCCTCGAAAAACGCACTTGAAAACTATCAGTCTTTGGAGTTTTTGGGGGACAGTATCCTTGATTTTATCGTTGCGAAACGTCTTATGGAAATCAATCCGAACGCACACGAAGGCACTTTGACGAGAATACGCGCGACAATCGTTTCAAGAGAACCGCTTGCCGAAGAAGTCAAAAAGCTCGGACTTGAGAATTTTCTCATCGTCGGCAAGGGCGAAAACGTTGCGTATATATCTTCACAGGCAAAAATCATGTCCGATTTGTTTGAATCTATGATTGCGGCGATATATCTTGACAGCAAGAGCATTGACGTTGCCGAGAAGTTTATTCTGTCAAAACTCGCAGACCTTTTCAACGGAAAATGCAAACATTTCGGCGAAGACGATTACAAGAGCAAACTCAACGAATTTGCATCTCGCAACGATGTTTCCGTACACTATGAAGAAGTCGAACGCACCGGTCCCGCGCACAATCCGACCTTTGTCGTCGAAGTGAAAATCAACACTTTTACCGCAGGCGTGGGCAAAGGAAAAACCAAGAGAGAAGCCGAGCAAAACGCGGCGAAAGTCGCACTCGACGGTTTACTCAAAAAATAGTATATAAGTAAAATTTACAAAATTTCAAGATAACGGCAGTATATAATCTTATGTTTCACAAAAGTCGCAAATACGAATTTGCGACTTTTTCGATATTCTAACCAGATTAATATTAATAAAATATTTGCAACATCTATAATGTTTCACGGCGTTGTGAAACTTGTGTGAAACATTTTGAAAACCGCTTGTAAAAGATTGATTACTATGATATTATATAAAAGTATTAAAATAAGGTTAGGTGCACGATTTTGTTAAATTTCGTCAAAATCGAGGCGAGGGGCTTCAAGTCCTTTGCGGATAAAATCGAAATCCCTTTTCAAGAGGGTGTAACTGCGATTATCGGCCCGAACGGGTGCGGTAAATCAAACGTTGCAGACGCAATCCGCTGGACTTTGGGCGAGCAAAGCGCAAAATCTTTGCGCGGCAAAAACATGCAAGACGTCATTTTTGCCGGCACGGAAAAGCGCAAAAGCATGTCTTATTGCGAAGTGTCCCTTGTTTTCAACAACTCCGATCAGCATATCTTCCCGACAATGCCGTTTGAAGAGGTGGTTATCACGAGAAAGCTCGACCGCAGCGGTTTGAGCGAGTATTACATAAACCACAATCGAGTGCGTATGCGCGACATCATTTCTCTTTTCCACGACACGGGTATCGGCAAAGAAGGCTATTCCATTATCGGACAGGGCAGAGTTGCGGAAATCATGTCCGCAAAACCCGGCGATCGTCGTCAGATTTTCGAAGAAGCGGCGGGCATTTCAAAGTTCCGCGCTCAACGTACGGAAGCGGAAAGGAAACTTGAAAAGACCGCTCTCAATCTCGAAACCGCAAACCAGGTTATCGACGAGATTCAAAAGCAAATCAATCCGCTCAAAAAGCAAGCCGAAACCGCAGAAAAATATTTTGCTTTGAAAGAGGACCTCAAAAAGAACGAGGTCAATTTGTATATCTACAATTACGAAAACAATCAAAGCATAAAGCAAAAGATTTACGATCGTTTGGCGGCAAGCGAAAAGGACCTCAAAGTCAAAGAAATGCAACTTGCCGAGTGCATAAGAAAGTACGACGATTTGAGAAGAGAAAGCGACGGCATAGATCGCGTTTACGAAGACAGCCACAACGAACTTGTCGTGCTCAAAGTCGACGCGGCGACAATCGCAGGTGCGGCGGAAGTTTTGCAAGAGAGAATCAAGAATATTCAAGGCGAAATCAATCGTTTGAACAGCGAGCTTCAATCCATCGACAATCAACTCACCGTTTCCGCTCAACTCATTCAAAAGACGGAAGAGAAAAAGGAAGCGGAGTTCGAAGCGTATCTTCAAACCAATCGCGAATCGGAGGCGTTGCAACAAAAATACGCGTCTCTTTCAAAATCTTTGGCAGGTGCCGAAACCGACCTCGAAGCGCGAAATATCGACTACGTCAAAGCAATCGAAGACTTGGGCGCGCTCAAATCCAATCTTTCGGGATTTATCGCTGAAAAAGGCATAAACGACGAGAGAGCCAAGACGCTTTTGTCCCTTGTCAATCAACAAAAAGCCCGTCTTGACGAGGAGCTTACAAACCTCTCGATTTACGACGGCAAGGTCAAGTCTACAAAGGAGCGTATGCGTGCGCTAATGAGCGAGTACAACGAGGCTCTTTCCGCAAAACTGGAAAACCAAGAGGCGATTCAAAGCTATCAGGAAGACATCGTCAACCTCAACTCCAAACTCGGTTTGGCGCAAGGCAACCTCAATCTTTACACTTCCATCAAAAACGAGTATTCGGGTTATCAGGAAGCCGTCAAACGCCTTATGCAAGACAGCAAACACGATCCCGTGCTTGCCTCTAAAATCTGGGGCGTTTTGGCTGAAGTCATCAACGTTCCCGCCGACTTCGAAGCGGCAATCGAATACGCTTTGGGCGGCGCAATGCAAAACGTGCTTGTTGAAACCGAGCGCGACGCGAGCGACCTCATCAATTATTTGAAACAAAAGGGTTACGGACGCGTTACCTTCAGACCGCTCACGTCCTGCCGTCCTCGTCCGCTTACGAGTGAGAACAGGGGCGTACTCACCGAGCCGGGTTGCTACGGACTTGCAAGCGACCTCATCAAATACGACAAGAAATTCGACGGATTCGTACAAACGCTTTTGGGCGGTACGGTTGTCGTAAACAACATCGACAACGCAATCCGTATTTTCAAAAAATACAATCAATCCATAAAAATCGTCACTTTGGACGGCGAAATCTTTTCGCGCGGCGGTGAAATCACCGGTGGTTCGAGAAGATCGCAAACGCAAGGTTTGCTTGCTCAAGAAAAGAAAATCGAGCAAGCGCAAGCCAATCTTGAAAAAATCAAGAACAATATCGCTCTTATCAACAACCAACGCGCAGAACGCGAGCAAGAACTCAAAGATTTGTCGGACAGAATCGAGGAACTCAACAAGGAAATCGGCGATCTCCGCATTGAGAACGGTTTGAACGAGGACAAGTCGAAACAAGCGTACGAGGCGACCCAAACTTTGCAAGAGGAAATCGCAAAGAACTCCGAAGAGTATGAAATCGTCAAAGCGCAAATAAAAGAACTCGAACAGAAAATAAGCTCTATCGACGAGTTGGAAAAGGTTGTTGCGGAGAAGAAAGAGGAATACACCTCTATGCTCGAATCGTCCAAGAGCACAAGCTCCGAGCAAAAGAGCGAAAGAGAAATCATGACGGAGCAAGTGACCGAAATGAGAGTCAAACTTGCGGGACACAAGAGCATTTTGGATTCTTGCGATCAAGAGCTGTTCCGTTACAAACGTGAAAGAGAATCGCTCGAAGACGAGAAACTCGACATCATTGCTTCGTTGAAGCGAGAGCAACAAAATCTCGACAATATTTCAAACGCTCCCGAAAAGACGGTGTTTTCAAAAGAAGACGAGGCGCGTATCGCAACGCTCGAAAAGCAAATTGCCGACCTCAATGCAAGAAAACGCACCATATCCGACGAACTCGTCGCGCTCGACCAGGACAAAACTCGTATTGCCGACGAGAGAATGGCGTTGAACGAAAAGAAAGTACGCGACGAAAACATGCTCGAAAACGTGGATATCGAAATGCGCACGCAGCAACAACATATTCTCGAAGAATACGATTTGACTTACGCAAGCGCGCTCGAATTTAAAGATCCCGAATTCAAATCGTACGGTGCCATCACGGTTATATCCGAACTCAAAAAATCGATAAACCGCCTTGGCGACGTCAACCCGCTCGCTCTTCAAACCCTCAAAGAAACAGAGGAGAGATTGCAAGAGCAAACGACCTATCGCGACGACATTCAAAAGGCATACGACGACATCGTCACCATCATAAACGAGCTTACCGGCGAGATGCAAACGAAGTTTTCTGACGCATTCGACCAAATCAGCGAAAACTTCAAGGATGTTTTCCAACAACTCTTCGGCGGTGGTAAAGGCGAGCTGCGTTTGAACATGCAAGACACCGACGACGTGCTTGAAGCCGGCATTGACATCTATGCTCAACCTCCGGGAAAGAAACTGCAAAATATCAGCCTTTTGAGCGGTGGCGAGCAAGCGTTGACGGCAATCTCAATTTTGTTTGCAATCCTCAAACTCAAGCCGATGCCGTTCTGCGTGCTGGACGAAATCGAGGCGGCTCTCGACGACGCAAACGTCAACTTGTTTGCAGAGTTCCTCAAAAAGTTCAGTGACTACACGCAATTTATCGTCATCACGCACAGAAAACCGACCATGCGTCACGCAGATACGATTTTCGGTGTTACGATGGAAGAAAAGGGCGTCACGAAGATCGTTTCGATTGAGTTTGAAGAAGCGGCGAAACACGCAAAATAATCGTCGCCGAGGCAATGTCATTGCGCAGGATTGCGCAATGACGAGAGCCTTGCTAGATTATTTTGCTACTGATCGCGCAAGCCCTCTTTGCTCTCAAAATAAGAGGGACAAAAACTCAAACCGCAATTCCGCGCGAGTTGCTTGCTTGATGAAATTTGTCGGTGGGGACACCCACACCCGAATGCCAAGGCAACGTCATTGCTCAAACGGCGTTGCGATTATGGCAACCGCCCCAAATGTCATTCCGAGGAGTAAAGCGACGTGGGAATTTTTTGACATACTGCCTTCTGTCCTCGACTTTCTCGTGTTCCATATATCTCGGACATTGACAGGTCTTCATATAGTGGCGGCAGATTTGCGTAAGCACGTCTTCGTTGTCGTTGAGGACAATCTCCTCTCTTCCGGGGAGCGAACCGAAGCAGTATCTGTCCGCAACCACGTACGCGCCGCTGTCCTCGAAAAGTTTTGTAAAATCGGGATCGTCGATCTCACTGCCCGCAAGCACGATTCTCGCTCTGTAAAATTTCTTGGGATCGGGCTCCCTGTGCTTGATTTCTTCAAGCGTCTCTTCGAGCTTGTCGACGATGAGATACTTGGGACATGCGTACGTCGCAAGGCAAAGCACGTGGAATTCGTAACCCGTAATACGAGGATTCTCTTCCTTCCTGAATTCTCCGATTGCCGTGATGGCTCTGCAAACTCTGTTATGCAGTTCGACGGCTTTTCTCATAGCCTCGTCGGAAGTGTCAACGCCGTAAACGTCTTTGAGTTTGTCCAAAACTTTAAGACGAATTTGGTTGACGTAGCTTTCAAGGCAGTGTTCGTTGGTTTTGAACGGCATATCGAAAATGCTGACGAAAAACTTGTCGTTGTCCACAAGGCGCAAAAGCTCGAAATGTTCGATTGTTCTGTTCATCTCGCTGCAAGTTTCGCCCGCAAACAATGCCGACAAAAATCCGTACCCGCCCTCGATGCCTCTTTCGAGCAACGCTTTTGCAAATCCGCAAATGAACGGGCTGAGATAGTAGGTTGCGATGTCCACCGACCCCGTGCGCGGCGCGCGCAATCTTACGCTGACGCAGTTGTCGAGGTTGAGCAACACTTCGGGGACGTGATAACACGTGTAGCCGAGCGCAAGTTTGCCGTCTTCTTTGACTGCCTTTTGAACAAGCTCGTTGTTAGCTTCTTGCAAAAGGTTTTCAAAGTAAAGCAAGTGTTTGAGATCCCTCATATTCTTCTCCTATTTTATTGAATAATATGTCTATATAGTAACACAATCGGGCGCGGATGTCCATACGCTGTTGCAAAAGATATTTATACACTTTTATCTATTTATATAAAAATATACCGATGAATCCTCTCTCGTTTATCGGTTTAGGTCGACAACTCGCACAAACGGTTTCGTAAAAACGGAATAAGCGGATTGATAGAGGCATATTCATATACGAGAGGTGTTTATGGAAAGCAAAAAAGAAATCGTCGTATTGAGCGGCGCAGGACACAAGGGTATCGTAAAAATCAAAGGCGCGACAGGTTCGGAAAATACTGTCAAAGGTTCGTGCAACCTCGACTTCCGGCCCTCAAACGCAACGCTGTATCTTGTCGGTGACAATATCGCAAAAATAGGACTTCACGACACCAATACGGAGTTTGAAGTGCCGTTTTGTGCAAAAACGGAGTTCGGATGCGTCGTAAGATCAAGCTCGCTGACTATGTTCGGCGGCAATATTCCAAACGGCAAAATATTGAAAAGGATAGACGAATTTCAAAAACAAAACGCACTGAAAGCAACCGCCGAAACGTGCGCGAATAAACAAGCGCAAAATGCAAAACCCGTTGCACAAGTAAACGAACAAACCGGCGATAAAATCACGATAGGCGCAACACTCAAAGACTTAAATCTTGACGAATGGACAAAATACGACGGCAACAATTTTTATTATGCCGTAAAGCCGCAAATCGACGAACTTTTCGTGCGCTACCCTGAAGAAAAGATTTTGAACGACGCCGTTGCAAATTCAAAATGGGCGCACGTTCAAACGGGCGAAGATTACTATGTCGTGGGCGTGTTGTTCAACGACGACGAGCCGTCTTTCATATGTTACGGAGTGCCTGCAAGCTCCAAGCAAAATCCTCCGTCCGAACTTGAAAACGCTTGCGTTTGGCTGCCTGTCGGCGACGGTAGCGGCGGCTACTGGGTGATATATCAATCCGCCCGCACAGGCGAAATCGTGAAGTAATTGCGCCGAATGCAAAACACTTGTCACCCATCTTTTCAAGATGGCTTGACAAATATTTTGGCGCAAACGTCCTGTCACAAACAAATCAGAGCATTTGTTTGTGACGTAAGGGGTTGCAACTTTGAGGCGGCTCTGCAGTTGCAACGGCAAAAGTGGATGCTCACAATGATTCTTCGTCGCTCTATATTATTCGGCTCCGCCTGTCTACGAGCAACGTTTGTGCGGCTTCGAAATCAGATTTATAAAACGTATAAAACCGCGATATTGAGATGAAGAACGCGAAAGACACGGTTTTAACTGGCTAAGACTCTCAAATAGATGAAGAACAAGGAAACGCCCGTCTGAAACAAAACCCAACGTACAAAACGTACGTGATTTTGGAGCAGACGGGCGTTGACACAGTTATTCGCTAAATCAGACGGTTTTAGCCGAAGACGGCTAGAAGGAAACCTGCCGCAACCGCCGACCCGATAACGCCGGCAACGTTGGGTCCCATGGCGTGCATGAGAAGATAGTTACCTTTGTTGTATTGAAGTCCTACGGTGTTGGAAACACGCGCCGCCATAGGCACTGCGGACACGCCTGCCGAACCGATGAGCGGATTGATTTTGCCTTTTGAAACGACGTAGAGCAATTTGCCGATGAGCAAGCCGCAGATTGTTGCGAGCACGAAACCTGCAAGACCGAGGAACACGATTTTGAGCGTAGACAAGGTAAGGAAGGTCGAGCCGACTGCGGTTGCGCCGACGGAAATGCCGAGGAACAACGTGACGATGTTCATAAGCGCGTTTTGTGCCGTATCGCTCAAACGCTCGGTGACGCCGCACTCGCGCAAAAGGTTGCCGAACATCAAGCTGCCGAGAAGAGGCGCAACGGAGGGCAAAAGCAACGACACGACGATTGTAACGAGAATCGGGAAAATGATTTTTTCTCTCTTGCTGACTTTGCGAGTGGATTGCATAACCGTCATACGCTCTTTCTTCGTGGTGAGCATCTTCATAAAAGGAGGCTGCAAGAGCGGAATGAGTGCCATATACGAATATGCCGCAACGGCGATAGGTGCAAGAAGTTCAGGCGCAAGCGACTTTGTAAGGAAGATAGCCGTCGGGCCGTCCGCGCCTGCGATGATTGAAATCGAAGCGGCTTGTCCGCCGTTGAATCCAAGCGCAGCCGCGAGAATAAGCACAAGGTAAATGCCTCCTTGCGCCGCCGCGCCGAGAATGAGCGAGCTGGGACGAGAAAGCATGGGACCGAAGTCGGTCATCGCGCCGACGCCAATGAATATCAAGCAAGGATAAACACCAGTCTTGACGCCGATGTAAAGCATATCGAGCAAGCCGCCCTTTTGCAGAACGTGGAGATAATCCACTCCTTTTTCAACAGCCTCGGCTCCCGTCCACCATTCGGGGTGGAAAATTTTGTCGCCGTCGAGCGCGGGAAGGTTTGTGAGAAGCATGCCGAACGCAATGCCCACAAGAAGCAACGGCTCGAACTGCTTTTTGATGCCGAGATAAAGGAATACGAGCGCAACTATAATCATGACGATGTTTTGCCAACCGCCTGCCTCGCCGAAGAGGTGATAGCCGCTGCTATTCCATATATTTTTTAAGATTTCGCCTATATCCATACAAAACCTCTCAGTTCAAATCGCAAAGCGGTGCGCCGGTGTTGACGCTTGCGCCCTTTTGCACGAACACTTGTCCGATTTTGCCGTCTTTGTCGGCGTAAATCTCGTTTTCCATCTTCATCGCTTCGAGGATGAAGAGCACGTCGCCTTTCTTAACTTGTTGTCCGCTTGTCACCTTGACGGCGTTGATTGTGCCGGGCATAGGTGCTGTGACGGAATTTGCGCCCGCGCTTTGAGGTGCGGCGGCAGGTGCGGCCGCTGCGACCGTTTGTGCAGGAGCGGAAGTTTCCGCAACTGCGGGTGCGCTTTGAGGAAGCGCGGCTTCGTATTCGGCTTGAATGACGGCTTCGCCCTTTTCAACTTCCACTTCGTAAATTTTTCCGTTTAACGTAACTTTGTAAATCATTTTTCTTCATCCTCCACTCTCTTGATGGATTTGAAACGCAACTCGTTGAGCGGCGTATTTGTCTGGTCTGCGACGATTGCCATAATCATAGCGGCGTCGCGCTCGTCCGTGTTGATAAGTTTAAGCTCTCCGCAAGTGCCTTTTGCAAGGGGTTGCTCGACCTTTTCGGATGCAACATCCTCTTCTTTTTTATCCTTTTTCCAAAACGTCATTTTGGCTTTGAGGTTTTGCACCTTGTCATTCCACTCGGGATGCTTTTCTTTGAGCTTCTCGCTTCCGTCGAATATTTTGCCGACAAGCGAAACGATGAGCATAAGCAAAATCAAGACGATAAACACAACCAAGATGCCGATGAGTGCAAGCAAAAGCGCGTCGGTCACTTTGAGAGGGTCGGTTCTATTCAAGATTCCGCAAAGAATGATATCGTTCATAGTTCACCTCTTATTCTTCAACGGGAGAAATGGTGTATTTGACCACTTTTTCTTCTTTCGCTTTACGAGCCGCGAAATACTTTTCGGTCACTTGCGGGAAGAGGATGTAAGAAAGCACGTCCTCATCGTTCTTTGCAATGCCTTTAAGCTCTTCTTTGGTCTTTTCAAAGACGGGTTCGAGAGTGTCGGCATATCTGCCTTCGACGGGCTTTTCGTCGCCGAGAGCCTTTTTGACGACTTCGGGATTGATAGGCGCGGGAGAAGTGCCGTACTCGCCTCTGCAATATGCTTTGACTTCTTTGGAGATGTTCTTGTATCTCTCGCCGCTGAGAACGTTATTGGTTGCTTGCACGCCGACCATTTGGCTAATAGGAGTGACGAGCGGCGGATAACCGAGATCTGCTCTGACCTTTGGCGTTTCGATAAGCACTTGCTCGAATTTGTCCATAGCGTTTTGCGCTTTGAGTTGGGACACGAGGTTGGAAAGCATACCGCCGGGCACTTTGTAGGTGAGTGCGTCGGTATCCGTCGTGAGCATCTTGGGATTGAGAGTGCCGTCTTTGAGATAGCCGTCTCTGATGGGTTTGAAGAAATCGTTGACTTCTTTGAGCACTGCGTCGTCAAGTCCCGTTTCGTATCCGAGTTGTTTGAGCGCGATGTTGATGGTTTCGGTTGCGGGTTGGCTGGTGCCGCCGCTGAAACAAGAGGTTGCCGTATCGATGACGTCAACGCCTGCTTCGATTGCCTTCATATACGTCATATACGCCATACCCGTGGTGCAATGCGTGTGCAAAACGACGGGGATTTTGACCTCGTTTTTGATTGCGCCGATAAGCTCGTATGCCTCGAACGGAGTCATCGTGCCTGCCATATCCTTCACACAGATGGTTGCAACGCCCATTTCTTCGAGTTGTTTTGCAAGCTTTGCAAACGCTTCGAGAGTGTGGACGGGGCTTTGCGTATAGCTGATTGCGCCGGAAACAGTTGCGCCGCACTTGATTGCCGTTTTGGTTGCGGTTTCGAGATTGCGCACGTCGTTGAGCGCGTCGAAAATACGAATGATGTCGATGCCGTTGTCAACGGATTTTTCAACGAACATCTTGACGATTTCGTCGGGATAATGCTTGTAGCCGAGAAGGTTTTGACCTCTGAGCAACATCTGAAGTTTCGTGTTGGGCATAGCCTTACGCAAATTGCGCAAACGTTGCCAAGGATCTTCGTCGAGATACCTCAAACACACGTCGAAAACCGCACCGCCCCAGCACTCGACAGAGTAATAACCGGCTTTGTCCATTGTGGGAAGGATGTCGGCAAATTTAGAATACGGCAAGCGCGTAGCAATCAAAGATTGGTTTGCGTCGCGGAGCACCGTTTCTGTAAAAAGAACTTTCTTTTGAGCAAATTCTTTTCCCATTTGATAGCCTCCAAAAAATGATTCATTTTAAGTATAACAAATTATATTTGCAAGTCCAACACTTTTTGAAAAATATAGATAAAAAAATATTTATTTAATAATTGTATTATAAACAAGAAGAAAAATGCGACACAAAGTGCCGCATTGCTCAAACTGCGCCGAGGTTATGACAACCGCCCCAAATGTCATTCCGAGGAGTAAAGCGACGTGGGAATCCCCTAAATAGGATTGAAAACAAAGTGGCGGTTGCCATCCACCGCACTTGTTCTCACAATTTCTACCGCGCAGAAAATCTTTGCTATCAGTTCGAGCATGGATAAAAACTCCTGCCACAGTTCCGCAAGATTGTCTGCTTGGTGTGCGCGCCTTTGGCGCAAGCGGATGAACGAAAACTTATTCAGGGCATTCTTATACACGGAATGTGCATATTTAGGGTGCGAGCCGCAACGGCGGCGAGAAATTGGAGCGCCGAGCTTTCGTC
>FR895577.1 GCA_000434435.1 Firmicutes bacterium CAG:475
ACGACGCTCTCATTCCCGTGCCGAGATTGGTTGGACACGCCGTCAAAAACCCGAGTTGAGCGTCGTAGGCAATCGGCAAAGCATGCAACAACCTTTCGTCGTATGCGCGCAATCTTTCGTACGCGCCTTTGAGGTTGAATCCCTCCTCCACGCACTGCTCTCTTATATGGTCCTCTTCGTTGAGCATAACCGAGATGCCGAATTTCTTGTCGCCCTCGACTATAACCGCTCCGTTTTGAGTGTTGTTGGCAAGCGCAAGCGAGATGAGATGCCTTTCAATAAGAGCTTTTTTCCGTTCTTTGTCAAGTTTGTTCATAGGCAACAATCTTGCCTCGAACACGCCATGCGCCGCAGAATACGCGCCGTTTATGAGATTGACGACTCTTTCGTCCGTAACCTTCAAATTGCGAGGAAATTCAAGCCCCACGACGTTGCGCGCAAGCCTTATTCTCGACGATACGACGTTGTTTTTGACAAGCTCGTTTACCGTGCAATCCTTTGCAGATTTGAGAGTGTTCAAACCGCTTTGTTGCAACCTCAATCCGTTTTCGCTTTCAAGTTCGCAAACGCTGTGAACGACGTTTTGCGGCGGACGAGCTTGCAAAAGTTCGGCGTTTACGCCTTGCGATTTGCTTGCCGCGCCGAGTGCGATTTTTCGCATTTGAGAATAACAATTCGCACAACCGAAAAGGAAATTCTTTTCAAAATCCTCAATCGTATATCCGCAATATTTGCACTCTTTGGTGCGTCTTGAAAGCCTATAATCCGCCTCTTCGTGCGGACTTTTGCCGCATTTCAAAGCGTTTTCGTAGCAACTTTGACAATATGCGTATTCAACGGGGTTGTTGTCAACAACCACGCTTTCGAAAAGCGTTGCGCTTTTTTCTCCGCATATGTCGCAAGTTATATTTTTCACGTAGCGTTCCTCTTCAAATATTTCCGGTCGTGTACTTTAATGCAACATCACCCCTTCCCTTCGGGCATTGAACTTCGGCGTTTGCAAAGCAA
>FR895578.1:0-7437 GCA_000434435.1 Firmicutes bacterium CAG:475
GCTCGAACCCCTGACCTCCAGCGTGACAGGCTGGCGTACTAACCAACTGTACTACCGGGCCAAATAATTTTATGTTTTGGTGGGCCTTCACGGACTCGAACCGCGGACCGATCGGTTATGAGCCGACTGCTCTAACCAACTGAGCTAAAGGCCCGAATCACATCGGTGAAGTTGTGCTGGTCGGGGTGAAGAGATTCGAACTCCCGACCTTCTGAACCCAAATCAGACGCGCTAGCCAAACTGCGCTACACCCCGAAAGATTTTCGCGTCGTTCATTGCGACTACAACAATATACAATAAATCCAAAAAGTTGTCAATGATTTTTTTGATAGATTTCGAGATTTTTTTGACAGAAAAATATAAGAATTTTTGTTTTGTTCAAAAAGCCGCCAAAATATGCATTTAGATAGCGTTTATCCTATTGTCGGAGGCAATATGGACGTTGAATTTATATCAGAAAAAGATTGCGTACGCGTCGCACTTTCGGGCGAAATCGACGAATACGGAGCAAAATTTGCGCGTTGTGCAATCGACGAAGTGATTGAAAACACCCCTACTCTGCGCTCGATGATTTTCGATATGAAAGGCGTAACTTTTATAGACAGCACCGGGCTTGGATTTGTGCTGGGCAGATACAAAAAACTAAAAGCGATGCACGCCGAGCTTTTGCTTGAAAACGTACCGCGTCAGGTTGACAAAGTGTTTTTGACAAGCGGAGTATATCGCTACGTTCCCGTTGTAGAATAAGGAGAAAAAATGAATTATTTTGAAATGAAACTTTTGGCAAAAAGCAAAAACGAGGCGTTTGCGCGCAACGTCGTTGCGTCGTTTGCGATTGAATGTTCCCCCACCCTCGAAGAAATAAGCGACATCAAAACCGCCGTAAGCGAAGCCGTGACCAACGTCGTCGTGCACGCCTACGACAAAAAAGAGGACGGGATTATGCAAATCGAGTGCCGCGTATTCGAGGACGAACGCACCGTAGAGATTGTCGTCAGAGATTTCGGCAAAGGCATCGAGGACGTAAAGGAGGCAATCGAGCCTTTCTTCACCACCGCCGAGGACGACGAACGCAGCGGCATGGGATTCACGATTATTCAAACCTTTATGAACGAGATGGAGGTCACTTCGATAAAAGGCGAAGGCACCGTCGTGACAATGAAAAAGGTGCTGAAATAATGCTGGATCATCAAACCACGCTCGACCTCTTGAAAAAGGCGCAGCAAGGTGACGACGGCGCAAAAGAAAAGTTGATAGAAGAAAATATTCCCCTCATAAAATCCATCGTAAAACGCTTCAAAGGCAGGCTGGAATACGACGATTTGATGCAATTGGGCGCAATGGGATTCGTAAAAGCCATGCAAAATTTCGACGTCGAATACGGCGTCAGATTTTCGACGTACGCCGTGCCTATGATAAGCGGAGAAATCAAGCGATTTTTGCGCGACGACGGAGCGATAAAAGTTTCGCGTTGGACAAAAACTCTCGCTCAAAAAATCAACGCATACGTAGAAGAATGCCTGAAAAACGGCGAAAGCGAGCCTTCAATCGACGCTATTGCCCAAAAATTCGAGGTAGACGCACAGGAAATCGTATTCGCCATGGATGCCGGGCATTATCTTTTGTCGCTGTCTGCAACCGTGGGCGAGGACGATTTAGAGCTTGGCGACAAAATAGCGACCGAGGAGTGCGAGGACGAAAACATCGACAAAATGCTCCTTAAAGACCTCATCGAAGACCTGCCCGAGCGCGAGAAAAAAGTGATATTTTTGAGATATTTCAGAGATAAAACTCAAAGTGAAATCGCACAAGAACTCGGAGTGTCGCAAGTGCAAGTGAGCAGAATCGAAAACAAAGTATTGCAAAAACTCAAAGACGGAATGAACAACGATTGAAATTTTTGCGGCACGCAACGAAAACCGAGCGCGTCGCAAAAGTTTTTTTGCCAAATACTTTATTTCTTTTTCAAATCTTTATTTTCTAAATATATACAATACATTGACATATGCCGAAAATAAGCACATAATTTTTTAAAGAAAAAATGCAACGGACGATATTGTTATGGTATGGGTTCTTTTGGCTCTCGGCGGCGCGGTTTGCACGTCGATGACGACGATTCTTGCAAAAATCGGCATTAAAGACGTAAATTCCAACTTTGCCACGGCATACAGAACACTCATAGTCATAGTATGCGCATTTGTGATGTGCCTAGCAACCGGCGATATTTCGCAATTCGGCGCGTTAAGCGGCAAAAATTGGCTATTTCTTGTGCTTTCGGGCTTGGCAACCGGCATATCGTGGCTGTTCTATTTCGGAGCACTCAAAGAAGGCGATGTAAACAAAGTCGCGCCTATCGACAAATCCAGCTTCGTGCTTTCGGCAATCCTGTTTTTGATATTCTTCTTTGACGACACCACAAAAGGCGGCGACACCCTCACGATTTGCATGCTTTGTCTGACAATGGTGCTTATGCTTGCCGGCACGTTTTTGATGCTCCCGAAATTCTCGATTTCAAAAAAGAAAAAATCGCACGAGCAATCTCGAAACTTGCAAGAAAATTTGCAAAACTACGCTGCAACCCAACCTGCCGACGCTCAAAACGCCCGAAACGATACGGCAAACGCCATAGATGCCGCAGCTTTGCAAGCAGAAGAAAAAAAGAGCAAAAAATGGGTAATTTACGCGGTTTTAAGCGCGGTTTTCGCAGCTCTCGTATCCTTGTTCGCAAAGCTCGGCTTGAAAGATATTCCCTCTGACGTCGGCACTTTTTACAGGACTATCGTCGTATTTATCTTCGCGTCGTCCATTGTTTTGGTCAAAAAGGACTATAAAGGCGCAAAGCAAATCACCGCAAAGTCCTGGATATTCCTCACGCTTTCGGGCATCGCAACCGGCGGAGCATGGCTTTGCGAATACTATTCACTCAACTGGGGTGACGTAAATCCCGTTGCAGTCAACTGCATCGGCAAACTTTCCATCCTTTTGACGATGTTCTTGTCGTGGCTGATAATGAAAGAGAAGTTCACCGCTCGCTCCCTCGTCGGCCTCGGACTGCTCACCGCCGGCATAGGACTGATAATCGGATTCAGTTTGTAAACAGCGCGACTACGATTATTTGCAATAGAATTTAACAAAAAAACAGGCTTCGATGCTTGTTTTTTTATATTCAATAAATCTTGCGGATTCAACGCAAAAACACGACTTCGACACTTCACCGCTACGAAATCACTTTCGACGAATACGTTGCCGCTATAAATAAAAAGGTTTAACTAATAATCCGCTTCGATTTGCATATTACAATTTGAATTTACGATTTTCCAAGCGATTATCGCTTTTGGCATACGCTCCTCAACCTCACTTTCCGAAATCTTTGTCATCAAACCGCAAATTTTATAATGCACGGCATTATATTGACATTTTACGCATAGTTTGGTAAAATTTTCTATATAAAAACCAAGGAGGCCCGCAATGGCAAATTATTTCAGCGAACGCGACAAAAACATCACCGCTAGACTTCGCAATCTCAGGAATCAACTTCCCGAATGTTGCGAAGATTTTTTCGTGGGAATCGAACCGCAAACCACCACGCTCACAAGGCTTAATTACGCTTACGATTTGCGGATATTCTTTGACTATTTGCTCAAAAACGTGCGGGCTTTCAGAGACTATCAAGACGTTTTAGACTTCACTGCAGAGGATCTTGACAAAGTGACGCTTGGCAACCTCGAAGCGTACATGGAATACCTTTCCTACTACACCTTCGAGGGCAAAGAAAAAACCAATGCGGAAAAAGGAAAATCGCGCAAAATTTCAACCGTGCGCACGTTTTTCAAATACATGTACAATCACGACAGAATCAGTCAAAACGTGTCCGCAAAGCTCACTATGCCAAAAAATCACGACAAGGACATCATAAGGCTTGAAAAAAAGGAGGTCGAGCGCATTTTGGACGCTGCGGAAACGGGCGCGGGAATGAGCGAACATCAACGAAAAGTGCAACGCAACACGCACGCGCGCGATTTTGCAATCATTTCACTGCTTCTTGGCACGGGCATCCGTGTGAGCGAGTGCGTAGGACTCAACCTCTCTGATGTAGACTTTGAAACAAACGCTTTTACAGTCACGAGAAAAGGCGGAAATCAAGCGATTTTGTACTTTGGCGACGAAGTCGCCGACGCTCTGAAAACCTATATCGACACCGAACGTAAAGCACTTATAGACAGGTGCCAAAAGATGAACGTGGGAGACACCGACGCAGTGTTTTTGTCTTTGCAAGTGACGAGATTATCCGTACGCGCCATTCAAAACATCGTCAAAAAGTACGCTCAAACCGCCGCACCACTCAAAAAAATCTCTCCGCATAAGCTACGCAGCACGTTCGGCACGAACCTATACAGAGCAACCGGCGACATATACCTCGTTGCCGACGTTCTCGGTCACCGCGACGTAAACACGACGAAAAAGCACTATGCGGCAATCGAAGAAGATCACAGAAAACTCGCCGCGCAAGTCGTCAAACTTCGCCCCGACAAAAAAGATCAATAACGGTGCAAAGGGAGTTTTTTTGCAACATTTTGATTGTTTACTATTATATAATATTGACTATTTTATAATAGTTTGCTAAAATTATATTATCAATTTTCGGAGCGATATATGGACATCTCTTCAGTCAACAGCGACCTTATCCGCGGCAACGTAACAACCATAATCTTGGGTTGTCTTTGGTCGTCGGACAAGTACGGCTACGAAATCCTCAAAGAAATCGAGGACAAGAGCAATTCTCAATACGTTTTGAAACAAGCCACCCTTTACAATCAGCTAAAACGCCTTGAAAAGCAAGGTCTTGTATCTTCATACGACGGCGATCCCGACGACACCGGCGGTGGCAAACGTCGCTATTACACCCTCACAAAAGAAGGCAAAGCTTTTTTGACAAAAGAAAAGAGCGAATACGAGTATTCGCGCACCATTTTGGATAAGCTCGTATCCGGCGACGAATACGACTTCACCGTCCCCGTCCCTTTCGACGCAAGCGAATTGCGCCCCTACTCCAAAACCGAGGACAAACCCAAAGTCGTCTATAAGGACAAAATCGTTGAAAAGAAAGTGTTTTTCGACCGCTACGGCAACGAAGTAAGCGAGGACGAGGCAACCGCCCTGCGTGAAAAAGCCGAGCAGGAAGACGAAGAGGCACGCCGCAAGGACGAGCTACTGCGCTTAAAAGAAGAAGAGGCTCAAAAAGCTGCCGAACAACTGCGTATCAGCGAAGAAGAAGCTCTCAGAAAAGACGAACAATTGAGACAAACCGAAGAAGAGTCGCGTCTTAAAGCAGAACAACTCAAACAACGCGAAGAAGAAGTCCGCCAAAGAGACGAGCAACTCAAAAAGACCGAAGAGCAACTTAGAAAGAGCGAAGAGGACAGAGAGCTTGTAAAATCTATGCTTCGCCGCATGGAAGAAGAAAAATTGCGCGCCGAAGAGGCAAAACGCCTCGCCGACGAAGAAGAAAAACGTCGCAAAGAGGAAGAGGCGGAACGCAAACGTCAAGAGCAAGCAAAGCCCTCTCAAACCCTCGAAGAGATGTTTGCAAAACTCGACGCCGAGAGCGAATACAAAAAACAGGAGGAACTGCGCGCTTATGAATACAACTCCAACGCGCAACCTCAGGAGCATACATACATAAACGGCTACACCAATCAAGTCGAACATACTCAACGCTCCCAAACGTCGCTCAAAGACATTTTCAAACAACTTGACGAACGCGAAGCGCAAATCGACGATAAGCTCGCAAAGGAGCAACAAGCCGAGCAAGAGGCGGAGCAAGCAAAGCAAATTGCCGCTCAAACCGCGCAAACGGCAACCGAGCAACAAATCGCACCCTCGCAACCAACTTACGCTCAACCTACGCTCGACCAATACTACCCCGCCGAACTCGAAGGAAAGAATCAAAACTATTCTACCGATGCCGAGAAAGGCAACTTCGTAACGTCGGCAGTCGTATCGAGGCAAGAAGGCGGATTCGATTACGAAAAGGACGACGTGAATTACAGGGACTTTTTCGTATCCTTGCAAGATAAAGGCGAAGCACAACCGCAACAGGAAAAACCGCAACAAACCGACTATTCGGACAGCGATATAAAGACGAGATTGTATGCAAAGGGCTTCAAAATTCGCCCCTACGACAGAGGAAATACCTCCGAATACTACACTTTCAACTTCATACAGTCCAACAGGCTCAATCGCGACACTTTCCTGATTATTATGGCGTTCTTTGCAGCGGAAGTTGCAATCATGTGGGCATCACTCGGCACGAGAATAAGCTATGCTTATTTCCTCCCGATTTTGCTTGTGGGATGCGCTCTTTGCCTTGTGCCGACCTTATTCTATCTCGTAAACCCGACGAAACGGACAAGAGCAAACTTCAACTTCAAACTGTCCATACTCAATCGGACGATGTTGTTTATCGAGCTTACAGTGGTGTGTATCCTCATCGGATTCTTCGCACTGGGCGCAAACGTAAACGACATTGATTTGATTCTTCAATCGATAGTGTTGCCGATGGTGCTGCTCACCAACCTGCCGTTGAGCTCCTTAATATACTGGCTGCTCTATCGCACAAGAAAATATCACACTGCATAAATAAAAACGCTGACGCAAGTCGGCGTTTTTATTTATGCAAAATTTAACAATATAATACCAATTTCATAATAACCCGATTTGCACTTTATTTTTGCAAATAAGTTGAAATCATTGACTAAAACAAAACTTATTGTTATAATAATCAAGCATTAATACTTAGGGGAGTGGCTCAATGGTAGAGCAACGGTCTCCAAAACCGTCGGTTGCGTGTTCGAGTCGCGTCTCCCCTGCCAAGAGAAGTCCTTTGGGACTTCTTTTTTTTTGTCAGCGTTTCGCGAGTCGAACGCGCAACATTAAATTAACGACAAAAATTAAGTTATTTTTGTTTCCATGATGATTATTATTACTTTGTCTTGCAAACGGCAAGCGAATTGTGTACAATACAAGTATGAAAAAGAAAGTTGAAATCTACACAGACGGTGCATGTTCGGGCAATCCCGGCATAGGCGGTTGGGGCGTCGTTATGCTCTACAAAGGACATAAAAAAGAAGCTAGCGGCGCGGAAGCGTCCACGACCAACAACCGTATGGAGCTCACTGCCATCATTCAAGGACTTAAAATGCTCAAAGAACCTTGCGTTGTCACAATATACAGCGACAGCGCGTATTCGGTCGAGCCGTTCCTAAAAGGCTGGATAAACGGCTGGATTATGAAAGGCTGGCGCACGTCAAGCAAAGACGAAGTGAAAAACGTGGATTTGTGGAAAGAATTGCTTTCGCTTATGCAAATTCACGAGGTATCATACGTCAAAGTCAAAGGACATGCCGACAACGAGCTCAACAACCGTTGCGACGCTCA
>FR895578.1:7507-15578 GCA_000434435.1 Firmicutes bacterium CAG:475
AAAGTCACTCCCCGCCACTCTGCCGCCCATTCCCGACGGAATTTGAAAATAAAATGAAAAAAGTCATCGTTATAGGTTGTCCGGGCGCAGGAAAAAGCACTTTTGCAAGAAAATTAAACAAAGCAACAGGTTTGCCACTTTATTACTGCGATTTACTCTTTCACAATGCGGACAAAACCACCGTTTCAAAAGAAGTCTTCGACGAGAGATTGAAAAGTATTATTTCTACGGACAGATGGATAATCGACGGCAACTATCAGCGTACGTTGCCTATGCGCTTCGACGCATGCGACGCCGTGTTTTTCCTCGACTACCCCATGTCGCTTTGTCTTGAAAACGCCGAAAAACGAATAGGAAAACCGCGCGTCGACATGCCATGGGTTGAAGACTTTTTCGACGCTGAATTCAGGCAATACATTATTGATTTCGAGAAGAATCAGCGAGAACAAATTATAGATTTAATATCATCACATCCTCAACTCGAAACTCACATATTCACAAGTCCGTTGCAAGCGGACGAATATATCATAAAATACGAGGGTAACATATGAGTATGTTGAATAAAAAGCACTTGCTTTTCTTGATTCCAATCGGCATTTTGGAAATCGTAATGCTCGTTTTGGAATGTTTACCCAACGGCGTTGAAATACACTTCGATGTGCCCGCTTATATCGGCGCGACGGGTCATTATAGCGAGTTTTATCCGTATTTCAGCGGTATACCGTACGGATACGGAAACTTCTGCCCTGTCTTAATCGGAATTTTGACGATTGCGGTGATAATTCTTTGGTTTATCAACCTATTCGTCGATAAAAGAGGAGTCGACATTGCGATATTCGTAATGACAATCCTAAAATTCATTTTCGGCGCAGTAGAACTGATATACTCGCAAACGGCAATCAACTGGGCGATGTTCGCGTTATCATTCGTTTTAGTGATATACTGTATCGCAAAAGCTGCTATCAACAAAGAATTTGTAAGGACAAAGAAGCGTCAGGCCACAAACAAGGAAACAGAAAACGAATAATTGGCACTTACGCACTAATTGGATTGTAAATTGAAACGCAAAATTCGACAACTTATGCAACCTAAAATTTTGCGATATTAAATATGACTAAAAAAAATAAAAACCTTAAATTTACAAAACAAAAAACCGCAATAAGCGGTTTTTTGATATTCTATTAAGGCGTTTTACGAAAAGCGTAATCAGTCAAAATAGTCGATTTGCATGGAATGGCGCACTTTTGCAAGGGTTTGAGCAGCTTTTGCTTTTGCCTTTTGAGTGCCTTTTTTGAGAATCTCATACACGGCGTCTGTGTCTTTTGCAAACTCCAATCTTCTTTCGTAAATGGGCTTCAACTCGCTTTGCAGAACTTTGATGAGGAACTTTTTGATTTTGACATCGCCGAGTCCGCCCCTTCTATAATGGTCTTTAAGCTCGTCGAGATTTTTATAATCGGGCAAAAACTCCGCAAAGTGATCGTCGGTGGCAAAAGCGTCGAGATATGCAAACACGGTGTTGCCCTCAACCTTGCCGGGATCTTCGATGCGAAGATGATCGGGATCGGTGAACATCGACATAACTTTTGTCTTTATCTCGTCGGGAGTGTCCGAAAGATAGATGCAGTTGCCCAAAGATTTGCTCATTTTTGCCTTTCCGTCAGTGCCGGGAAGTCTGCAGCATTGCTTGTTTTGCGGCAACAATATTTCGGGTTCGACAAGCGTATCGCCGTAAATGGAATTGAATTTGCGCACGATTTCCTTGCATTGTTCGATCATCGGTTCTTGGTCTTCGCCGGCGGGAACGGTGGTTGCCTCAAACGCCGTGATGTCTGCCGCTTGACTTATGGGATAAGTCAAAAAGCCCACGGGGATGCTCATTTCAAAGTCGCGCATTTTGATTTCGGACTTCACTGTCGGATTGCGTTGCAATCTCGAAAGCGTGACGAGATTCATATAATAGAAAGACAATTCCGTAAGTTCCGGCACGGAAGATTGAATAAAAATCGAAGATTTTTCGCGATCTATTCCGCATGCGAGATAATCGAGCGCAACTTCAATGATGTTGTTGCGCACCTTTTCGGGATGCTCGGCATTGTCCGTGAGTGCTTGCGCGTCGGCAATCATGATGTAGATTTCATCAAATTCACCGCTGTTTTGAAGTCTGACGCGCTCACGCAAAGAGCCGACGTAATGTCCGATATGCAATCTTCCCGTCGGTCTGTCCCCTGTCAAAATGATTTTTTTCATATTGCACCTAATAAGTTTTATATATTATATATACTATATCACTATTATAGAAAAACTGTCAAACTACTTGCATACGCCTTTTCAAAAAAATAAACCGTCGCTTTTGGCAACGGTTTGTTTTTTATCAAACAAGGATTATTCAGCGGTTTCTTCAACTTTCTTTTTGCGAGTTGTCTTCTTTGCGGGAGCAGCCTCTTCTTCTGCTTCATCAGCAAGGTTGAGGTTGAGGTTCTTGAACAAATCGCCAAGAGTTGCGGAGGAGCTGCCGGAAACCCATTCTTTGGGCTCGTTGGAGGATTCCTTCTTTGCGCCGCGACGTTCGCGTTTGCTTTCGCCGTCTGCAACTTTTTGTTCGAACTTCTTGACTCTTGAAGATCTCTTTGCCGCTTTCTCTTCGTCGGTTGCTTCTTCTTGACCTTCGGTTGCTTGTGTTTCTTCGGGTGCGGGGAGCAATTCTTTGATAGAGAGAGTGATGCGGTTGTCGTCGAAACCGATGATCTTTGCTTCAACTTCTTGACCGACCGTCAACGCTTCGTTTGCGTCTTTGATCCAGTTGTGAGAGATTTGAGAAACGTGAACGAGTCCATCTACGCCGTCGTCGATGGATACGAATGCACCGTAGGGGAAGATTCTTTCAACCTTGCCTTTGATGACCGTGCCGACGGGGAACTTCTCTGCCGCAACTTCGTAGGGTTTCTTTTGGAGTTGTTTGTAGCCGAGGGAGATTTTGCCTGTTTCTCTGTCCATCTTGAGAACCACGAAGTCATAGCTTTCGCCGATGGTGAGCACTGTGGACGGATCGGTGATCTTGTTCCAGGAAAGCTCGGAGATGTGAGCGAGGCAATCGAAACCGCGAACGTTTACGAATGCGCCGAATTGAGTGAATCTCTTAACTTTGCCGGTGACGATGTCGTGCACGTGGATGTTGTCCCAGAAAAGATCTTCTTTTTCCTTCTTCTCTCTTTCGAGGATGATACGTTGAGAAGCGAACAAATATCTCGACTTCTTTTGGGGTTTATCTTCGCTTTGAGCGTTTTCTTCGCCCTCAGCCTCTGTGTTTTCTTTTTCCTTCGGAGGCATAAGCGTCAAGCGAAGGGTTTTGCCTTTGTAATCTTCGAGGTTGCTGACGTAACCCATTCTGATTTGGCTTGCGGGAACGAAGATGGTGTATTGTCCGAGTCTTCCTCTCAAACCGCCCTTGACTACTTCCGTCATAGTCAAAGAGAATTCGCCTTGAGCAAGAGCTTTTTCCGCTTCTGCTTCTTCGAGACGAACGGTGTCAACATCCTTTTTGGACAAAGACACGTACTCTTTGTTGACAGCAAGAATAGTTGCTTGAATTTCATCGCCTTCTTTGAAGTCGGCAGGATTGTAGTTGCCGTCCAAAGATGCTTCACTCTTATCAATGAAACCGTCTTTCTTTCCGCCGATTGCGACGTAGATGCCGCTATCGCCAGCGCTGATGACTTTGCCTTTGATGCGTTTGCCGACTTTGTAGTTGGTGTAGCCGACGGATGTTGCAGATTTCAAAAGGTCTGCCATCGTGGTGGGTTCTTTTTCTTCGACCGGTTGCTCTTGAAGTGTTGCCTCGTTTTTCACTTCAGTTTCTACTGTTTCCACAGCGTTCTTTTGAGTTTCACTCATAAGTCTTGTTACCTCCTGTATCAACCACGGCGGAGTCGACGCTCCTGCGACAATCGATACACTTTGAATATCCTTGATAAATTTTGTTTGATTCAGAGCTTCGTTTGCGTCTTGTGCGAAAAACGTGTTCGGATTGACCTCTTTTGCAACTTCGTACAACCGCTTGGTGTTTGCGCTTGTGCGAGAGCCGAGCACCAATACCGCGTCCGACTTTTCTGCCAATGCGCGCGCTTCGTCCTGTTTCACTTTTGTAGTATAACAAATAGTATTGAAAATGCCAACTAAATTATGGTGTTTTTTTTCAAAATTCTTTGCATTTTCTTCAATTTTTTCAAATTTTTCGGGCAAAATAGTGGTTTGAAAAAGAATTGAGGTGTTTTTTTCGCCTATGGGCAGCTCTTCGGTATCCGAAACCATTTTGCAATTTTTGCCGGCATACGACGCAACTCCTATCACCTCGTCGTGATTTTTGTCGCCGACGATAATGACGTCGTCCCCCGTTTTCGCTCTGTCCTCTGCTATTTTTTGGTTGCGCTTCACGACGGGACAAGTGGCGTCGAAAAGCACCACTCCTCTATCTCGCAACTCCTCTTCGAGCTGTTTGGTTATCCCGTGTGCGCGTATGAGCGCAATGTCGCCTTTTTTGAGATTGCAAGCGTCCTCGATTTTAATGCAAATCGCGCCTTTTCGATTGAGAAAATCCGTGACGTTCTCGTTGTGTACGAGTTCGCCCAAAGTGTAGATTTTTCCGTACTTTTCGGCAAGCGAAACCGCTTGGTTCACCGCACTTTTCACACCGTTGCAAAATCCTGCGTTTTTGGCAAGAATAACCTTCAATTTACACCTCGAAAAACAATGCCCGATTTTTGAGCATTATTCCTTATTTGTTCTTTTTTGTCGATTTTTTCTTCTTTTTCGTAACGCTTTCGACGTACTCGTTGCAAAGGCGACGAGTTTCGTCCATTTTTTCTTTTATGACTTGCGTTGCGGCGTGGTTCTCGTCGATTGTACGCGCGCCGTAATATTCTTCAAGCGTAAACGGCTCGCCGACGTACAGCCAGTTTTTGCGGAAGGCTTTGGGGCTTTGATAATATATCATCGGCACGATGGGTACTTTCGATTTGATTGCGAATCTTGCCGTACCCGTCTTAAACTCCGCCATTTGTTGCGTACCCTCTTTATTCCTCGTACCCTCGGGGAAAATAAGCAGTTGTTTGCCATCTTTAAGCACACGCAACACCTGCTTTACAGACTCGATATCGGCTTCTCCTCTGCGCACGGGAATTGCGCCCATTTTGTGCAAAAACCAACCCGCTACGGGATTTGTGAACAACTCGTATTTCGCAAGCGCATGCGCTTCCTTTTTGAAAAGCACGAAGTAAGGTATCATCGAATCCATTTTGGAATAATGGTTGCAAGTAAAAAGCGCACCTGTCACCTTTTTCGCATTTTCCGCCCCTATGACTTTGGTCGGCCACACGAGCATTTGTATCGGGCGCAAAATCACTCTCAAAAATCTGTAAAAAGCAAAACTTTTTTCGGGTTTATAATACGTTTTAATCCTTGCGAGCGTCTTTTTGTCCATTTCGCTCGACGGAATTATCGTTGACGGTTGTTTTTCGGTGTTCTGCACGGTTAAATCGGCTTTTTTAGTCTTGATGTGTACAACCTCTTTCACGTGTGCGACGACGTCGTCTATACTCATGGAAGTGGTGTCCACGTAGTCCGCGTCGTCTGCTTGTTTCAACGGCGCGACTTCGCGATGCGAATCGTTGTAATCGCGCTGAATTATATCTTGCAAAAGTTGGTCGAAATCGACGGTTTCGCCTTTTTCTTGCAGGTCTTTCATGCGACGCTCCGCACGCTCTTGCGGCGTTGCCGTAAGGAAAAACTTGCAGTTTGCGTTGGGCAAAACGAAAGTTCCTATATCTCTGCCGTCCAAAACGACGTCGTTTTTGCTTGCAAAATCACGCTGCAAATCCACCATTTTGTATCTCACGCAAGGCAATGCGGAGATATCGCTTGCGGCTTTGGACATATAATGTTCGCGAAGATACGGCGTTGCGTCTATGCCGTTGACAATGATACGTTGCGCGCCGTTTTCGTCATACTTGATATCCATCGTCAAATCTTCGAGCATCTCCGCGACTTTCTCCTCGTCCTTGACGTCAATGCCCTTTTGCAGTGCAAGATATGCGGTTGCGCGGTACATTGCACCCGTGTCGAGATAGATTATTCCGAGGTCTTTCGCCACCGCTTTGGCAATTGTGCTTTTGCCCGCTCCCGCAGGCCCGTCTATTGCGATATTTATCATATTTCCTCCGATTTTTTCAGAGTTTGAATTCTTTTGTATTTTAGGTTTCAAGCGGATAGAATCCGCAAATTTTCATATTTCGTTATCCTTGCGCACTTTTCAGAATATCTCTTGCCGCGCAAACGGCAGTCGCAAACGCAAGTTGCAAGTTGAATCCGCCCGTCAGTGCGTCGACGTCAATCGTTTCGCCCACGAAATACAACCCCTCGACGTCTTTGCACTCGCAAGTTGGTTTCAAACCTTTCAAATCCACTCCGCCCGCCGTAACGATGGCTTCCGAGAAAGGAGCAAGCGACGACACGTCAAAGCGTAAATTTTTGATTGTTTCGACAAGTTTCGCTCTCTCTTGCTTTGTGATCTCGTTCACTTTTTTACTTTCCGCAATATTGGCGCATTTAAGCACGTAAGCGTTGAGCCTTTCGGGCAAAAGAGCGCGTGTAACGTTCTTTATATCCTGATTTTTTCTTTCGTCAAAATCGCGCAAAATGCGTTTGTCCAACGTGTTTTCGTCAAGTGCGGGTTTGAGATCGAGGGACAATCTTACGTTCTGCTTTCTGTTTATATACGACGATATAGTCAACGCGATAGGTCCGGACAATCCCCTGTTTGTAAACAGCATTTCTCCGAACTCGCTCGCAATTTCCTTGCCGTTTTCGTCTATTGCGCAAAGATTGACGTTTTTAAGGGATATACCTTGCAGCGCGGAAACGTTTTGCTTTACGATAATCGGAACAAGTGCTTGCCGAGGTTCGACTATTTTCAATCCGAACGCTCTTGCAAAAGCGTAGCCGTCCCCCGTAGATCCCGTAGACGGATAACTCATTCCGCCGGTTGCAACCACGACTTTGTCGCACTCTATGCACTCCCAAGGAGTTACGACCTTAAAACCATCGGCATTCTTTTTTATTTCTTTTACTTCCGTGCCGAGATAGGTTTTCACTTTGAGATTTGCAATCTCGATTTGAAGCGTTTTTATGACGTCGCTCGACTTTTGAGAGAACGGAAAAACTCTGTTTCCTCTCTCCACGACGAGTTTCAAGCCCGAATCTTCGAAAAACGCCATAGTATCTTGCGGCGTAAAGCCGTACAATGACGAGCGCAAAAACTTTTCACCGTGCACGACGTTTGCAAACATATCGTCAAGTTCGCAATCGTTGGTGAGATTGCACCTACCTTTGCCGGTGATGTAAAGTTTTTTGCCGAATTTTTCGTTTTTTTCCACAAGCGCAACTTCGACTCCCCCTCTTGCAAGGACAATGGAAGCCATCATTCCGCTTGCGCCTGCTCCTATCACGCAAACTCTCATAGCTCGAACTTCGCCTCTTTGAGCTTGTTTAGCGTTTCGACGTCGTTTGCAAGCATTTGCACGGGCGTGACGGTTATATAGCCTTGGTCGAGTTGATAGCAATCGCCTCCCGCGACCTCGTCAACGTGCGGTATTCTGTGTCCGTCGACGCTGAAATAGGTCAATCCGTCCTCGCCGACCGTGCTCACGTATTTTTCCTCGTAAGGCTGATATGCCACGGGCGCGATTCTGACGCCTTTAATATCTTCCTTTTTCACGTAAGGAATGTTGAGATTTATCGTCACGTTTTCGGTTGCGAAAGACAGAAGTCTTTCGAGATTTTTTGCGGTAAACTCAGCCGCAAATTCGTAATCGGGCACGCCGTGAGTTCTGAGCGACACCGCAAGCGACGGAATACGCTGAAAAGTCCCCTCTTGCGCCGCGCCGAACGTACCCGAAAAAATGATGTCGCTGCCTGCGTTAAGGCAGGTGTTTATGCCCGACACGACGGCGTCGATTTTTTCGTCTTTAAAGAGGTATTTCACGCCGAAAAGCACGCAGTCGCCGGGTGAACCGCT
>FR895579.1:0-5105 GCA_000434435.1 Firmicutes bacterium CAG:475
GCGCTCATATTCTCGCCGCCGTTGCGGCTCGCACTCCGAATAGGCACATACCGTGTATAAGTACGCTCTGAATAAGTGTTCGTTCGGGTGGGTGTCCCCACTCTTTTGTCATTGCGAGCGTAAGCGTGGCAATCTCCCGGAAGGGAAATTATGTAAATTATCGCAAGTATAGCGTACAAAATTTTCAAGTATCCGCTTGCGTGCAAAGCACGCTCCACCGGGCAATCATTCTTTGGAATATAGGCATTATACGGTTTTGTTGTCTTTCAACAATATATCTCCGCACTTCAAGTCGAACGGACATACAAAAGAATAGATGTGTTGCACAAGTTTTGCATCGTCCGTGATTGCGTTGTCGAAAACGTGAGTGATTTGTCCGACTTCAAAAGTTTTGCCGTCGTTGCAATCGGGGGAGAGGACGACAAGCGTTTCGCCGGATTTGAAGCGGTTGCGCATCTCGACGGTTGCGACGCCGTCCTTGCACTCGAGCACGACCGCCGTGAAAATAAACTTTTCGGGGGATTGTCCTTCGTCAAGGCAAACGGTGTCGAGATTGTCACCTTCGAAATACGCGTCCGTGTAAGTGCGGTGCGCCACGGTTTCGAGGTCGGCATTGTATTTTTGCGCGTTTTGAATTTTGCCCGTTTGCAAGTATTCGTCTATTGCGTGGCGGTAGGCGTTTGCGACGGTTGCAACGTAAAACTCGCTCTTCATCCGTCCTTCGACTTTTAAAGACACTATGCCGCACTCCGCCAAAGAGGGTATGTGTTCGAGCAGCCTCAAATCGCGGCTGTTCATAAAGTACGTGCCTCTTTCGTCCTCTTCGACGTCAAGCGGCTTGGATGCATGGCGTTCGGTTTCGGTGATGCGGTAGCCCCATCTGCAAGGCTGTATGCACGCCCCCTTGTTTGCGCTACGCCCCGAAAAGTAGGTGGACAGCAAACAGCGGCCGCTGTAACTCATGCACATTGCGCCGTGAACAAACGCTTCGAGCTCCATATCGGGCACTGCGGCGTGGATTTGTTTTATTTCTTCAAGTCCCAACTCTCTTGCAAGCACAACTCGTTTTACGCCCATGCTTTGCCAAAATTTGACGGCAAGCAAATTTGTCGTGTTGGCTTGTGTGGAGAGGTGAACCGTGAGTTTCGGAGCAACTTCTTTGCAAAGCGCAACAAGGCCTACGTCGCTTATAAGCACGGCGTCTACGGCTGCCGATTGCAAAAACGCGAAATAGTTTTTCAATGCATCAAGGTCGTCGTTCCTTGCAAAAATATTTGCCGTGACGTAAACTTTTTTGCCGAGTGCATGAGCATAGTTTGCCGCTTCGATGATTTCTTCGTTTGAAAAATTGTCCGCAAATGCGCGCAAAGAAAACGCTTTGCCACCGATATAAACGGCGTCTGCGCCGAAGTGAAAAGCGGTTTTCAGTTTTTTGAGATTGCCTGCCGGCATAAGAAGTTCAAGCATGTTTTTTGTTCCGCAACCGTTTTGAAAGTCGTTTGTGCGTTGTTTATAAAACATTGATAAACGACAAAACAAACCCTTTATCAATGCAAATCGGCATTATAAAATGCCGATTTTGTGAATAACATATTTACTTTGTTCAGTCCGTGATGATGGGAATTTTTGCAAGATACACGATGTCGTCGCGCTCTGCCGCATCACCCTCTGCAAGCACGAATGCCTTTTTGTAGATTATGCCTCCTGCGAGATTGACGATTTGTTCAAGCCCTCTGAGACTGCCGCCCGTCGATACGACGTCGTCCACGATCGCAACCTTTTTGCCTTTGATGAGGTCTGCGTCGTGCTTTGACAAATACAGCGTTTGTTCGTTGCCCGTCGTTATGGATTTCACGCTCGTTTGGATACCGTCTTGCATATACAGTTTCTTCGATTTTCTGCACACGGCGTAGTATCTTTGTCCAAGCTCGCGCGCGATGACGTGGCTGAGTTGCAAGCCCTTGGATTCCGCCGTGATGACGACGTCGCAGCCGTCGAGAAGTTTGGCAAGCTCCTTTCCGCAATGCTCCGTCAGGGCCGAGTCGCCGTGAAGATTGAAAAAGCAAATGCTTATGCCGTTGGGAAGGGGAAGCACGGGAAGGTCCGCTTTGAAACCTTTAATATCAATTGTATAGATTCTGTCCATTTTATCCTCCTCGGATTCGAGGTGTTGTATTTGTTGTTTGCAACCCGTATATTATATGATATACGCGCGCGATTTTCAAGACAAAAAAGAATATTCTTTCAATAAAAAACAGGGGCGCGTCAATCCTCTTTTTTGCCGTCGCCCACGGGATTTACGTTGTTGTAAGCGGTGAGTTTCACCTTGTTTTCGTCCTTGTCCAGAACGTAGGTGTTGTCGAGTTGCGCGCGGAGATTTCCCACCACGCTTTGCACGTACTCTTTGCGAAGTTTTGCTTGTTCTTCTTTTTCTTCGTCGGTAAGTCCGACGGTTTTTGCTTTTTTGGCAAGTTCGTTTATTCTTTCGATGTTTAGCATATTATGCCTCCGGTGTTGTGTGCCAGTCTATGGGCGTCTGAGCGTGTTCTTTGAGAAAATCGTTGCATTTTGAGAAGTGTTTGCACCCGAAAAACCCTGCGTATGCCGACAGTGGCGAGGGGTGCGGACACTCCAAAACCAAATGTTGCGGATTGGTTATAAAAGCCTTTTTGGAGCGTGCGTTTGAGCCCCACAACATAAACACGATAGGATCTTTGCGCGCGTTGAGTTTTTTTATTATGCTGTCCGTCAGCACTTCCCAGCCGTGTCCCTTGTGCGAATTGGGTTGCCCCTCGCGCACGGTGAGTACGGTGTTGAGAAGAAGCACGCCTTGTTTTGCCCAGTTGACAAGATATGGGGACGTGTTTTTCACGCCGACGTCCGTTTCGATTTCCTTGAATATGTTGACAAGCGACGGCGGAGCGGGCACGTTCGGTTTGACCGAAAAGCACATGCCGTGAGCTTGCCCCGCGCCGTGATAGGGATCTTGCCCCAAAATCACCGCTTTCACCTTTTCGTATGGCGTGTATTTGAGCGCGTTGAAGATGTCGTGCATATCGGGATATATCACGTGAGAGCGATATTCCGATGCAAGAAACTTGCGCAAATTTTGATAATTTTCGCTGTCAAAATCCTCTTTGAGAATTTCGTCCCAGCTGTTGCCGATGTGTACCATATCCATATTATACCACATTTTTTTCACAGCGCAAGGTATATAAACGCAACCTTTTTGCCATACTACTTTTAGTCCGCAAGGATAAACAAAATCCGGGCAAAAAGCCCCAAAAGGAGAAATTTATGGCAAAATCCGAAACCAAACAAACAAAACGCAGCGGCGCATGTCATTGCGACGAACCCAAAACGAGCAAAACAACGAAATCTCGCGCGAAAAAGAGTGGCGGTGAGATGACCGATTGCAAAAACTGCAAGTAAAATCGCCTGATTGAGCGAATAACTACGGCAGAGGCATTTGTGCTGACAGTCATTTACGCATTAGTAAATTAGGCTGCCACCGCAAATGCCTCTTTCTTGTTCTTCATCTCAATCAGACGATTTTAACAAATAAAACTTCTTATTAACTTTTCTTGTCCATCAACTCACGTACGACTTGTACGTTAGAGTTGCCGAACAAAGGGTTTTTCCTTGTTCTTCATCTAAATAGCGAAGTTTTTAACCGTTTAATATATTTTCGAATGAAAATCAAAAGGTTTTGCTTTTTGGCAAAACCTTTTAAAATAGTTCGTTTTTTGATGAATTTGATTTAATCGTCGTCTTTGTCGAGTTCGGCGGCGTTTTGGCGTTCGGCAATTTTCATGTCTTCGAGGGCGTAGGTGCGCACGTCGAAGCTGCCGTCCTTGAGCATAACTTTCACGCGAGCCGTTTGCTTTATCAGGTCGTTTGATTCAACCGTACCTTCGCCGTCCGCCGTTTTGACTTTGCTGCCCACTTTCGGCATAAGTTTGTACGTTTCGGTGTAATATGCGTTTTCGTATTTCAAACAGCACATCAATCTGCCGCAAACGCCGCTTATCTTTTGGGGATTGAGGCTCAAACCTTGCACTTTTGCCATTTTTATCGACACTTTTTCGAAGTCGGGAAGGTGGGTGGTGCAGCAACACGGACGACCGCACGGAGCAAGTGCGCCGCGCATTTTGGTATCGTCGCGTTCGTAGATTTGACGAAGTTCGATACGAACTTTGAATATCGACGCAAGCACGCGCACAAGTTCTCTGAAATCCACTCTGCCTTCTGCCGTGAAGTAGAAGATGAGCTTAGTGCGGTCAAAGGTGTATTCCGCGTCCACAAGCTTCATGTTTATGTTCATTTCCGCCACTTTTTCACGGATGACTTTGAGCGCGTGTTCCTTGTCCTGAAGGTTTTTTTCAACGCGTTTTACGTCCTCTTCGGTGGCTTTGCGCACGACGGGTTTCAAGGGTTGGACGATTTCGTTTTCGCCTACTTCCTTGTTTGCGATTGCGCATGTTGCGTATTCTTGTCCGCGCGCGGTTTCCACAATCACGCCGTCGCCCTCTTCAAAAGCGAGGTCTTTGGGATCGAAATAATACACCTTGTTGGTGTTTCTGAATTTTATGCCTACTATTATTGCCATTTATGTTTTGCCTCCAACATTGAAAAGAGCAAGTCGTCTACGGTTGCCATAACGTTGACGTTGAGCGACAGTTTGCGACGCGCGACGTTTATTCTGAACAGATTTTCCGCAAGCGCGCGCTCGGAGTAGCGACTACTCAAATTTATTATGTCCGACGATAAGTGTTTGGACAACATAAGATTTTGATTTTGTTTGCACACGAGCATATCTCGAAGGATTATGCTCAAAACGTCCAAAAGTCCGCTCAAATCCTGTTCGGTTGCGACGATGCCGTCCACTTTGACGACGTCCGAGCTGCGATTGAGATTTGTCAAAAGATATATCGCGCACTTGTATAGGTCGGCGTACTTGGGCGATTGCGCAATCTTGTACGCTTTGCCCAGTTGTCCCTCGCTGCAAGCCGCGGCAACCGCGCAAGTGTCCTTGTCTATGCCCAGCGACAAAAGGGCGTTGTACACGACGTCCTCGTCGAACACGTCTATCGCAACCGCTCTTG
>FR895579.1:5117-15770 GCA_000434435.1 Firmicutes bacterium CAG:475
ACCGCTCTTGCGCGCGATTTTATGGTGTCGAGCATGCTCGCTTCGTTTGCAACGCCGAGAAAAATCGTCACGTCTTTGGGCGGTTCTTCAAGCGTTTTGAGCAACTTGTTTTGCGCTTGCGCATTCATCTGATCCGCGCGATGAATGAAGTAGATTTTGTGTCCCGAAAGCGGTTTTATCGACACGGTGTCGAGCATTTGCTCAATGTCGTCAACCTTGATTTTGTCTTTTGTGGGGAACACGTGATAGACGTCGGGATGGTTGTTGTGAATCACCTTTCTGCACTCGGAGCAATTTAGGCACGCGTCGTGATTTTTGCAATAGACGCTTGCCGCTACGAGAGTGAAAAATTCGTCGACGATTTCGTCGTCGGGGGACACCACCATGTATGCGTGTCCGAGTCCCGAAGAGAAGTCGTTGCGGATAAGTCCGTACGCGCGCGATGCGCGCAACGCTTTTTCAAAGGTGACGTCGTTCACTTTATAGCACCTCTTTGCCTTAATGCTTCGATTATCTTTTGAGAAGTCACGTTTTTGTCGAAATCGGGTTTTATCCTGACAAAACGAGTGTCTGAACCTGCCATTTCTGCATTATAGCCCGCATACACTCTATCGTGAAAATCCGCCGATTCAAGCTCCAGTCTGTCGTCGGTGATGCGGAAAGTGCGCCACGCTTCGCTAGGCTTCAAGTCGAGGAAAATCGTTATGTCGGGAAGAAGCCCGTCGATTGCGGGGGCGTTGATTTTCTTTATAAGATCCGCACCCAGTCCGCGCGCATAACCCTGATACGCAATGGAGCTGTCAACGTACCTGTCGCACACCACAAGCTCGCCTCTTTCAAGCGCGGGCTTGATGACTTCGCGCACGAGTTGCGCCCTTGACGACGCATAAAGATACGCCTCGGTTACGCCCGTCATTTCTTCGTTTTCGGGGTTGAGGATGATCTTGCGGATTTGTTCGGAAATATGGGTGCTGCCCGGTTCGCGCACGTAAACCGCTCTTTGATTGGTTGATTCGAGATAGTCTTTGAGAAGTTTGAGTTGGGTGGATTTGCCCACGCCTTCGCATCCTTCGAATGATACGAACATACTGTTCCTCGCCTTTGTTGATTTTGATATTATATCACGATTAATTTGTTCTGTCCAACGATGTTGCTCATTCCTCTTGCGACGATTTCTTGCCGGTGAGGATATAGTAGTTTTTGCTTGCCTTGATTTCCGAATACGACCTGTTGTCGTTGCCGTTTGTATTGAACGAGGCAAGATAGGGCGTGATGCAATTTGTGAGCGAGGTGTTGACAAGATAGTTGCTTGAATTGTGTCTTGCCCAGATTGTTGCAATTTCGTCTTTGGTCATGGTTTTGTAGTTTGCCTGCTCCCACATGCGCTCGACGTTGTTGTCATAATTGAAAAGACCCCAGGAGGAATGTTCGGCAGCGTGCTTGAAATTCCAGGTGGTGAAGTTCCAGCCCAATCCGCAATAGAGTTCCATAACTCCCGCCCAGGCGTCCTCTTCCGTTTGAGAAGACTCTTTGTGCGTTGCGTTCACCTTGTCGGGATGCGAGTCTGCCCACACGTTGAATTCACCTATGAGAACGGGGACGCGATACTCTTTTGTGGAGAGATTGTTTGTCGTGATCTGAATGCCGTAATAAGTCGAGTTCGCAACGCCCGCGCTTGCCCAGTTGTAGTGATGATATTGATAAATCACGTTTTCCCATCCGTATTTGTCGGGCTTAGGAAGGTTTGCGAAAGTCCAGCAAGATTCCATACAGATGATATGATTTTTGTCGACCTCGCGGATTGCCTTGTAAAGAGTGTCGAAATATTCGTGCGTTCTCGGCGTTGTGGTTTGAGTGCCGCTCTCGTTTTTTATGCCCGGTTCGTTCATGAGGTCGTACACCGCAACGGTGTTGTTGTTTTTGTAGCGATTTGCTATGGCAACCCATATTTCCATTGTTTTGAGACGACATATTTCGCCCGTTTCGTCCTCTCCCCAAAGTCTGCCTCCGTCGGGATAGGCAATGTCGCCGGTGTGGTCGTTTCCGCTTTGCGAACCGACTGCGCCGTGCATATCGAGGATGGCGTAAAGCGAGTATTTTTTGCACATTTCGATTGCCCAATCGAGACGTGCGAATTTGCTCTCGTCCACTTTCAGCTCTTCATACGGAGTACGCTCGTACGTATCTCCGACTTTTTTCACGGGGTTGGTGAAATTCAGATATGTGAATGGGATGCGCACGCAGTTCATGCCGAGTTCTTTGATGCGCTGAAAATCGAGTTCCGTCACCCAGTTGTTCTCGTACACGTCCAAAAGCTCTTGCATGCCGTCCTCGCCGAACCTGTTTGCAAGCTCTATCATCATGTCGATTTGCCCGTACTCTTTGCCGATGTCGGTGGGGACGAGCCAGCTTTCCTGCACGAGCCAGCCGCCGAGATTGGTGCCGTAAAGGCCGATTGCATTGCCGTTTTCGTCTATAATTTTCGCTCCGTCCGTTTTGACGAAGGAAACCTGTTCTTCGGGCGGAGTGTCTCTATCGCCGCACGCAACAAACGTAAGTGCGGATACGAGCAGAGTTAAAATCAAAATCGTTGCGACGATAGTGCGTTTTTTCATAATTTTCTCCGATTTTTATATCGTTTCGATTATATCAATTTTTGTTTGTACATTCAATAGCAATCGGCGGAAAAATTTTTTCGGCGGCACAAAAAAATCGAATTTTTTGCTCGGAGTGCGCCACAATCTTGCCTTGCGAGGCGGCGGAGTTTTTATCCGCGCTTGACAATGTTTTATATTGGTATTAAACTAAATATTATTATTTTAATTAGAGGAGTGCCTCACGCTTATGGACTATAAGCAAATTGAAAGCAAATGGCAAAAGATTTGGGCGGACACCGGGCTTTACAAGTTCGACCGTTCGAGAGTAGACAAAAAGTATTATTGTCTTGAAATGTTTTCCTATCCCTCCGGCGCGAAACTTCACGCGGGACATTGGTACAATTACGGCCCTGCCGATACGTTTGCGCGTTTCAAACGCATGCAAGGATACGAGGTGTTTCAACCGATGGGATTCGACGCGTTCGGTTTGCCTGCTGAAAACTATGCCATAAAAACGGGCATTCATCCCGAAGAAAGCACCCTCAAAAACATCGCTACGATGGAAGGACAACTCAAACGCATCGGAGCAATGTACGACTGGGATTACGAAATCAAAACATGCATGCCCGACTACTATAAGTGGACACAATGGATGTTCCTTCAACTCTACAAAAAAGGGCTTGCATATCGCAAGGAAGCTCCCGTAAACTGGTGTCCGTCCTGCAACACCGTGCTTGCCAACGAACAAGCACAGGGCGGAGTTTGCGAGAGATGCGGAAGCCAAGTCACCCACAAAAACCTCAATCAATGGTTTTTCAAAATCACCGCTTACGCCGACGAATTGCTCGATTGCATCGACAAACTCGATTGGCCCGAAAAAACCAAGCTCATGCAAAAGAACTGGATCGGAAGAAGCTATGGCGGTGAGGTCGAGTTTTCGGTCAAAGACAGCGACGTCAAGTTTAAAGTATTCACCACGAGAGCAGATACCATCTTCGGCGTAACCTATGTCGTTCTTGCTCCCGAAAGCCCTCTCGTCGACCTCGTTGTCACCGACGAGCAAAAGGCGGCGGTCGAAGAATACAAAGAAAAGAGTGCGAAAGCCACCGAAATCGACCGTATGTCCTCAACCAGAGAGAAAACCGGCGTTCCGACGGGCGCGTACGCAATCAACCCCGTCAACGGTGAAGAAGTGCCTATTTTGGTTGCCGACTACGTTATCGCAAGCTACGGCACGGGCGCGGTTATGGGCGTTGCCGCACACGATGAGCGCGATTTCGTGTTTGCTCAAAAGCTCGGACTTCCCATAAAGAGAGTCATCAAGGGAAAAGACGGTGTTGACGATTCGCTTCCTTTCTGCGAATACGGCGTTCTCTGCAACAGTGGAGAGTTCGACGGTATGACGAGCGAAGAAGGCAAGCTCGCAATTCTCAAAAAACTCGAAAAAGAAGGCAAGGGCGGACTCAAAACCAACTATCGCTTGCGTGACTGGCTGGTGAGCCGTCAACGCTATTGGGGCGCACCTATCCCCATAATTCACTGCGACCACTGCGGCGACGTTCCCGTTCCGGAAAAGGATTTGCCCGTGCGACTTCCGCTGGGCGTAAACTTTACTCCCGACGGAGAATCTCCTCTCAAAAAATGCGATGAGTTTATCAATACGGTTTGCCCCGTTTGCGGACGTCCTGCAAAACGCGACGCCGACACTCTCGACACCTTCGTGTGTTCGAGCTGGTATTTCTTGAGATATCCCGACGCACACAATGCAGACAAGCCGTTCGACAGCGAGTGGATAAACAAAATGCTTCCCGTTGACAAATACATCGGCGGCGCGGAGCATGCGTGCATGCACCTTTTGTATGCGCGTTTCTTCACCAAGGCGTTGAGAGATATGGGCTATCTCAACTTTGACGAACCCTTCCTTTCTCTCGTGCACCAAGGCACGATTCTCGGTCCGGACGGCAACAAGATGTCAAAGTCCAAGGGCAACGTCGTATCTCCCGACGATTCGATCGCAAAGTACGGAGCGGACATTTTCAGAGTGTATCTCATGTTCGGATTTAACTACGTCGAGGGTGGTCCGTGGAACGACAACGGCCTTGAATCCATCAGCCGTTTCTTCGACAGAATCGAGCGTATCGTCAAAAAATGCTACGAAGTCAACTTTGACGACGCACCTCTCGGAAAGGCGGAGAAAGAACTCAATCGCGTGCGCCACAACACCATAAAGTGCGTCACCAACGATTTGGGCGCGTTCTCGTTCAACACCGCAGTTGCAAGACTTATGGAGTTTGTCAACGCAATGTACAATTATGAGGCGAATGTTGCAAAGAAGAACGCGATTTACAAAGATTGCGCAAAAGATCTGGTGCTTTTGTTTGCTCCGTTTGCGCCTCATTTCTGCGAAGAACTTTGGGAAATGCTCGGTCAGAAATACAGCGTATTCAATCAAGCGTATCCGACTTTCGATCCCGCGGCAATGGTGCTCGACGAGGTGGAACTTGCCGTTCAAATCAACTCCAAGATGAGAGCGAAAGTCACCGTGGCAACGTCCGCAAGCAAGGAAGAAATCGAAAAAGCCGCACTCGAAGCGGTCAAAGATCAGCTTGCTTCCGCACCTAAAAAAGTCATCGTCGTCCCCGGCAGACTTGTGAACATAATTGCATAAACGAAACTTTAACGCATAGTTTTGCGACATAAACCATGCGTTTGATCATAAAATCAAAAATAAAGACTATATCGACATTAGAGGAAACACACTATGTTGGATTTGGCAAGAATCAGAAACAATCCGCAAGAGGTGGTCGACGCCCTTGCAAAGAAAGGCTACAACGCAGACTTTACCGAAATCATCAAATGGGATGACGAAAGAAAAGCCACGATAACCGAAATCGAACAACTCAAAGCACAAAAGAACAAGGTGTCGGCGCAAATTCCCGTTCTCAAAAAAGCGGGACAACCCGTCGAACCTATCTTTGACGAAATGAGAAAACTCGGCGACGAAATCGCTGCCGGCGACGCAAAAATCAACGACCTTATCGCAAAGATCAACGACGCGCTTGCCTGTATGCCCAATATTCCCGATCCCGATCTTCTCCCCGGCGAAAAGGAAAACAATAAGGTTATCAAAATCGTGGGCGAACAACCCAAGTTCGATTTCCCTCTCAAAAACCACGTTGACATCTGCACCGATCTCGGTATGATCGACTACGAAAGAGGCGTCAAACTTTCGGGCAACGGTTTTTGGATTTACAGAGGCGTGGGCGCAAGACTGGAATGGGCGTTGCTCAACTACTTCGTGGACGAGCACCTTAAAGACGGCTACGAATTTATTCTTCCGCCGTATCAACTCGGCTACAACTGCGGCTTCGGCGCAGGTCAATTCCCCAAATTCAGCGACGAGGTGTATTGGCTCGACTGCGACGAGGACAGAAAACGCAATCGCTTTATGCTTCCGACTGCGGAAACCGCGCTCGTCAATATGTATGCGGGCGAAATTATCGACGAAAGCAAACTTCCGATGAAGTTCTTTGCGTACTCTCCTTGTTTCAGAAAGGAAGCAGGCAGCGCGAGAGCGGAAGAGAGAGGTATGATAAGAGGTCACCAATTCAACAAAATCGAAATGGTGCAATACGCTCATCCCGACCACAGCAAAGAAGCGTTCGAAGAGCTTGTCGAAAAGGCGTCCAGACTCGTCGAGCAACTCGGGTTGCATTTCAGAGTGAGCAAACTTGCGGCAGGGGATTGCTCCGCTTCCATGGCAAGAACATATGACGTTGAACTTTGGATTCCGTCGATGGGCATTTACAAGGAATGTTCCTCCGTTTCCAACGCAAACGACTATCAGGCACGCAGAAACAACACTCGTTTCCGCGACGGCGAAACGGGCAAACCGCGTTTTGTGCACACCCTCAACGGCAGCGGTCTTGCAACCAGCAGACTTATTCCTGCAATCGTCGAGCAATTCCAAAACGCAGACGGTTCCGTCACCATCCCCGAAGTGCTTCGCAAGTACATGGGCGGCATGGAAAAAATCACCAAATAACCACGGTTTTCAGGCAAAGCGCATCGGTGCTTTGCCTTTTTGCAAAATAAAATAAGGAAAAGAGGAAATTATGAGAGATGAACTCAAAAAGTACGGCGATGAAGCCTACAAAATGGTAGAGTATGCCGCGCGCGAGATAGGCCCGCGTCTTCCCGGCTCGAACAACGAGAAGAAGTATCACGACTATATGTCGGACAAGCTCAAAGAGTTGGGACTCAATCCCGTCACCGAGAGCTTCGTGTTCGCGCCTCACGCGTCTATCGGCGGATTGCCGTATGCAGGTTGGGCAGGCATAATCGGTTGCGTGCTCACCGTGCTTGCAACGATACTTGCAAGTTTGTCCGCTTACGCCGGACTTGCAATGCACTTCGTATGCACGATGTACATGATTTGTACGTGGATTTGGCTTGTGGTGAGCGTGTTTAAGTATCACACTTGTTTCGACTGGTGCTTTAAGCACAAAGTGTCGCACAACACCTACGCAGAGCTTCTTCCCGAGGACGGAAAATACGATTATACGATTTTCCTTTCGGGGCACACCGACACCAGCTGGACGCTCAAACTCAGCGCGTCGCAAAACAAACTCGGATTTGTGGGCGTGGTGCTTCGCTTGGCACTCGGCGCAATCGCGGTTGCCGCCGTCACGATTGTCAGCGTCGTTATGCTTATTCTCATAATGATGCTCAATTACGGCACGGACACGCTTTCTTACGACACCCTTGTCAATACCGCAAAGGCATATTACGTCATAAAACAAATGGTGTTGTATTCTTCGCCTATCGTCATCATCTGCGCATTCTTGCTCACGATGTACAACGAAAAGACGGAAGCAATCGCTTCCCCCGGCGCAATGGACAATGCAACCGGCGTTTCGATTGCATATCAAGTTGTAAAATACTACAAGGAAAACCCCGACAAGATGCCCAAAAACTGCCGCATCGTCGATTGCAACATCGGTGCGGAGGAGTCGGGACTGCGCGGTTCTATCGCATTCACTCGCAAGCACAAAAACGACGGCATGCTTGACAATGCCTATCACATCAACATCGACTCGGTTGCCGACGAGGATTATTTTGAAGTCATCCACGGCGACAGCTGGCTTTGCCCGCACTTCGACAAAGATTTGGAGCGTATGTTCAAGGAAGCCATGAGGGAAGCAGGCATCAAAAATCCCGGCGATATCGCAAACCCCGTCGGCGGTTGCGATTCCACGCCTTTCCAAAAATCAGGCGTAAAATCCATCACTTTCGCCGCTCAAAATCCCGTCATGAGCCATTATTATCACACCTACCACGACGTGCCCGAGCGTTTCTCCGCAGAAACGGTGGGACTCGGATTGGACGTGGTGCTCCGCGTCATCGACAAGATAGACCAAGAGCATACAAGATAATCAAACGATAACGAAAAGCCTTTTTGCGATTCTGCCATACACAGAGCAGATGCAAAAGGGCTTTTTGTTATTGAGCCGCAACGGCACGCAAGTGATATGCACGCAAAGCGTGCGTGATATTGTTGCCTGAGGCAACAGTGATATTTGCGCTTTGCGCAAGTGATATTGCAACTTTTCATTTTGTTCATCGCCGCGGGCGCGTTCCACATCTCGCGCATGGAGGATTTGATCCCCGAACTTCAAGGCAGATTCCCCATCCGCGTGGAACTTGACAACCTCACAAAAGACGATTTCGTCAAAATTCTCACCGAACCCGACAACGCCGTGCTCAAACAATACAAAGAGCTTTTGGGCGTTGACGGCGTGTCGCTCAACTTTACGGACGAGGCGATAGACGAGATTGCAAGAGTTGCTTTCGAAGAGAACGAAAACAGCGAAAATCTCGGCGCTCGTCGCTTGCACGCAGTTCTCGAAGCACTCCTCAAAGACGTGCTTTACGAGGCGGACGACAACGTGACGAAGGAAATCAACATCGACAAATCCTACGTCGAGCAACATTTGAGCACAACGCTGAAAGAAAGAAATTTGCGTAGATTTATAATCTGAAAAAATCGCGAGGCAAAAGGATATTATGATAAACATACCAAAGGGCACAAAAGACATGCTTCCGCAAGAGGCATACAAGTGGCATTACGTCGAGAATATCGCAAGAGAAGTTGCGGCTTGCTTCGGCTTTAAGGAAATCCGCACGCCTATGTTCGAACACACCGAACTCTTTTTGAGAGGCGTGGGCGAAACTACGGACATCGTAACGAAGGAAATGTACACCTTTGACGACAAGGGCGGCAGAAGTATGACTCTTCGCCCCGAAGGTACGGCGGGCGTTGCGCGTTGCTTCATCGAAAACGGCTTGCATCAAGGCGTTATGCCTATGAAAGCGTACTATATCGCAAGCATTTTCCGCTATGAGAAACCGCAAAACGGCAGACTCAGAGAGCATCATCAGTTCGGCGTGGAATGTTACGGCTCGGACAGCCCTAGCGCAGACGCGGAAGTTATCACGCTTGCCTCGACGTTTTTGAGAAAAGTAGGACTCAAAAATCTCGAACTCAATCTCAACAGCATAGGTTGCCCCAAGTGCAGAGCGGAATATAACAAGGCTCTAAAAGAATACATCGGCGCAAACTTGCACCTTATGTGCGGACAATGTCAGGCAAGATTCGAGAAGAATCCGCTCCGTATCCTCGATTGCAAAGAGGAGAAGTGCAAGGAAATAACCAAAAACGCGCCCAAAATCACCGATTACCTTTGCGACGATTGCAGAGCGCACTTTCAAGAGGTGCAACGCATTTTGACGTCGTTGGGTATAGCGTTTAAAGTCAATCCCGGCATAGTGCGCGGTTTGGACTATTACACGCGCACGGTGTTCGAGTTCGTGTCCACGGATATAGGCGCGCAAGGCACGGTTTGCGGCGGCGGAAGATACAACAATCTTGTTGAAGAAGTCGGCGGCAAACCCACTCCGGCAGTCGGCTTCGGTTTGGGGCTTGAAAGATTGCTTTTGGTGCTTGAAAACACAAACAATCTCGAAGCGCAAGAAGAGTGCACGGACGTTTATATCGCACCTATGGGCGAGAAAGCCGAAGAACTTGCAAGAAAGCTCGTGTTCGATATGCGCAACGCAGGCATAAAGGCGGAAACCGACATCATGAACAGAGGCCTTAAAGCGCAAATGAAGTACGCCGACCGCACGGGTGCAAAATACGTGTGTGTGCTTGGCGACGACGAGATTGAAAAAGGCGTTGTAAACGTAAAGAGAATGAGCGATTCGGTGACGGAAGAGTGCCGTATCGACGAGCTTTGCAGGTATTTTGAAAAATGACCGAAAGAGGAGTAGTCGCAAAAATTAAAGGCAATAAAGCGACGGTGCGTTTCGACAGGCGTAGCGCGTGCGACAAGTGCCATATGTGCGCAACGACGAAAGACGGTATGAAAGTCGAAGTCGTTGTCGAAAATACGCTGGGGGCAAACGTCGGCGATTTCGTCGAAGTCGAAATGGGCGAAAAGTACGTGCTTACGGCGGCGGCAATCGTGTACGTGATACCGCTTGTGCTTATCGGCGCAGGCATTGGCATAGGCACGCTCATCAACGAGCTTGCGCAAGCACTTTTGGCACTTGCAGGGCTTGTTGTGGGCTTTGTCATCGCAATATTGCTCGATAGACTTGTCATCCGCAAAAAGAAGGGCTTTACTCCGACAATGAAGTCAATTTGCCCCGAGAGTGTTGAAGATTATTTGAAAAAATAATCCTCAACGCGATATTGTCCTTCGGACAGTTGCGGAAGATTTCAGCCTATTCGGAGCGTTCTTATACACTGTATGTGCCTGTTCGAAGACGGATTCCGAGCCGCAACGGCAATGTAAGTGATATGCACGCAAAGTGTGCGTGATATTGTTGCCTATGGCAACAGTGATATTTGCGCTTTGCGCAAGTGATATTGCAACTTCGTTGCAGTTGTGGGTGGGACCCCCACACCCAAACGAACACTCATTTAGGGCGCACTTATTAACGGAATGTGCCTATTCAAAGTGCGAGCCGCAAGGCGGCGAGAATATGAGCG
>FR895580.1 GCA_000434435.1 Firmicutes bacterium CAG:475
ATCACCGAGCGGAAAAATCACGTCGCGCAGTTGGCGTGACGACACCTGATTGAGAAAATATGTCTGGTCCTTGTTGTCGTCCTTTGCGCGAAGCAAATAATGCATATCGCCGTCGTGGCGGATTCTGCAATAATGTCCCGTGGCAACATAGTCCGCTCCGAGTTCGCGAGCAAAATCGGCAAACGGGCCGAACTTAACTTCACGATTGCAAAGTACGTCGGGATTCGGTGTTCTGCCTTTCTTGTACTCGTCCACAAAGAGTTTGAATACGTTGTTCATATATTGCTCGGAAAAATCCACCGAATAATACGGAATACCGATTTTGTCGCAAATATACTGCACGTCCGTCCAATCCTGCTCGCCAGTACAACAACCGTTTGGGTCGGTTTCTTTCCAGTTGGACATATAAAGTCCGACAACGTCAAAACCCTGCTCCTTCAAAAGAGCAGCGGCAACTGCGCTATCCACGCCGCCGGACATACCGACGACAACTCGTTTTTTCTTTTCGTCCATACGGACATTTTAGCATTTCGCCGTCGGTATGTAAAGCGAGAAACATATATCCGATGACGAACATTACAATCCAATCGCACTATTAACTAGCATAGCGGAATAATCAAATTCTTTTTTATTATAGTCCATTTATCGCCAATTGTAAGACGTTTGTATTCAGCAAAACGCAATGCTTCTTCTTCTGTTTGAAACTTTATTGCTTGTTGCAAATCTTTTACCACACTAACAGTTTGGCTTTCAATAGCAGATAATGACAAATACATTCCTTTATCAGGGTAGTACAAATAGAAATTAGTGCATTGTTCAAAGGCTTTCGGCATGTTGATTTCGGGAATATTTTGACGGCTTTTTAATTCATCGATAGCAATACCACTTGTTTTAATATCATTCATTCCATCAACAAAAACAGTCAACAGGGAATGCGATAAATAAACAAGGAATACACCAAACCCACACATAATAAGCGCAGAAATAATGTAGCCTATACCCGTTCCAACATCTACCAGTGCACATACTAAAATTCCGCCAATAAGCAACAGCAAAGCACATATCAAGTCTAGACTTATTGCTACTTTAAGAAAAGAGTCGACCATTTTGTCTGCTTTTTCTAATTTGTTAAAGCTATTGTTTCTCATAATGTCCTCCGTGATATCGGCATACCGATATTTTAATAAATAATATCATTATACCGATAATATGTCAATAGGAGTTTAATCATGGAAATTCTTATTGCAAAAAGGATCAAAGATTTGATGAAAAACGAAAAGCTCACTCAAATGCAACTTGCAACCGCATTGGGCATAGGACAAAGTTCTGTAAGCGATTGGATCAACGCAAAGAGCGAACCGAGCATTGAAAACTTATGGAAACTTGCCGACTTTTTCGACGTTAGCATAGACTATCTCATCGGCAGGAAAGAGATTTGAAAGCAGCACCCGACGGTGCTGTTTTTTATCGCTAACAGACTTTTGCGTATGGCAAAATTTACATTCAAAAAGCGGAGCGTTTTTTGCTCCGCTTTTTCGAATCACTGTTTTATCTCTCAATTTTTGCTATATAAACATTTGTTTTATGCAAGACATTGTTAATCTTGCATACACAACAAACGCTGCAAATTTGCCTTATATCAACGTCGCAAGCAACGGGAGCATTGACGCATATGCGCCGACGCCGATACCCAAAATCACAAAGACGAGAACGACGTACAATATTACGCCTACAACTCCCAAACATATGGACACAAGGCAGCCTATGCCTGCGCTTTTCGCTCTTGCCGGATGCTCGTCCTTCCAAATCAACCAGAGAATGAAGCCCACGATAGGTATAAAAAAGCCGAGGATGCCCCAGCCGACAGTGCTACCTTCCGAGTCGGTTTGTTGAGATTGAGTCGCCGAGACGTTTTGCGATTTCGCACCGCGATTCGCGGAGGGCAACGTGTAGTTGACGCCTTGAACAAGGTCGTTGCGATTGGTTTCACCCGTGTCGGACACCGTGAACGAGGACGGCATTTCGCCGTTGTTGAAGTTGAAAATGGTCTTGATTACGCCACCGCAATGCGGACATTTTGCAAGCACGCAAATAAGGTCGCCCTTGAAATCGAACACAATCTCCCAGTCCACTTTCATCTCGCCGCAAAGCGGACAAGTGGAAAAAGTATTGTTGATTTTGTTTTCTACAATCAAGCCTACGCCGTCATAGTATCTTTGAAAATCCATATTTTAAACTCCCTTTTAATCCTTTTTTTATGACACAAAAATCATATCATCTCTATCGAAGTCCGTCAACGGCAATCGATCATTCGTACAGACTTTGCGGATATCTGTCTCCGTTGTCGGGCAAAACGACCACTATGTCGCCGTCCGTGCGCTTGCGCAGCTCGCATGCCGCAAAATACGCTGCTCCGGAAGAGATTCCGCATTTTTCGCCAAATTTTCGGTAAATTTCTCCAACCGACTTTATTGCATTTTCGTCTGCAACGTCGATGGTTTGATCGAGCTTGCTCACGTCAACGATTGCGGGGACGAAGTTTGCGCCTATACCCTGAATTTTATGCGCCCCTGCGTAGCCTTTTGTAAGAAGCGGACTTGAAAGCGGCTCAACAGCAACCACTTGGCAATCTATGCCGTTTTGCTCGATATATTTTTTCACGCCCATAACCGTGCCGCCGCTTCCCACACCTGCGACGATGTATTTTGCCGTCGGAACGGACGCAAAAATTTCTGGTGCGGTCGTATAAAAATGTGCCTCGACGCTTGCGAAATTGCCAAACTGATTTGCAAGCCACGCACCGCTCTCGGCAATCTCTTTTGCCTTCTTGACCGCGCCTGCCATACCTTCGCTTGCAGGAGTAAGCACAAGTTGCGCACCGTATGCGGAAATCATCTCTCTGCGCTCTTTACTCATACTTTCGGGCATAACCATAACCGCGTTAAGCCCCAGCTCTCTCGCGACGTACGCAAGACCTATGCCGGTGTTTCCGCTCGTTGCCTCTACAACCGTTCCGCCCTCTTCCAACTCGCCGTTTTCAAGAGCGCGCATAATCATAAAAAGCGCCGCTCTGTCCTTTATCGAGCCGGCAGGATTCTTCCCTTCGAGCTTTCCGTATATACCGTCGCCAAGCGACAAAATTGGAGTATTGCCTATCTTTTTTGACAAAACATCGAGTTTTTCTTGCATTTTTGCATCCATAAACTGCCTCTTTTGTCAAATCGCGCTTCAAAAACGAGCAATAGAATCCCCTTTCCGACACGATTCGTCAAAAACCATTCTTATATAATTATTATATCACCGCATATTTCATATGTCACCAAAATATTGTGTATGTAATATTTTGCGTTATGTTTACTATTGCAAATTTGTGTGCTATAATTCATCCGTAAAAACAAAAGCGTTTATCGCAAATCCTCATATTTCACGCACCCATGGCGCAACTGGATAGCGCATCAGATTCCGATTCTGACGGTTGGCGGTTCAAGTCCGCCTGGGTGTACCACTCTAACCCCGCAACCTTGTGTTGTGGGGTTTTCGCTTCCCTCATGCGTACTTGTACCTTTTGCTGACGCGATTGCCACTGCGTGTAACAATCGCTATTACATTCACTTCGTTCTCTACAAGTCCGCCTGGGTGTACCACTCTAACCCCGCAACCTTGCGTTGTGGGGTTTCTTTTCTTTCTTTGCCGTATCGCACCATACTCGCGACAGCAACAAACAGTTGCTTGTTTTCAAAATCTCGCTATGGTATATTTATCGTGTAAGGATATCAAAGGAGCTTTGAATGGAAACGAAAAAGATTATAGCGGAACTTCGCTTGAAAAAGGGGATGTCGCAAGACGAGCTTGCGGAAAAAGTTTTTGTCACAAGACAGGCGGTGTCGCGCTGGGAAACGGGCGAAACAACCCCTAACACCGAAACGCTGAAACTGCTTTCCGAGCTGTTTGACGTTTCGATCGACACGCTTTTGGGCTCGAACGGAACGCACGTATGTCAATGCTGCGGCATGCCGCTTGACGACGAGTCTATAATATCGCACGACAAAAACGGCGAGCTTAACGAGCATTATTGCAAATGGTGTTATGCGGACGGCACGTTCACCTACGGCAATATGAACGACTTGATCGACGTGTGCGTCAAGCATATGACAGACCAAGGCTTCACCGAAGAGCAAGCGCGCAAGCATATGGAAAACTTACTTCCCACGCTTGACTATTGGAAAAATTACGAACGGCTCGGCGACAACGGAGAGTTCGAGCAATTCAAGCAAAAGCTTGTCGACGAAATCAACGCTCTTCACGTCGAAGGTTTGCCGAATGTGAAAAGACTCAATGCGCTTGTCGGCAGATACGTCAACATAGAATATCCGCTTCCCAACGGAACGTCGGCAAAGTTTTTAAACGACGAAAAAACTTATTTGGGCAATCAGCTTGAAAGCGAGTTCGGCGGCGACAGATATTTCGGAATCATTGCGGATATGGTGTTTTTGCTTGTCCGCACCTACGATAAAGACGGCTCGAATCCCGAACTCGTGCTGTACAAACAACGCTAACGCGCCTCGCACAATCTCAACACCTACTTGCGAAATGCAAATTAATTACACATCTTTGTATGCTAAAAAATAGCTTATTCTTCCACGACATCGCATGCCGGAGCAACAACGGAAGAGAGTTCGTCAGGAACGCCCTCTTGTTCATCCTCGTCGAAATTGAGGATGTTTTCCATTTCTTCACGTTGTTTTTTGAGCACGGGAAGTTCATCCGTGCAGAACAAACGCACTTTGCCATCCTTATTCTTTCCGACGATGTTGAGGATTTTGCCTTTTGTTACGCATATGCCGGCAAACAGCGGTTCGAGCAAGAAAAGGATTGAGAGCAAAAGCATAAACACAAGCACAACCCAAAGAAATGCGCCGTTGCCGAACCATGCCATAAATCCTTTGAGGATGTTGTCGGTGCGCATAACTTGGTCTACCACGAACAACTCGTCAAACGCCGGCATACCCGTCGTAGTGGCTTTTGCCGCAAGCGGCAAGATTGCGATAAACACGTACACGAGCGGAAGAGTGAGCACAAATGCAAACGTCGTAATTCCGATAGTAAGTCCGTTGCGGAGTTTCTTGTTTGAGAATCTCAACGCCACGTTTGAAAACAGCATAATACCCGCACTCATAGTGAGAATGACCACGATATACTTTGCAAGAACGTTGTCGATTTGGCTGAACGCCGTGAAAAACGCGATATTGTCGGGATTTTCCATATCCTGCATTGCGTTGAGCAAAAAGAGAATGCCCAAAACGATGATTGCCACCGAAAGCCCCAAAAGCGCAAAAAGCACCTTTTCGGTTTTTGTGAGTTGTTTCACCATAATTTTACCCCTAAAATTTATAAAATAATTATAAACTACAATCGGATTATATGCAAGAAAAAACTTTTTTCGGCACTATGCCACGGCTTCCGTTTGCAACGCATGGGTCGTGGAAAATTCGGCAATCCGAGCGGTACTTAAAAAAACAGCCTCTCATCCGCAAAAAAGCACCGTTTGAGCGGTGCTTTTTTGTTGACTATACGTCTTGAAATTATTTTCAAAAATCGGTCGCCTTTACTTTTTCACAATCTTCTTATCTGCGCGACTTGCAAGCCATTTCACGTCGTCCAATATCTGATAATCGTATCTTATGACGTCGGTTTCTTCTTCGCTCCTGTGCTCGACTTCCGCTCTGATTTTTCTGTAATTCACAAGCCCGTCGAAAGTGGTAAGGCATCCGTGCTTGCGAAGCTCGAAATTCTTAAATTTGCCCTCTTTCATTTTGGCAATTGGCATAGGAATCATGCCGCAAGTGATTGCGTATGCGTTCCATCTTTGGTGCTCCTGGATAGCCATACGTCCCCTCAAACTGTCGAATTTGAAGGAGTCGTTGGTGTAAACCACGCCTTTTCTGCCTTCGATTTCGCTGCCGTCGTAAACGATGGGATCGTCTTTTTCGTATGCGCACATAAACTCGTCGGACTCATCCTTCTCGCCATCCGCTTTGTCGCGCAAGTCGAAACCGATGAGTTGCAGTTTCATTCTTATGGCAAGCACGCCGTAAATGTTTGCTTCGCGCTGGAATTGAGCTTGCTTATACCAGCTTCTCGTAGCTTTGAGTTTTTCGCCGTCCTCGTCTATTTTCACGATATCGCGCATTTCTTGCGCCGCCTTTTTCTTTTCGCTCTCGTATGCGTAGGCAAGCTCGTAACAACGATGTCTGTCCATTGCCAACGCCTCGTTCTTTTCGTTTACGATTGCGTTTACGTTGTACACAAGCTCGCCCTCGTTGCCGAATACGATAAAATCGACGTCTTTGCTTCCGATAACGTCGTTTTTGAGCTTATCGTCGCGGATTTTGACAAACACTTTCGTTTGCTCGAAGATTTCCCACTCTTTGAGTTTCGTGCAAATCTTTTCGGCAAAGTCAAGATTTTCCAAATCGGAGCCGAATGCGATGATGATATAGTTGTAATTTTTCTTGCCGCTTTTTTCGCTCAAATTTTCTTTGAGAGATTTGTAAAAATCGTCGTCGTTTATATCGAGCTCGAAAAACTTTTCGTTTGCCGGCTTGCACGGCAAGGGCAAATACTCGTCCTGTCCGAGTTCTCTCTCGAAGCGGTAGTAGTCGTGGTTGAGATTTTTGTCGTTTCTTGCGTCCTTTTTGTCGTAAATCCAATAGTTGACGGCTTTGGGAACGAATTTGCCGTCCTCGATACTCATAAACTGATTGTTTTCAACGGACGTAAGGAAGATTTGTCTGTTCGCTTTTCCGAAGCCGATAAGCGCGACGTTGAGCGAAACGCCGGACTTCACCGTTGCGGTTGCATAGTCGATTTGCTCGTCGTCCATAAACTCCGTAAGCGGATAATTGTAGACGAAATCGTACGCAACGAGCTTATACTTATTGACGTAATGCACAAGTCCCGACGTTCTTTTGACAAATTTCAGGAAAGTGGATTTGTTTTCGGGTTCGCCGAACACGTATGCGTTCAATCCCCTATCGCCGCCCGGGCAATATTTTTCGAGGGACAACTCGCTTATAACGCCTGCGATTTGCTCGGTAAAAGCAAGATTGATTTTGTCGTCGCCCGTGTTCACTATAACTTCTACGCTACGGTTGTCGAAATCCTTGAACAGTTCGCGCAAATTCTTTGCGAAATCGTCTGTCGATTCGACCTTTGCATACGAAACCTTTTCGACAAAAGCAAACTTTTTCAAATCCTCGTTCACTTCTTTTGCCACGACGATGCAGTTTGCGCTCTCGTCTTTTTTCGCAATGGATTTGACTATGCTCTTGTTTTTCGGATTGAAGCCGACCACTACATAACACTTCTTTGCGTTTTTGGCACGCTCTTTCCAAACGTGATTGAGCACTCTTCTGTACACGATAGTAACCGCCAAAAAGCTCGCGTTGAGCGCAACCATAACGAAGCACAACCACATAACCGCCTTAAAAGCGGGATTTGCCTCCATAAGCGGTTTTACGGCGGAATAATCGTACTTCAAAACAACCAAATCCACACTCAACTTCACCGCGTCGAAAAACGCCTCGTCTGCCGCCGAACCGTTAAACTTGTTCGCAAGATAGAACAGGGGAATCGCGACAAAGTAAATCGCCCAGAACTTGCCCTTTTTGTAATTTTTGTAATATTCCAACCTATCCGCCCTGCCGCGTCTTGCGATATTCACTATCGACGTTGCAAGGATTGCAATCATAATTGCAAAGCACAGCCAAATAACGATACTCATGTTTTTCACCTACGTTTTGTTTGCTATATCTTAACACACGCACGACGTTTTTTCCATACGTCATGCCGTTTTTTTTGCAATTTTGTTGGAAACGAGTCGATTTTTTATAAAAATATCGTACGTTTGCGTGTTTGCGCTATTGCGAAAAGAGTACGAATATGTTAAAATTATATAAATTATATACAAGTTGGTCAATACTTCCGCATTTTGACGATTTTCGTCTTGCTACAAACGAAGTTGCGATGCGTACGAGGAAAAAATGAAACTTGAAAGGTTATCCGGACAAAATCAAAAATATTATGCCGCCGCCAAAGCTCTTTACGAAGAGGCTTTTCCGGTGTTGGAAAGAAGGGACGATTTAGAGCAGGCACGCATCATGAAAAACCCTGCTTATCACTTCGATTTTATCACGGACGAGGACGGTTTCGTAGGCATTATGCTGTATTGGGAAACAGACTCTTTCGTATATCTCGAACATTTTGCCATTTTGCCCGAACTTCGTTGCAAAGGCAAAGCAACCGCCGCCCTCGGCATACTCGAAGAGCAATCTCAAAAAACCGTTATTCTTGAAATCGAGCCGCCTTGCGACGATACGAGCATACGCAGATACCGCTTTTATCAAAGAAGTGGTTTCGTCATGAATCCGCACGAGCATTTGCAAGCAAAATATCACCTTGGCGACGCCGATTTATATCTGAAAATACTCACCTATCCGCGTGAAATATCCAAAGACGAATATGCTGCGTTCCGCAAATTCGTAGACGCGGAAGTTGCCGTAAACGACGAGATCGTCGTGCGTCCCATGCAGGATTGCGACGACCGCATGCAAGTGGCAAATCTCATTTATATGACGGACAAATACATCTATCCATATTGGTTCGACTCCGCGGAGGACGGCGCAAAGGTCATTGCAAAAATGACGTCGTTACCCACGCTTTACAACCAAAAAAATATCACGGTTGCGGTTGCAAAAAACGGACGTATTGCGGGCGTACTCGTTTCGTGCTACTCCCCCGTCATTGAAAACGAGGAGCATATCCGCAAAGCATTCGAAGAGGCAAACGTGCCGTGCGACGAGCGCACTCACAGGATCTTTTCGGACTATTACGCCAAAATGGCGGAGGATAAGGACGGATTTTACGTTGCAAACATTGCCGTCGACCCGCAATTCAGAAACAAAGGCGTTGCGTCAAAACTCATAACTCAAACGATAAAGGACAAAGGCACTTGCCATCTTGAATGCGTCATTGCAAATCAAGGCGCATGGAAGCTGTATCAAAAGCTCGGTTTTCGCATCACGGGAGAATATCCCGGCGTATTCGACGTGCCGTGCTACACAATGGTAAAAGATTAGAAGAGGGAAATTATGGACGTATTTATAAGTTATCGTCGCGACGGCGGCTATGCGCTTGCAAGGCTGATATACGAATGGTTGCACAGAGAAAACATCACCGTTTTTCTCGACTTGGAAGAGTTACGGTCGGGTCCTTTCAACGAAAAACTTTATTCGGCAATCGAGGATTCACAAAACTTCGTGCTTATCCTGCCCTCTCACGCACTTGATCGTTGCTCAAATCAGGACGATTGGCTAAGATTGGAAATCGAACACGCCATAAAATACAAGAAAAACATAATTCCCATCATGGTGGACGGTTTTGAATTTCCCAAAGCATTGCCCTCTTCCATGCAGGTTTTGCCATTCTTCAACGGCGTGCAAATCAGTCGAGAATACTTTGACGCGTCCATGGTCAAGTTGATTTCGATGTTGCAAGGCATTAAGAAGAGCGACGGCGATCTTCTCACCCGCCACGACGACGTAAGATATTATCTTGACGAAGACGAAAAAGAAAAACATCGTTTGCAGACGGAAGATCACCTTTTGGACAAATACGAAACCCCGATAACTCACAAACTTCTGGAAGGCAAAAAGGACGCCGTTTGCCTTGACGTAAACGTGCTCAACCCCGAAAGCGCATTCCAACGCTTTGAAAATCCCGAAGTCGGCAAAGTCATTGCCCTCACCTACTCCCAAGAAGTTGCCGACAGAGGCAACAACATGCGCAAAGACGACAACGTGCGTTTCTTCGCGACGCAATTCGAAGCGGACGATTTTGAAGACAAACTGGAAAGTTATCTCGACTCGGTGGGTGCGGACGGCATAGACTTTGTGTGTTTGAGCATGGCGATTATGGATTTCAAAAAGCCTTTCCGCATATTGCAGGCAATCCGCAACTGCCTCAACGACGACGCGGTGATGATAATTCGAGACGTTGACGACGGCGCAGTGTTTGCCTACCCCGACAACGACGGACTTTTCAGAAAGATGCAATCCTACTATATCCACAACAAGTACAGCGGATTCCGCTACACCGGAAGGCAAATCTATTCGTACGTGCGCAAAATGGAACCGAAAACCATTTGCCTCGAAAAATACGGTATAAACACCGCCGATATGTCGCGCAAAGACAAAAAGATGCTGTTTGAAGCGTGGTTTAGCTTCATCCCCAACGACTTCGGAAGAATGTTGCGTGAAAATCCCGATTCCAAGATTTCACGCGAAGTGGTGGATTTTTGCCAAAACCATTACGACGAACTCAATGAGCAGTTTTTCTCCAACGAAACAATATTCTCGGCAGGTTACGTCATCTATTCCGTACGATTTTAATTTTACTATTTGAAAGGGAAAACGGTTTTGCCACTTGTGACAAAACCGTTTTTTGATTATTGATTTATCAAACTATGTGCAACACCTAAATGGTGATTTATCAAACCATGT
>FR895581.1 GCA_000434435.1 Firmicutes bacterium CAG:475
GCAAGCACGTCGTACTGGGTTAAGGGCTATGCAAACGCTATCCTTGCAGGTACCGACGTCAAGAATTTGCAACAAGATCTCGGCAAGTTTGAAACCATTATCGAGTACGTCGGAGAGCAACCTATCGTGTTTACGGAAGATTTCTGCAAGATGTACACGCCAAAGACCTATTACGACGATTATCCCGGCACGCACACCTACAACGGCAAGACCATTACGCTGGGCGAGAACGTTGAACAGTTGACTTGGTATGACTACTTCAAAGATAAACTCGGCGAAACTTCTGCGCAAATTAAGAACGGCGCGTGGGTTAAACCCATTGCAAACGCGCCTACTTATACGACGGGTGCAAACAACACCGGTTGGTATTTCGTTTACGCAACGGACAAGACAATCGGCACGATAAAAGCAGAACACTCCACAAATGCGAATCTGCAATATTGGAAACGAATTGCGGACGCATATACGTCGAGCGAGCGCAACGAGGGTAAGGACGACAATGTGAAAAATCCGCTTGCATCCGATATCGTTCTCGGAAATGGCGCACCTCAAAAATCCACGCTTTATGCAACTGCAACCGCGGCAGGTACGGAGAGCGGATACTATCTCTATATGGCAACGTCCGGAAAATCCAGACCGAGCGCAACCAACCAAGGCAACAAGTTCTATATCCAAACGCTCACGACCAACGCCGACGCGCTTGCCGAAAACGTCGCTGTGTATTATCGCACGATTTCAAAAGGCAAAGCGTTGACGTTCAACGGCTATTTGCGTTACGCTCCCGTCGGCATAACCGCTTCGGAAGGCGAAACCGTGAGCTATATCAAAAATCCCGAAACTGCAACGGGCAAGCCGAATAGTTACTGCTATTCCGCAGACACCACGACTGCGGGTGGACAAGGCACGGACGGCGCACAAACCAATCCCGGTTCCTTCCATTCGCAAGTCAATATCTATTATTTCGACAGCGAGGGCAAACCGCACGTCGTCGGCGGCGTTGCAATAGGTTGGACGATAAACAAACGTGATCTCACCGC
>FR895582.1 GCA_000434435.1 Firmicutes bacterium CAG:475
CTTCCGCCGTCGGAATGTTGTTGACGTAGGAATAAATGTTTTCGGAATATCCTTCGGTGTGCTGAATGGCAACCGCAACTTCGAAGTGCGCTTCTTTCGCCTCGACGTAAAGGGGCTTGTCGTAAAGCACCACTCTGCCTTCGTTGAGATATTGCACGTAGTCCGCAATACCGCCCTTGAAACAGAACACGTCGTGCTTGCCCGTGCCGCCGGCAAGAGGCATACGCAAATCGTCGATGATGATGGTTACGCCTTTGTTGAGATACGCAACGTCGCGCATACGCTCCGCAATTACGGAATAATCGAATTTTTCTTTGCCGAAAACTCTCTCGTCGGGCTTAAACTTGACGGACGTACCCGAGCCCTTCACCTTTCCTATAACCGTAAGCGGAGTCTTGACAACGCCGCTTTTTATCTTCGTGCCGACTTGCGGCGACCAAAATTCCGCCCTATACAAGTTGCCGTCACGTTTGACGTCAACCGTGAGCCACTCCGAAAGAGCGTTCGTAACGGATGCGCCGACGCCGTGCAAACCGCCCGAGTAGTTGTATTGTCCGTTGTCGAACTTTGCGCCTGCGTGAAGTTGTGTGAAAACAACTTCTACACCGCTGATTTTGAGCTTGGGATGCTTGTCAACGGGGACGCCGCGACCGTTGTCGCTCACTCTTGCGACGTTGTCGTCCAAAAGCTCTATGCGAACGGTGTCGCCGTAGCCGTTTGCCGCTTCGTCGATACTGTTGTCGATGATTTCCCAAAGGATGTGATGCATGCCCTTGCTGCCCGTCGTGCCGATGTACATACCCGGGCGTTTTCTTACGGCGTCCAGACCTTCCAGAATCCGAATATCGCCGGCTTTGTAATCTTGATTTGCCATACAGTAAACCTTTATAAATATAATAATATCGTTATCTTACCACAATATCTTGTTTTTTTCAAGGTATTTGGACGCACAATTTTGTGGTTTTCAAAATTTTTTAAAAAAGTAATAAGAACCCCTTGAACAAGGGTAATTTCTTCCTCTACAAGAGTTGAATGTTTAGAACCCTAAATTAGATGTGCCCCCTCTTTCCCTTTCGGGCTTTTGTTCTTCC
>FR895583.1 GCA_000434435.1 Firmicutes bacterium CAG:475
CAGCCGCAACGTCTTTTTTGACGAATTTTGTGAGCTTTTTGATGATTGCGCCGCCTTCGTCGATGACCATAAAGGGCGTTATACCTTGCGATTTGAACCAATCGCGAGCCATGCTTGCGCCGGGACCTGATGTCTCTTCGTTGTCACTGTAGCTCAAATAAACGTCTTGTTCGGGCACAAAACCTTGTTCAATGAGTTCTTCGACGGCTTGTATGGTGGAAAAGAGGGTGTTTTTGCAGTCCATTGCGCCTCTGCCATACACTTTGCCGTCAACAACCGTTGCGCTGAAAGGAGGATATTTCCAATCTCCGCCGACTGCAGGAACGACGTCTTGGTGCGCCATAAGCACGAGAGGACGACTCGATGACTTGCCGCTCCATTTGTACAAAAGCACGTCGCCGCCGACCTCGATCTTTTTGCACGTTGCCGTTACGTGAGGAAATTCTTCGTCAAGAACTTTGTGGAAAGCATCAAAATATTCGTGTCCGCTATTTGTGACGGTGGGGCACTGAATGAGCTTTGCAAAACTGTCTACGTATCCGTTTTGGTTTTTCATCGTACACCTCATAGATTTATATATTGAAAATATTATACAACGCGCTCGGCAAATAGACAAGTGTATTTTTTTTGATATATGCGCGCAAAATCAACCGAAATTGAATCAAATCAAAAATAAATTCGTTCTCGCTCACAAAAAAATCAAAAATTAGTTGCAAGAATCTTGCGTTTATGGTATATTCATACTTGCGCCGGCGTGGTGAAACTGGCAGACGCGCTGGACTCAAAATCCTGTGGACTAATCATCCGTGTCGGTTCGAGTCCGACCG
>FR895584.1 GCA_000434435.1 Firmicutes bacterium CAG:475
CGATTGTAACGCTTGTCAAACCACTGCAACCATAGAAAGCACCACTACCGATACTCGTCACGCTGTCGGGAATCGTCACGTTCGTCAAACTACTGCAACCACTGAAGGCAGAACTGTCTATTTCAGTCACGCCGTCACCAAACAAGGAAAGTGTCACAAGTTGTTTGCGCTGTTCATCATTCAATTGTTCAAGCAAACGAATAGGAATTGCAGCATTCTCTATAATGCAATTTACAAAAACAGAATAATCGCCTACACGCTTTACGCTTTCGGGCATAGTGATGCTCCTGAGTGTTTCACTCCCCGCAAATGCATAACTGCGCACAAAGAAAGTGCCGTCCTCAACGGTGTAGTCTGCCGTGTTTCTGTTGGCATACGACAAAAACGCTTTGCCGACTTCGCAATCAAAATAGAACACGTCATCACGTTCGACAATATGTGTATTTTTTGCAAGCGTGTTTGCCGCCGTATGTTTTTGAGTTGACATCGTTGTGCCAATCGTAACATTGAGAGAATACGTTGTGGAATCGTCCGCGATATTCAAATCCCTATAATTGACAGAATCGGACAGCACAACGTCGCCCTTCACCGTGCAATTGTAAAGTTTTGCATTGCCAAGCGGACGAACGTACAGGCTATTCCCGTTGCTTGTATGGTTTACACTGACGTACAATTCTTTGAAAGTCGCGTCGTAAATCGAGCCGCCTTGGAACAAATCAAAATATTCATACTTTGACGTATCCACAACGTTGCTGAGCCCGCGGATTGTATGTCCGTTTGCGTCAAAAATACCCGTAAGCTTGATTTGCGCTTTGGTTTGTACACTTCTCAAATCCAAATCGTTCATCAACAGATAATATCCGTCCGTCATTGCAAAGAAATCTTCAACGGTATATATGCGTTTGAGCGCAGTGACGTTGTGAATGCCACTATTCCAATAGTCGTTTTTGAAATCGCAACTCTGCGTTGTGTGGCCATAGTCGGCATAGCCGTATTCTATGCTGGTGATTGAAATATCTTTTGTGAATATTCTACCGCTGTCCACGGTCACAAAATCGTCACTTTCGTTGACTTTGAAAACAGTATAACCGTCCTCATTGTCAAAACTAAGATACACGCCGTCACCGGTGTTTTCGTATTTGCTTATCGTTATAGGCGTATATGTGATATTTATATCCTTATATATAGGATACTCAACCTCAATGCTTGAGTCGATTGTTTGATTGACTTCTATGCCGTTTATAACGTAATCCACTTTGTCAATTGCAAACTTGCAAAGTCCCGACGTGGTCGGCACAAATTTTACAATTGCGCTTTCGATTCTGTCACCGCCCACGACGGTTGCTTTTTGTCCGTTCACGTATATACCGGTGAGTTCGATTTCTGAACTGTTTGCAAAATAAACACGCAAGTTGAGTTCTTCGCCGAGTTTGACAACGTTGTTGTTGAGCAACGTTAAATTGTCCACAATAATTTTGTCAACAAGCGTTGAGTATTTTGCGTCAACGTTGGCGGTTATTTCACCCTTTCCATCGTTTAAATCATACTTGTATTCTACGACAACTTTATATTCTTTTCCCGATTCGAGTCCGTCAAAAGATACGTGCGTTGCAAATGGCACGGATTTAACCTTGTTTTCCATTCGGTAAAGCGCAACTTCAACAATGCTTCCAACGCTGTCAAGATCCGTATATGCAACGTCGCACTCAATCGTGTTTTGCGTGCTTGACAAGTTGCTTATCGTTACACTGGGGGTTGCTTTGGATTTCGTCTTAATATCTGCAGTCTTAACAATTTGTTGCTCGCCAACACCGTCGTTAAGGTCATACGAGTATGTCAATTGGACAGTGTAATCGTTGTTAGACAGCAAGTTCTCAAATGAATGTGAAGTCAAATTACTTGCCACCATAGGCTCATCATCGCCATGTAAGAGTTCTATCTTTGATATTGCGCCAACGTTGTCCGTATCAGTTAAGTTCAATCCGAAAGAAATTGCCGTTTGTGTTGACTGCACGTTTGTGATTTCAACAGCCGGAACCGCTTTCGCTTTCGTCTTAATATCTGCAGTCTTAATAATTTGTTGCTCCCCAACTCCGTCATTTAGGTCATAAGTATATATCACTTTAACAGTGTAGTCGTTGTTTGAAAACAAATTTTCAAAAGCCCTGATATCGCTTGTTTCTGCCCCAATAGGCGCATCTTCTCCGTGCAAGAGTTCTATCTTTGCAATCGTACCGACATTGTCGGTGTCCGTTACGTTTAATTCAAACGAGACTTCCGTTTGTGTTGACTGCACGTTTGCAATTTCAACAGTTGGAGCGACTTTCGCTTGAGTTTTAATATCTGCCATCTTAACGATTTGTCGTTCGCCAACACCATCGTTAAGGTCATACGAGTACGTAACCCTAATCGTATAATCGTTGTTAGAAAGCAAATGGTCAAATGAACGTGCAACGTTTTCTACAACGATAGGCGCGTCTTCTCCATGTAAGAGTTCTATCTTTGTGATCGCACCAACATTATCAG
>FR895585.1:0-5418 GCA_000434435.1 Firmicutes bacterium CAG:475
ACGCCGAAGTCCAAACACGTGAGGAAGGGGGAAATTGCATTTAATCATTTAAACAGCGGTTGCGGAAGATTTTGGTTTAAAATTTGAAAATATATAAATATATTTTGCAATATCGGCATAAAACGCTTGCAAAGTATATTTTTGTATGTTAATATTTAGATACTATAGTAAAACCTTACTAGAGTGAGCGACGGCTCACTCTTTGTTTTAGAAGGGGCGATTCGACAAAAATCGCTTAATGAGGTGCTTATGGCAAATGAAATTTCGCTCGAATTGCGTGAAAAAGTCAAAAATTTCGCGCTCGAAGCAGTGAAAGAAGCCGACGACGAAATCGAACTTGTGGACGTTGCGTTTTACAAACAATACGGCAAACTCACGGTTGAGGCTCTGTTGTGGAAGAAAAGCGGCATCGATCTCAACGATTGCGAAAAAGTGCACAATGTGCTGTCTGCAAAGCTGGATACGATAGACGACGAATTCGATGACGACTACGTTTTGAACGTGTCGTCTCAAGGGCTCGACCGAAAAATCGTCACCGACGACGATTTCAGACGCGCGCTCGACACAGAAATCGAATTGTTCGACGCAAACAAAAAGAAGTTGCACGGAACGCTTTTGAGTTTCGACGACGAAAACATAGTGATAAAAACCGACGGGAAAAACCCCAAGGAAACAAAAATACAAAGAAATTTATTGACCAAAGTACAACCGTACGTCAGGTTTTAGGAGGACATAACAATGATTAACAAAGAGTTCTTTCAAGCATTGGACGATCTTGAAAAGGAACAACGCATTCCCAAAGAGTCAATGATTGAATCCATCGAGGCAGGTCTTGTGTCTGCGTACAAGAAAGAATACGGCTTTGCAAGTCAGATTTCCGTTCGTTTGAACGAAGAAAAAATGACTTACAAAGTGTATGCGCACAAACTCGTCGTGGAAGAGGTTGAAGACGAAGAATCTCAAATCTCCCTCGAAGACGCGCAAGACATCGACAAAAAGTACAAAATCGGCGACGTCGTCATCGAAGACATTACGCCAAAGGACTTTTCTCGTATTGCCGCGCAGACCGCAAAACAAGTCATTTTGCAACGCATCAACGACTATAAAAAAGAACTCGTGCTCAACGAAATGAGCGAGCGCACGGGAGAAATCCTCAGCGCAATCGTCAGACGCAAGGAAGGCAACACCGTCTATGTTGAAATCACCGGCACGCAAATGGAAGGCGTGATGATGCAACAAGACCAAGTGCCCACCGAAACTTACAACGTCAACGACGTCATCAAAGTTTACGTCAAGAAAATCCGCGACGGTTTGCACGGCGCACAAGTCGTTGTGTCCAGAAGCTCCGCAGGTTTCGTTCGCAGACTTTTCGAACTCGAAGTGCCCGAAATCAAAGCAGGTCTTGTTAAAATCAACAGCATCGTGCGTGAAGCAGGATTCCGCACCAAACTTGCTGTTTCGAGCGAAGATCCCAACGTGGACGCAGTGGGAAGCTGCATCGGAAATAAGGGCGTGAGAGTCAACGCTGTGGTTGCCGAACTCGGCGGCGAAAAGATCGACGTCATCGAATACTGCGACGATCCTATCGAATATATCGCACGCGCGCTTTCACCGGCTCAAGTGCTTATGGTGTCCATCAACGAAGAAGAGAAAAACGCAAAAGTTATCGTTCCCGACGAAAAACTTTCGCTTGCTATCGGCAGAAGCGGTCAAAACGCTCGTCTTGCGGCAAAACTTACCGGCTGGAAGATAGATGTCAAACCGTATTCTACGCTCAAAATGGACGAGCAAGAAACGCAAGGTGAATGATATGTCCAACCCGAAAAACACCCGAAAATGCATCGTGTGTAAGCAACACGCCGACAAGTCGGAACTCATACGTTTTGTGAAAAACGCAGAGGGCAAAGTGGCGCTTGACCGCTCGCAAAAAGCGGACGGCAGAGGCGTTTGGGTGCATAATTGCGAGGACTGCATACAAAAACTTATCAAAAAGAAAACTCTCAACGCCGCATTTAAATGCAACGTCGGCGACGAGATCTACGGAGAGATACATGAGTAAAATAAGCGCATACGTCGGACTTGCGCAACGCTCGGGTTCGGTGCTGTACGGCGAAGATATTATTTGCGAAAAGAAAAATCTCGTAAAAGTCGTGCTTGTGTCCTCGTCCGCAACGGATAAGTATAAAGAAAGGATATTGAAGAAGATGGGGGATTGTCCCGTGTTTATCGTGGACGGTCTTTGCGAGGCTTTGCACCGTGAGGGTGTCAACGCTATCGCAATAACGAACGACAATCTTGCAAAAGCGGTTGTCGGTGTATTGAGGTGAATATGCCCGAAATCAAAAAAGAAGCAAACGTCGATTCCGTAAAAATGCTCGGAGAGTATAAGGCGACAAAACTTGTCGAACTTTCCGAAAACATCTCTCGCCAAAAATCGAGAGCAGCCGTGCTTATGGCGTCTATCAAGGCAAAACGCGACGAACTCGCTCAAAAAGCAGTGCAAGCCGAAAAAGCCAAAGAAGAAGCCAAAGCGACAGAGCAGGTGACAATCGAAAAAGTCGAGAGCGAAGCTAAAAAGGAATCTGAAAAAATAACCGAAGTTAAGCCCGAAGCTAAACAGGAAAAGGAAGTCGAGCTTAAAAAAGAAGTTAAAGAAGTTAAGGTTGAGCCTACCGTCGAAGTCAAAAAAGAAGAGGTGAAAGCACAACCCAAACAGGAAGTGAAAGCCGAAGTCAAGACGGAAGTTAAGAGTGCTCCTCAAAAAGTCGAAGAAAAGAAAGAGGATGCAAAGAAACCGCATATCACGGTCGTGCCCAAAACTCCGTTCGAGCTTGCTCAAGAGAATCCCGAAATTTTGCCCAACGGCGAGGTGCGCAGAATTTACGTTCCGCCAACGCCGAAGCCGAAGGTGCAAACGAGAGTTTTCGGACAAGGCGGTTATCAACAACAAAGAGGTCCTAAACCGCAAGGTCAAGGCGGATATCAAGGTCAAAGACCGCAAGGCCAACAAGGTCAAAACAACGGTCAAAGACGTCCGACTTCTTCTCAAAGCGTCGCAAACGCCGCGCAGCAATTTCCTCCTAAACCGGCTGCGCAAAAGGGCAAGGGCGGCAAGCAAAACTCCAACTCCGGTTCAAGCAAGTTTGACGATAAGTCGACTATGAACAAGCGCACTCTCATGAAGAGAGGCTATCTTGTCGACGACAGAATCACTTACGACGAGGACGGCGAGGCAATCGTACGCAACTACAAAGTCAACAAGAATAGAGGCGGTGGAAACAGCGCAACAGTTATCATCGAAAACGCGGTTATCACCACAGACCCCGTTTCTATCAAGACTTTGAGCGAAAAAATCGGTAAATCCGCAGCGGAAATCGTCAAGACGCTTTTCGTGCTCGGTATTATGAAAACCATAAACGACAGCATCGATTTTGCCACTGCGGAACTCGTTGCCGACGAATTCGGAATCAAACTCGAATACAAACCCGACATAACGCTCGAAGATACGCTCACTGCGCAACTCGAAGTCGACGACGTCGAAGAACTTGAAAATCTCGTTCCTCGTCCTCCTATCGTCACTATTATGGGACACGTCGACCACGGCAAAACGTCACTTCTCGACTACATCAGAAAGTCCAACGTTACGGGCGGCGAAGCGGGCGGCATTACGCAACATATCGGTGCTTACACCGTGTCGCTCAAAGGCAATCCCATCACGTTCCTCGATACGCCGGGACACGAAGCGTTTACGTCTATGCGTGCTCGCGGCGCACAAGTTACGGATATTGCAATCCTCGTGGTTGCTGCCGACGACGGCGTTATGCCTCAAACTCTCGAAGCTATCAGCCACGCAAAACAAGCAAACGTGCCTATCATCGTTGCTATGAACAAGATGGACAGAGCCGGCGCAAATCCCGACAGAGTGCTTTCGCAACTTGCAGAAAACGGCGTAACTCCCGAAGAATGGGGCGGCGATACTCCCGTCGTCAGAGTGTCCGCAAAGACAGGTATGGGCGTTGAGGATTTGCTCGAACAAATCCTCGTTCGCGCAGAAGTCGAAGAATTGCGCGCAAATCCCGACAGAAGCGCAAGAGGTACTATTATCGAGGCAAAACTCGACAAAGGCCTCGGCAAAATCGCGACTATCCTCGTTCAAACGGGTACGTTGCACGTGGGCGACAACGTTGTGGCAGGCACTTGCACGGGCAAGATCCGCGCCATGATCGACGACAAGGGCAGAAAAGTCAAGAAGGCAGGTCCTTCCATGCCCGTGTCCGTCACCGGCTGGGACGACGTCCCCGAAGCAGGCGACAGAATCGACGTCGTTGCGGACGAGAAGTTTGCAAGAGAACTTGCCGAAGAGAGAAAACTCAAACTTGCGGCAAATCAAACGGAATCTACTTCTGTGTCCCTCAACGATTTGTTCGACAAGATTTCCAAGGGCGAACTTAAATCCGTCAAACTCATCATCAAGGCGGACGTTCAAGGCTCGGTTGAAGCTGTCAAACAATCGCTTGCAAAACTCGGAAACGAAGAAGTCAATATCGATATCATCCACGCCGCAGTCGGCGGTATCAAAGAAAGCGACGTGTTGCTTGCGGAAACGTCGGGCGCAATTATCATCGGATTTAACGTCCGTCCCGACAGCAACGCAAAACAACTTGCCGCGCAAAAGAAGATCGATATCAGATTCTACAACATCATCTACAATGCCATCGAGGACATCGAAAAGGCTGTCAAAGGTATGCTCGATCCCAAATTCAGAGAGGTTGTGCTCGGCTCAGCGGAAGTGCGTGAACTCTTCAAAATCAGCGGCGTCGGCACTATTGCAGGCTGCCACGTCATCGACGGCAAAGTCGTGCGCGGCGCACAAGCAAGACTTATCCGCAACGGCAAAGTCGAATATACCGGCGAAATCGCATCTCTGCGCCACGGCAAAGACGACGTCAAGGAAATGGCAAAGAACTTCGATTGCGGCATAATGCTTTCAAACTTCCAAGATGTGAAAGTCGACGACGTCATCGAAGCGTTCACTATGGAGAGAACAGATGAAAATTAAAATGGAGCGAGTCAATTCCGAACTTGCCAGACAAATCACCAAAATCATTGCCGAAGACGTGAAAGATCCGCGTCTTCACAATGCTATTATCGGGGTTACGAAACTCTATACGACGCCCGATTTGAAGTATGCCAAGGTGTATTTGTCAATATATGCGTCGAGCGAGGAGGAAAGGCAAGAGGCGTATTACACCGTTTGCCGTTCCAAAACGTTCATTCGCAACATGCTCAAAGACAGCGTGCAAATCAGACTTTTGCCCGAACTTAATTTTATAATCGACGATAGCGTGGATTACAGCATAAAAATCGACGAAATCCTCAACAAAATTAAGAAGCAAGACGAGCAAAGAGCGGTTCAAG
>FR895585.1:5441-13367 GCA_000434435.1 Firmicutes bacterium CAG:475
AGCGGTTCAAGAGCAACCGGGCGACGACGAAAACGAGTGATGAACAACGATATCCTTCAAGAAATCGCAAAAAGGATAAATCGCGCAAACGATATTGCGCTTTATTGTCACACCAAGCCCGACGGCGACGCGCTTGGCAGTATGTTAGCGCTTTACGTTGCGCTGAAAAACAAAGGCAAAAACGTCGCTGCGTATTGCGATTCGACCGTGCCGGACAAATATAAGTGCCTCTACAAGAGCGAGGAAATAACGTTTCCGCAAAAGAGAGTGCACGAGCTTGCAATCGGCATCGATTCAAGCTCTATCGACAGGCTCGGACAATGTATGAAGTCGTTTTTGTCGGCAAAGGCGCAAATTGCAATCGATCATCACAAATCCTTTGAAAGATTTGCGTCGCTATGTTACGTCGACGGCAACGCGAGCGCTTGTGCGGAGATTGTTTTCGAGCTTTTGAAGGGAATGAAAGCAATTGACGAAAACGTTGCAAAACTCCTGTTTTGCGGTATCGTAACGGATAGCGGTTGTTTCTCGTATTCCAACGTCACGAAACGAACTCACGAAATCACTTGCGAGTTGTTGAAATACGATTTTGACGCAAGCGGAACGATTTACGATGTTTATCGCAGTATTTCGCTCGACAAATTCAACCTTAAACGCAGAGCGTTGGCAAACGTTAAGTTTTTTGAAAACAATCAGATTGCCGTTATGCGATTTATGGCGTATGACTTTTCGGCAACAAATACGACTTGCGACGACACCGAAGGGATCGTTTCCGAACTTATAGACGTGGATCGAGTCAAAGTTGCATATGCACTCTCACAAGTCGGCGAGAGAAATTTCAAGATGAGCATCCGCACAAAAGATCCCGTCGACGCTTGCGATATAGCAATGACTTTCGGCGGTGGCGGACATAAGAACGCCGCGGGATGCAGGGTGAACGGCTATCTAGAAGACATCGAAGAGAAACTTGTGAAACTTGCAAAAGACAGAATCTGACGATTCTTTTTAAATCAATAACAAACATGAAAGGCTTTGTCAACATCAATAAACCTTCGGGGATGACTTCGAGCGACGTCGTCGTAAAAGTGCGCGGAATCTTGCGCAGAGCGAGCGGCGAAAAGCAAAAAGTCGGACATCTCGGCACGCTCGACCCAATCGGGACGGGAGTTTTGCCGATTGCCGTGGGGAGTGCGACAAGGCTTTTCGATTATATGCAAGAAAAAGTCAAGGTGTATCGTGCGACTTTCGTTTTCGGACAGACGACCGATACGCTTGACATTACGGGCAATATAACAGGTGAGTGCGACGTTTTTCCGACAAAAGAGCAAATAGATGTCGCCGTTAGCGCAATACACGGTGAAATCGACCAAATTCCGCCGCAATATTCGGCAAAATCGGTGGACGGGGTGAGGGCATATGACTTTGCAAGAAAGGGCATCGAAGTCGATTTGAAGCCGAAAAGAATAACAATTTACTATATAAAGACCGTTGATTGCGATCTTGACGGCACTCCTTACAAACTCGATAAAAACGAATATGCTTTTGAGATTGCATGTTCGAGCGGAACGTATATTCGTTCGATTGCACGCGATCTTGCAGGCGCACTCGGCACTGTTGCTTATATGTCTTCGATTCATCGCATAAAGAGCGGAGATTTTGAAATTCAAGATGCGGTAACGTTGACCGATTTTGAAAAAGAACCGTTTAGATATCTTAAATCTGTGGACTTTGCATTGAAATCTTATGGTAGAATTACGCTTGACGAGAAACAAAAGTCCAAAGCACTCAACGGCGTGGCAATTAAAACGGACGAACTTCCCGACGGCGATTACGTCGTTGACGACGGCGTTGAAACGCTTGCGATAGGGCACGTTTCGGACGGAATTTTGAGATTGAAAACCAGACTGTAAGGAGGCGTTAAAATTGCAAGTTGTAGATTTCAATAAAAAATTCGATGCGCCGATTGCGGTTGCTCTGGGTTTTTTTGATTGTATTCATAACGGCCACAAGAAACTTGTCGACGGCGCGATAGATTTTTCAAGAAGTAACGGGACAAAGAGTGCACTTTTGACTTTTGTCAACGATCCGAACATTGCTTTGGGAAAAGATAAACAGATTTTTTCATTTGACGACAGAGTTAAAGTGCTTAAAAAATGCGGACTAGACGTTGTTATCGGTGCGGTTTTTGACAGTAATTTTGCCGATATGTTGCCAACCGAGTTTTTGGATACGTTGAGTGCAAATTTCAATGTAAAAGCAATATTTGTCGGCTCGGATTACACGTTCGGAAAGTTTGCGAAAGGAAACGTGGACATGTTAGACGTTTATTGCAGAGCGCACGGCATCGAGCTTCACGTTTTGCCTTTTGAAACCGTCGACGGCAAAAAACTGTCGACTTCTACACTTAAATCCTACGTAAAAAACGGGCAAATCGATATGTTGAACGAACATCTTGCAATGCCGTATTTTATGAGCGGAAAAGTCGTACATGCACGCCATAAGGGCACTTCGATCGGATTTCCGACCACGAATATTGCACCCGATTCGTCAAGACTTGCGCTTGCAAACGGAATATATGCGACGTTTTGCAAGGTTGACGACAAAATTTTCAAGTCAATGACGAACGTCGGCACGAAACCTACTTTTTCGGATAATTCGGTGTCGATCGAGACTTATATTATGGATTTTTCGGATGACGTTTACGGCAAGAATATAACCGTATATTTCATCAAAAAAATGCGCGATATAGTCAAATTCGACTCTCCGAACGACTTAAAACGTCAGCTTGACAAGGACGAAAAGGAAGCAAATAGAATTCTCGACGCTTCATCGTCAACGAAGAAAAATTTGTAAGAACTTATACCGAGGTAAAAATGATAAAAAATCACCAAACGGCAATGTTCGGGCCTTCCGGTCACGACGAACAATTTGTAAAAGACGGTTTGAGCGCAACGCTTCAAATGCCCAAATGGCTCAGCGAAAAGGGCTTGGATTTGTTTGAATATTCTTTTGGCAAAGGCGTCAGAATCAGCGATGCAACTGCGGAAGCGATAGGGAATGAGTCCGACAAGTACGGCATTGAAATCAGCGTCCATGCGCCGTATTTCATCAATTTTGCATCCGTTGAGCAAGAAAAAGCCGAGAATTCCATCAACTATCTGACAAGCTCGCTCAAAGCACTTCGTCATTTTCACGGTCAAAGATGTGTTTTTCATCCGGGCGCAGAGGGCAAACAACCTAGAAACGAAGCATTTGCGCGTACGCTCGACAACTTTTCGCGCGCTCTTGACGTCATAAAAGAAAACGGTGACGACGATCTCATCGTTTGTCCCGAAACAATGGGCAAACAGGCGCAAATCGGAACGGTGAAGGAGGTTATAGAGCTTTGTAAGCTCGCTCCGAACGTTTATCCGTGCGTCGATTTCGGGCACGTCAACAGTTTGTGGGGCGGCGCATTGAAGACGGCTGACGATTTCCAACGCATAATCGACGATATGTTTGACGGCATCGGCGAAGAAAAAACAAAAAATATGCACGTGCATTTCAGCAAGATTATGTACGGAGCGAAAGGGGAAATTAAGCATTTGACCTTTGCCGACAACATTTACGGACCTGAATTTGAACCGCTGTGCGAAGTGATTGTCAAAAACAATCTAACGCCTCACGTTTTGAGCGAATCCGCCGGAACTCAAATGTTCGACTCGCTCTACATGAAAGAGAAGTACGAAAGTATGATGCAAAATTAATTCTATTTTTCGAGAACATGTGTCAATATTAATTTATATAGGTGGTGCAGACTGCATATTGTGTGTGGTCTGCATTTCATTTTCAAAATATGCTGTTTAAAAATTGTTAAGAAATTTTTGTTTGACAAGGAAGAGAATATGCGTTTTATAATATTTAAACGGTTTTAAAACTATTCGCAAAACACGAGCTTTACGCAAAGAAAGTGGTAAAAATAGCACTAAATAGAGGTTTTAAAAATTATTTTGAAAATTTTGTAAAATTTAGATTTCATATTCTTATTGCGTATTTTACATGAATTTGATTTGGTTTTTATGCTGGTTTTCCGACTCGATTATCGACGGATTTGCTCGCGCGGTTTTAGTTTTTGCAGAACTTGTCGGTTGTTTCAACGCTGTTATTTCGGCTGATATCGCGTTTGATTATACTGCCGATTCTTCGGTTAGTTTCACCATTATTTTTTTTGATGTGTTTCCTACCGATTATTCACTTGTTATTACGGTTAATCTGCCAAAACGCTAGTGATTTTGCCGTGAATTTCTTGCTCGTTTTATCGATTGATTTTCCGAAGATTCGGCGGAGTTTTATGGCTACGTTTTGAAATCAATCTGCAGTTATTTGTCAAAATTCAGCGTTTCAAGCGTATGCAAAACCGCCAAATATGCGTGTTCATAGGTCAAACCGCCTTGAACGTACACGATATACGGTTCTTTGATCGGCGAATCCGCGCTCAGCTCGATTGACGAGCCCTGAACGAACGCTCCGGCCGCCATAATGACTTGATTTTGATATCCGGGCATATCCCACGGAAGCGGCTTTACGTTGCTGTCAATTGGCGAAATCTCTTGAATTGCGCCGCAAAAATCGATAAGTTTGTCCTCAGAACCGAGTTTTATGCTCGTAACGATGTCATAAGGTTTCATATCGTCACGCGGCAGCGTTTCAAAACCGAGTTTTGAGTAGGTTTTTGCAAACAAAAGCGAGCCTTTGAGCGCGTTTTTGACCGCCGACGGAGCCAAAAACAGACCTTGATAATACGGTAAATAACCATAGGCATACGAGCCTTCTTCCATGCCGAGCGACGGAGCTGTCAAACGGTAGGAAACTTGCTCGACAAGTGAGGATTTTCCTGCGATATAGCCGCCTGTCGGTGCAATTCCGCCTCCGATATTCTTGATAAGCGAGCCTGCGATGAGGTCTGCGCCGACGTCCGTAGGCTCGATTTTTTCGACGAATTCGCCGTAGCAATTATCGATTAAAACGAGCGTTTCGGGGCTGATTTTTTTGACGAATTTGATGAGTTTTTCGACGTTTTCGACGCTGATTGCTTGTCTAAGACTGTATCCGCGGCTTCTTGCGGCAAAAACAGCCTTGATTTTTTCGGATTTAAGTGCGTTTTCAATGGCGTCATAGTCAAATTCGGGCGTCAAATCCGGGTTCGTTTTGAGGTCAATTTTGTCGAATTTGACGCCAAAATCTCTCAAAGAACCTTTGTTTTCGGCCAAAATTACGTCTGTAAGAGTGTCGTAAGGCATGCCGGAAACCGCCAAAAGTTTGTCGCCCGGGCGCAAAACTCCGAAAAGCATGAGCGTCAAAGCATGTGTTCCCGATACGATATTAGGAGAAACAATCGCGCTTTCGGCGTGGAAAATGTCGGCATAAAGCTTGCAAAGCGTATCGCGGCCGATGTCGTCGTAGCCGTAGCCTGTTGTGCCGAACATATGGCGCGCTTGAATCGATTGATTTTTGTATGCGTCAAGCACCTTTTTTTGATTGTAAAGCGCAATGTCTTCAAGACGTGCGTATTGGTCTTTAAGCTCGATTTCGCACTCGGATACTAGATTTTTTGCAGAAATTTTGTCCATATTTATGCCTTTTAGTGATAATTTTTGTTTATTTCGATTGATATTTTGGTTTATATCTGTGCCAAAGTATGCGATTTTTGCTGTTATGTTATTTGGTGTTATCGTTACTGCAATGCGGTTTTTTCGGCTATTTTTTGAGAAATATATTCGATTGCGCCGTCGACGTCGTTTATATCGAACCATTTGACGAAATCGTATTTTCTAAACCAAGTCAGTTGCCGTTTTGCGTAATTGCGCGAGTGCTGTTTGATTTTGTCTTTGATTTGGTCAAGCTCGGCATCGGCGACAACGTATTTGTCGTTTTTTAGGCTGAAATTGCAGTTTGCAAACTCCTTGTAGCCGATGGCTTGCATTGATTGATAAGAAAAATCGCCGACGCTCAAAACCTCTTGCACAAGTCCTTCGTCGAACATTTTATCGACTCGTTTATTGATGCGCTCGTACAAAACGTCGCGATCCGTGTTTAGCGCAACCATAATGACGTCAGGCTTTTGGCGTTCGTCCTGGTTTTGTTCGAGCGTTTTGCCCGTGCTTAAAACGATTTCGAGCGCACGAATAACTCGTTTCGTATCGTTTTCGTGAAGACGATTTGCCGCTTGCGGATCAAGAGATTGGAGTTTTTGATGCATTGCGTGCGCGCCGAAATTTTGAAGCTCTTGCTGTAAGCTTTCACGCAAAACGTCGTTTTTGTTGGTGTTTGCAAAGCTCATAGGATAAAGCAATGCTTCGAAATACAGCCCTGTTCCGCCGACGATTATCGGCAGTTTTCCGCTGTTTTGCGCATTTTCGATTTCGGTTTTCGCAAGGCGTGCAAACTCAGCAACGGAAAATTCTTCGTTCGGATCGACAACGTCTATGAGCTTATGCGGAATTTTTTCGCGTATCGAAATATCCTCTTTTGCCGTGCCGATATCCAGCGTGCGATAAATCTGCATACTGTCGGCAGATATGATCACGCTGTCAAATTTTGACGCAAGTTTGACGGCCAGCGCGGATTTGCCCGATGCCGTCGGACCTGCGATATAGATTGGTGGAAGAATTTTGCTCATGTTGCTATTTTTGCGCATTATGCGAAATGCGAAACGTCACGCATTATTGTTTATTATTATATTTTGTTACTATTTATATATAATAATATTAATCCTTATATATAGCGGCTCAGACAATGCGTTTGAACAACTTTTCAACGTCTTTTGCCGTGAACGCAACAACAGCCGGGCGTCCGTGCGGGCATTTTGTGGGAAGATTGCCGTTTTCGTCCACGTAATATTTGATGACTCGTTTGATTTGTGCGCGCGATAGCGACTGGCCGCCTTTTATTGCCGCCTTGCATGCCTGCTGACAGAGCTTGTCTTTCAAAAGATTTTCAAGCGTCAACTCGTTTTCGCTTTGCATATTTGCAAACAAATCCGAGAAAAATTTTGAAAAATTGACTTGCGCAACGGGTTCCGGCACAGCGTTTATAAGATATGCGCTTCCGCTTTTGCCGATTTCAAATCCGAGATTTTCGAGATTCGGCAAAATCCGCTCGAAGTATTCGCACTCTTCGCCGGTCATGTTAAGTTTGAACGGGATAAGCAACGACTGTTTGTGTTCGACAGTGAAATTTTCAATGATTCTGTCGTACAAAATGCGCTCGTGTGCGGCGTGCTGGTCGATGAGATAAACAAGATCGCCGCGTTCGCATATGATGTACGTGTCGAAGATTTGCCCCACGATTTTGCCGTCGAAAACCGAATAATCTTGTGAATCGCTTGATTGCTCCGTGTTTCCATTTTCTTCTCGGTTTTCTTCTATACGTTGAACATCGCTTTTTGAACTATGCGTAAAATCAAAATCAAACGGCGTTGAAAAACGAGATTCTTTTAGCTCGGAATTTGAAGATTTCTCACCTTGAAATTCAAATCCGAAATAGTTTTTCGGCGTAGTTTTTCCGCTGAAAAGTTTTGAGGTGTCAATGCTTGCTTGAGTAAATTTCGGCTTTGTCGCTTTGCCGTCGTTTTGTTCGATTTTTTTGCCGAAATCCGACTGTTCAGTGACATTTTGGACGTTTTGAGATGCACTTTGCGACATGTCGAAACCAAACGATACGTTTTGTAAACTTGCGTTTATCGTGTTTAGGATTGCATGATATACCGCACTGAAAACCGCGTGTTTATCTCTGAAACGAACCTCGGTTTTTGACGGATGCACGTTGACGTCCACGTCGTCGAACGGCATCAAAACGTCAAGCACGAACATCGGATAATTTCTTTTCATCAAATACTCTGCATACGCCTTTTCGACCGCCGTTTGTATGGTTTGATCCTCAACCGCT
>FR895585.1:13386-26254 GCA_000434435.1 Firmicutes bacterium CAG:475
GATCCTCAACCGCTCTTCCGTTGACGATAATCGTTTGGTAAGTTCTGTTTGATTTGGTAAAATCAACCTTTGACGTGTAGCCGGAAACTCTGATGTTTCCGTACGAATTGTCAACGATTTCGACGAGATTGTCGGCGGTTTTTGCTCCGTAAACCGAGTAAATTGCATCGATAAGTTCGCCGCCATCGTTTGAAATCACTATACCCTCTTCGTCCGATAAGGTTATTCTGATGGTCGGATTTGCCAAAATCAGCATTCTAACCGTATCTTTTATGTAATTCAGTTCGCTTGCGCCTTTTTTGAGGAATTTAAGTCTTGCCGGTGTGTTGAAAAACAGGTTTTCAACGGTTATAACGGTGCCTTGCGCTCTTGAATCTTCACCCTCGAAGGTCACTTTGCCGCCCGAAAGTGCAATTTTTGACGCTACGTCCTGATTTTTGCTTTTTGACGAAAGCGTAACTTCGCTCACCGACGATATGCTTGCAAGAGCCTCGCCTCTGAAACCGAGCGTTGCAAGGCTGTCCAAATCGACGATATTTTTAAGTTTGCTCGTTGCATGTGGTAAAAACGCCTTGCGCACGTCGTCTTTTTCGATTCCGATGCCGTCGTCGCTGACTTGAATTTTGCGGATTCCACCGTCCTCGACGTATATCGATACGTCGGTTGCGCCTGCGTCTATTGAGTTTTCAACAAGTTCTTTGACGACGGACGAAGGTTTTTCAACGACTTCGCCTGCCGATATCATATTGAAAACATTTGGTTCAAGAACGTTAATTTTGCCCATATATTCTCCAAAACCACTCTAAATTTGTCGGTTTTTTGTAAAAGTTTATTCTTCAAGTTGCTTTTTAAGGTCGCAAAGCACGGTCAATGCTTGAAGCGGCGTAAGATTGTTTACGTCTATATCCTTGATTTGTTGTTCGATTTTGCTTGCTTCATTGTCGAACAAACTTACTTGCGCCGTTACGTTTTTCTTTGCCGAGCTCAACAACATTTCGTTCGTATCGCGATTTTTCGAATCTTCTTCAAGAGAGTGCATTATGCTTTTTGCGTGGTCGATGACGGATTTCGTTACGCCTGCAAGCGATGCGACTTCGATACCGAAACTTTGTGACGCGCCTCCCCTTACGATTTTGTGCAAGAACACGATTGTGTCGTTTGCCCTACTCACGAGAACGCGATAGTTTTTTACGCCTTCGAGGTCTTCAAGCTCGGTAAGCTCGTGGAAGTGCGTTGCAAAGAGCGTCTTTGCTTTGATGTTTTTGGTGATATATTCGAGCACCGCCCACGCAATCGACAAGCCGTCGAACGTTGACGTTCCTCTGCCGATTTCGTCAAGCACGAGCAAGCTGGATGACGTTGCGTAGTTGAGTATGGTTGCAACTTCTATCATTTCAACCATAAACGTACTTTGACCGCCGCTCAAATCGTCGCTTGCGCCGATTCTAGTAAAAATACGGTCTGTCAAAGCGATTTTTGCGGATTTTGCAGGCACGAAACATCCGATGTGCGCCATAAGCGTGATGATTGCAACCTGTCGCATATATGTGGATTTGCCCGCCATATTCGGCCCCGTTATAATCATCGTTCGATTGTCTGAGTCGTCAAGCAGCGTGTCGTTTGGCACGTATGCTCCTCTGTCGAGCAACGTTTCGACAACGGGATGTCTGCCCTCTTCTATGTCTATACACTTGATTTTTTTGTTGATTTCGGGTTTTACGTACTTGTTTGCCACCGAAACGTTTGCAAGGGACACCAAACAGTCGAGCGCACTCAATGCTTGTGCGTTCGATTGAAGTTTTGCAAGATTGTCGCAACACATCGATTTGAGTTCCGCAAAAATCCTGTCTTCGAGCGCAAAAGCGTTGGATTCTGCCGAAAGTATTTTTTCTTCGAGTTGTTTAAGCTCGTCAGTAATGTATCTTTCGCCGTTTACAAGAGTTTGCTTGCGCTCGTAGCGATAAGGCACTTTGTCCGCAAAGGATTTGGACACTTCGATATAGTATCCGAAAACTTTGTTGTAGCCGACTTTGAGCGTGCGGATACCCGTTTCTTCCCTTTCTCTCGCTTCGAGGTTTGCGAGCCATTCTTTTGCGGAGTTTTTGATATCGCGCATTTGGTCGAGAGTTTCGTCGTAGCCCTTTTTGACGTATCCGCCGTTTTTGTAGCTGTTTACGCCCTCTCTGTCCAGCGCACTCTGAAGAGTCGCGCATACGGTTTCAAGCGAGTTCAAAGCCTTGTTGATGCCTTTTACGAGTTGGCTCGTTGCGCCCGAAAGAAGCTGTTTGATTTGCGGAATCGCTTCCAAAGTGTCACTTATCGAAAGCAAATCTTTCGGCGATGCGTTGCCGTATGCAAGTCTGCCGTTCAATCTTTCGAGATCGCGCACGGAATAAAACGCTTCGCCGAGTCTTTCGCGCAGGGCTTTGGAGCTCATCAGATCTTCCACTGCATCAAGGCGTTTGTTGATTGAATCTGCATCTTGAAGCGGTTGTTCTATCCAGCGTTTGAGCGTTCTTGCGCCCATAGCGGTTGCGGTTTTGTCAAGAACGGACAACAAAGAACCTTGACGTTTGCCGTCGCGCGCTCGTTGAGTCAGTTCGAGATTCCTTCTAGTTGCGTTGTCGAGCATCATAAATGATTTGTCGTGCAAAAAGGATATCTTCGTGAGCTGTCCGAGGCTTCTTTTTTGTGTTTGCGCAAGGTATTCCAAAAGTCCGCCGGCAGCGCAAATCGCACTGTTTTTGTCTTGAAGCTCAAACACTTCCAAGGAGTTCACCTTGAACGCGGACAAAATCTTTCTCGTTGCGGTCGAAACGTTATATGCAAAGTCGTGATAGCAATGCGCACGCTTTTCGTTGGTCACGAAATACCTTACTTTCTGATACTTAGAAAGGAAATTTTCGTTGCAAATGATTTCGCTCGGAGCAATGCTGCCGAGTATGTTCGACAAGCGTTCGAGATAGTCCTCGCCCGTGTATTCGTAAACGTCGAATTCGCCTGTGGAAATGTCAGTCCATGCGATACCGAACGAGTTTGCGTTTGAAAAAATCGAGCAGAGATAGTTGGATTTTTTTTCGTCGAGGATGTCCTCTTCCATGACAGTGCCGCTGGATACGACTCTCACGACATCCCTGTCGACAAGCCCTTTGGACGTTGCAGGATCGCTGAGTTGTTCGCAAATGGCAACTCGGTATCCGTTTTCGATAAGTCTTCTTATGTAGTTGTCGACCGCGTGATACGGCACGCCGCACATAGGAGCACGTTCTTCGAGTCCGCAATCTCTGCCTGTAAGCGTCAAATCGAGCACTCTCGAAGCAGTGACGGCATCGTCGAAAAACATCTCGTAAAAGTCGCCGAGGCGGAAGAAAAGCAGACAATCGGGATAATTATCTTTTATCTGAAAATATCTCTTCATCATCGGAGAGAGTTTGTCTTTGTCGATATTCATTTTTCCTCCTTATGCCCGAAAAGCGATGCGGATTTCGATTCGGTAATTCTTACGTCGAAGAACTTGCCTATATCCTCTTTGCCACCCTCGAAAGTCACCAAACGGCCGCCGTCCTCTCTGCCGCAAACCATGCCGTCCAGTTTGGGCGCAACGTCCTCGCAAAGCACTCTGTACACGCCGCCGATGTAGGTTTTTGAAATCTCTTTGGTGATGGAATTTTGAAGTTTTATGAGCCTTGCGATACGCGCTTGTTTAATTGCGTACGGAATTTGCTCCATCTTCGCCGCGGGAGTGCCTTTTCTCGGCGAATATATGAAAGTAAAGGCGTTTGAATAGCGCACTTTTTCCACGATTTTCAGCGTATCTTCAAAATCTTCTTCGGTTTCAGTCGGAAATCCGACCATAATATCCGTCGTAATGCCGATGTCGGGCATGCGCTTGCGGAGTTTGTCGATGATTTCGAGATAATGCGCGCTGTCGTAGCGTCTGTTCATATTTGCGAGCACTTTGTCCGAGCCTGCCTGAATCGGCAAATGCAGATTGTGACAAACGTGCTTCGATTCCGCCATAGCATCGATTATATCATTGTTCAAATCCTTGGGATGCGACGTCATAAAACGTATGCGGAAGTCCCCGTCGATTTTGTCTATTTCGCGCAAAAGATTTGCAAAGGTCACCTTGTCGTCGTCAACGTCGTTGCCGTATGAATTGACGTTTTGACCGAGCAAAGTGATTTCTTTATATCCCTCGTCAACGCACTTTTTGACTTCGTCGAGCACGTTTTGCATATCGCGCGAAACCTCTCTGCCTCTGACGTAAGGCACTATGCAATAGGTGCAAAAGTTGTTGCATCCGTAGATAATATTTACCCATGCGTTCGGAAAACTCGTGCGCGTTTGGGGAGTGTTTTCGTCTATATCGAGATAATCCGCAGGCTGCTCGACGTCGAAGCAACGATACTTTTTGTCGCTGCGCTTTTTGATTTTTTCTCTGCCTTCGACAACCTTTTTTATTTCGTTTTCAAGTGCGGAAATATTGCGCGTACCCAAAACTATGTCCACGTACGGAAATCTTTCTTTAATATTTTCTTTCATGCCGTCTTGTTGAGGCATGCAGCCCACGACTGCCAAAACGAGGTTAGGATTGCGTTTTTTCTCCGCTTTCGTCACGCCGATATTTCCGAGCGCGCGACGTTCTGCGGTGTCGCGAATACAGCAAGTGTTGAACACGATTACGTCGGCGTTGCAATCGTCGGGACAATCGACGTATCCCATCTTTTCGAGTATGCCTGCGATTTTTTCGCTTTCGTGTACGTTCATTTGGCAACCGTACGTGTTGATTTTGTAATACTTTGTCATTTGTGTCCTTTCTTTTCCGTATTCGATTTTCAACGGAAAAAACTATTCTTATATGCGTATGTGCGCACGTGCATACATGCACATCTTATTATCAAAAAAATATTATACATAATTTTGAGGGATAAAACAATAATAAATTCGATGAAAAAATCCAAAACCTCAAAAATTCTTACTTCCGAAGAGAAAAAACGCAAAAAGCGTAAACTAGCTATAGTATTATCTTCCGTCATTCTTACGCCGATTGTTTGTGTATCCGTCGCGATAGGCGCGTTCGCGATATGGGCAAGCAATCAAAAACCTAATGCGGATTTGCTTCCGACCGCAACCGCGTCCCCAACCTTTTTCGATATAAACGGCAACGAGCTGGAATATGCCGACGACAATTATATAAATCCCTCCGACGTTCCTGCAGCCCTCAAAAACGCTTTCGTCGCGCTTGAAGACAAGAGGTTTTATTCACACAAAGGATACGATCCCGTGCGTATGGCGGGTGCGCTTTTGAGCAATATAAAAGCAGGTTCTCTGAAAGAAGGCGCGTCTACGATAACTCAACAGCTTGTCAAAAACACGCATTTGAGCCATGAAAAGACGGTAAGCCGCAAGTTGAAAGAAATCGCAATCGCTTCGAATCTCGAAAGAGAGTATTCAAAAGACGAAATACTTGCAATGTATTTGTCGGTCATTTACTTCGGCAACGGCGCGTACGGAGTGAAACAAGCCGCAAGATTGTATTTTGACAAAAACGTAACGGAGCTCGATTTGTCCGAGTGCGCAACGCTTGCAGGAATCGTGAAAAACCCGAAAAAATACTCCCCTTTTTCAAACGAAACCGATTGTATATCACGAAGAAATCTCGTTTTGACGGTTATGAAAAACGAGGGATATATCGACGAACAAACGTATTCGAATACGATTTCATCGCCGCTAAACTCGACAAAACACGAACGGAAAAACGGCAATCTAAACAGTCAAATTTATTATTTATATATCAAAAACGCAATCGACGAGGTTTGTGAAAAGTTGGATATGACAAAGTATGAATTGTCGAATTCCGCCCTCGAAATCTATTTGAATCTCGACGCGAACTTGCAAAAACAAATCGCGGCTTCGGGGCAAGACAAAAGTATGTATTCAACCGATAGCGTAAACGGGGCAATCATAGCGATTGACAACAAAAATCACGCCGTATCGGCATATTGGTCGAATCTTCCCTACAACGTCAAAAGGCAGCCGGGATCGAGTCTAAAACCTCTTGCCGTTTACGCTCCCGCCATCGATAGAAACGAGGTAACGCTCGCAACTCCCATAACCGACGAAAAAGTTGTGTACGGCGATTTTTCACCGTCGAACTTCGGCGGAATATATTACGGCGATACGACGATAAGGCAGGCAATAAAAAAATCCATGAACAGCATTTCCGTCAAAACTTTAAGTTATATCGGCGTTGATGCTGCCGTCGGTACGCTTGCAAATCTCGGCATACAAACCGAGGATGCCGACAAAAATTATGCCTTATCCCTCGGGGCGTTGACAAACGGAGTTGCCGTAAAAGAAATTGCCGACGCTTACGCGACGTTTGCAAACGACGGGCATTTTAAAAAGGCGGATTTTGTCAGATACGTTGTCAAAAACGACAGAAAATTATTATCTTCGGACGAAAACTTGCCTAAAAAGGTATTCGAGTCGTCCACTTGCGACCAAATAAATTCCGCTTTATCGGACACAGTGCAAGACGGCACGGCAATCGCGCTTTCTGCCCTCGATTTCGAGGTTTGCGCAAAAACGGGAACGGCACAGCGCGCGGATAAAATGAACTCCGACGCATGGTGCGCAAGCTACAACAACGATTATACGGTTGTCGTTTGGCACGGCTCGGACAGCGGTATGGATGAAAAAGGCGGAGGATTTGCAACAAGACAATGCCAAAAAACTTGGCGCTATATCGAAAACAAACAACCTATTGCAAAAAAACTGACGACAAGCGAATTCAGCATTGTGTTGGACGTTGATTTATATGCTACAAAACAAAACAAAAGTGTTACGATTGCAAGCGAAAGTACCCCGTTAGAATACAGAAAATCCGAGATTTTTTCAATAGATAATCAATATCGGATGTCGTCGTGTTTCGACAGCGTTGACTTTAATGAGTCGGATATTGATATTGCAAAAAACGGAAAAGAAATTACGCTTACGCTGAACACAAAAGAAATTTACTCCTATCGGATATATCGCATTGACGCGCTCGGTCGAGAGCAAATTCTGGTATTTGACGCGAAAACCGCAGAAATTACGTCAATATCGGATAAACCGTTGGCATTCGACAGTATCGTAAAATACGAAATCGTGTGTTTTATAACGTCAAATCCGCAAATCTGCCGAACGATAGAAAAAGAAGTCTATGTCGACGGATATCTGCCTTAAAGCGACTGCTATCTCTACCAAACAATAATTATTTTTTTGAGTTTAAATTCAAAATTAAGCTATAAATTAATAACGTAATTGATATTGAAAAAAGCGGGAAGATCCCGCTTTTTCGAACTTAATTAAAGTAAATTAGAGTTAAACAATCTCTATGTTTTCAACTGCTTTTTTGACGAGTGCGTCGATATCCATTGCTTTTTCCGCCTCTCTCACCTTTTCGAGTTTCGGATGAATAACGGGATTTTTCGGTAAGAAAATCGTGCAGCAATCCTCAAACGGCTCGATAGAAGTTTCATACGTGCCTATTTTGCGCGCAAGATTCATTGTCTCTTCCTTGTCAAATGCAATAAGTGGTCTGAAAACGGGAAGCTTGGCGCAATCTTCCGTCGAAGTCATGCTTTCAACGGTTTGCGATGCGACTTGTCCTAGGCTTTCACCGGTGATAAGAGCTTTGCACTCCGCTTGTTTTGCGACAATCGACGCAATACGCATCATAAATCTGCGCATGATTGTAATCATAAACTCCGCAGGACAAACCCTATGAATTTCCATTTGAATTTCGGTAAACGGCACTATATAGAGTTTTACGTCGGTTGCGTATTTTTCGACGATATTGCGAAGTTCGACAACTTTTTCCTTTGCCTTTTCGGAGGTGTACGGCGGTGAACAAAAATGTATTGCGCAAAGTTTCATGCCGCGTTTTGCCATCATATACGCCGCAACGGGTGAGTCGATTCCGCCCGAAAGCAGCATAAGTCCCTTGCTCGAGCAGCCAACCGGAAGACCGCCTGCACCTTGAATCACGTCGCTGTACACGAACGAATAACCGTTTTCGCGCATATCGACGAGGAAATCGTAATCAAAATCCTTCAAATCGACGGTAAAAGACGTGTTTGCAAGCACCACTCCGCCGAGTTTTGCGGCAATCTCGTACGATGCAAGCGGAATACGCTTGTCCGCTCTTTTTACCGTAACTCTGAATTTCGGCGCTTTAAGCAAAGTTTCTTCCTGCGTTTTGAGTGCAAGCGCTTTTATACAATCTCTCACGTCGCAAAAATCTTCGTTCGCTTTGGTTTCGACTTTGTACGCAATGGAAAACGAATAAATTCCGAAGATTTTTTTCAGTCTGTCGACAAATTCCGGTTCGTCGTCAATGTCGAAATTTTCAATAAAATATCTGCCTTGCGAGCGTGTAAAGTCAAATTTCAATCCCGAAAGAGCTTGCTTGATATTTTTTATGAGCAAACTTTCAAAATAATCGCGATTTTTGCCTTTGAGGAATATTTCCCCGTATCTGATGATGATAACTTTTTCCATGTGTACGTCCGTGTTGCTTAATTTATGGTTTTCTTTTATTTAAACTCTCTTGTAGTTTGTCAGTTTTTCAAGGCTTGTTTTTATCGTATTCACGACAAAATCAATATCCTCGACTTTATTTTCATACGACGTGCTGAACCTGATGATCCCGTCTTTATGCCTTTCGTCAAGTCCCAACAGACCTTTGAATCTCGATTCGCGATGTGACGAGCATGCCGAACCAATGCCGACAAGTATGCCGCAATCCTCTATATCGTGCAACAAAACTTCCCCTCGAACGTCCTTAAACGCGACGGTTAAAATGTTCGGTGCAAAATTTTCACTAGGCGACAATACCACCAAATTTTCAATGTTTTGTGTCAATTTTGTAGCCAACTGTTCTCTAAAATCAAGTTTTTGAGAATAGTCATTTTCAAAATTGTCAAAACATATCTTCACTGCTTGTTCAAATCCCAAAATCGATGGAGCGTTTTCCGTGCCCGATCTAAATCCTTTTTCTTGTCCTCCGCCGTAAATAAGTGGTTTTATCGACACGCCTTTTTTGACAAACAACGCACCGATTCCCTTCGGACCGTGAATTTTGTGTGCCGATATCGTGTACAAATCGACATCCAATGCGCGCAAGTTCACTTTGATTTTTCCGAAGGCTTGCACCCCGTCCGAGTGAAAAATCGCTTTCGGTGCGCGTTTTCTTGTAAGCTTAACGAGTTTTTGTATATCGTTCACCGCTCCCGTCTCGTTGCTTACGTGCATAATCGAAACAAGCGAAACGTTTTCGTCGAGCAATTTTTCAAATTCCTCGACGTTTACGGAACCGTCGTGATTTATCGGAGCAAATTGCACGTCGAAACCTTGCGCAGCAAGTTGATTTGCTCCGCTAATAATTGCGTCGTGTTCACCTTGTCCAACGATGATTCGACTTCCTTTTGCTTTTCTCGTGCAAAAGAGTGCGGTATTGTCCGCTTCCGTTCCGCCCGACAAAAAGTAAAGTTCGCCATCGGGGGCTTTCAGTGCGGATTTTATGCTTTCTCTTGCGTTTTTAATCTTAACGGATAATGCGACCGACGGTTTGTAGAGTGCGGACGGATTGAAAAAATCTTCCTCACTTTCTCTTTGTATGGTTTTTGCAACTTCCGGATAAATTCTCGTCGTTGCCGCATTGTCAAGATATATCAACTTTTCCATAATTCGTTTTTTCGGTATTCTACCGAGGTTATTTTATTCTCATCAATCTTTTGATTGCTCTTTCAGCGTTTCTTTTACAAGTGCGCTCATATATTCGTCGGGCATAAAAAGCAATCTGCGAGTTTGATTGTCCGCCCTAAATACAATTTGGCACACGCCTACGTCGTAGGATTTGTTTGCGCAAAGCAAATCTCTCTTTTCGTCGTACGCACCCGTCATAATCTCAAAGCTTTTTACGTCTTTCCACAAAAGGTCGAGATAAACTCTTTGTCTGTTTACGACGTCTTTCGCGATGATACGAAGTCTTGATCTAGAAAACTCGTACGTGTACTCTTTTGCGGTTTTATTGTAGAAATGCAAAAAAACGCCGCCCGCTGCCATAAGTGCGACGAAACCGAATACGAACCACCAGCTGTAAAATGCAGACAACAGTATAAACCCGAGCGAAGCGAGTATAAGCGCGATGCCTGCCCACTGCATATACTTTGCCGCCTTTCCAACTTCCACATCGATTGATTGCACGTATTGATCGGTCATTTATTTCACCTTGTAGTAGTCGTCTTTTTTGACTTTTGTAGTAAGTTTTCCAAATGCGACCACTGCCTCTCCCCTTTGATTTATAGACGTCAGTTTTCCTTTCTTTTGCAAGGATTTCACAAAGACGTTATCGCCGATTTTAAGCGGAGAATCGTCCTTTACGTCCTCGACAACCGCTTCTTTTTCATAGTCGGCTGTCATATTTTCAAGTTGTTTTTTCAACTTTCTTGCCTCGAACAAATCCTTGTCCTCAACCTGTGGTTTGTTGAGAATTTCTTTTATTTGTTCGAGTATGTCGTTTGCCTCTTCAACGCTGTTTTCGATAAGACGTTTGGTTTCTTTTCGTATGCTTTCGTCGAGTTTTTCGCGCTTTTCTTCGATGCGTTTCTTCTCGATTTCGGCGTCTTTGAGTGCTTTTGCGGCGTTTTCTCTATCGATTGACGCCTCGCTGACAAGCTCTGCCGCTTTCATGCGAGTTTTTTCCGCAGCGGTCAGTACGTTGTCGAATTGACGTTTTTCAACGGAAATTTTGCTCTTTGCGTTTTCGATGATTTCGTCTGAAAGTCCGAGTTTTTTTGCGATTGCAAGTGCGTTTGACGAGCCGATAGCTCCCATAACCAGCTTGTAGGTGGGACAGAACGTGTTGCTGTCAAACTCCATGGACGCAGCGACAACGCCTTTGGTTACAAGCGAAAACTCTTTGAGGTCGTTAAAGTGCGACGTAATAAAGGACTTTGCGCCCACTCTCAAAAGATACTCCGCAATGCTCACTGCAAGTGCCGCGCCTTCACCGGGGTCTGTACCTGCGCCGAGCTCGTCGAAAAGCACCAACGATTTGTCTGTTATGACGTCGAGTATTCCGATTGTGTTTTTAATATGCGACGAGAAGGTCGAAAGGCTTTGTTCTATGCTTTGTTCGTCGCCTATGTCGCTGTAAACACCGTCGAATATGGACAAATTCGCGCTTTTTGCCGGGATAAACAATCCGCTCATAGCCATAAGCGTAAACAATCCCACAAGTTTGAGCGTAACGGTTTTGCCGCCCGTATTCGGACCTGTAATAAGCAACATTTTCTCGTCTTTTTTAAGTGCAAGCGACACGGGAACGACTTTCTTTTGGTCGATAAGCGGATGTCTGCCGGCTCTTATATCGATAACGCCGTCCTCGTTGAGTTCGGGTTTGGTGGCTTTATACTCTCTTGCAAGTTGTGCTTTTGCAAACACCATATCCATATCGACAACGGTGTTGTAGCTGTACGTTATTCCGTCCGCGCACCCTTCGATTTGATTGGAAAAATTGCGCAAAATCTTTTCGATTTCAAGTTGCTCGTTGACAAGCTCGACTTTGAGTTCGTTGTTGAGTTCTACGATTTGCATAGGCTCGACAAAAAGCGTAGATCCCGATGCGGATTGATCGTGCACAAGTCCGGGGATAGTGCCTTTGCAGTCGCTTTTTACGGGAATGACGTATCTGTCGCCCCTGACGGTGATGATGTTGTCTTGAAGATATTTCGAGTACTTAGGCGAAGTGATGAAAAGTTGCAATTTGCTGCGCACGTTGTCGTTGAGCTTGCGTATGCGTATGCGGATTGCTCGAAGCTCGTTCGATGCGTTGTCGGCAACTTCCGTTTCGCTCAAAAAAGCGTCGAAAATCTTTTTTTCAAGAGTTTCGTTTTCAAAAAGTCCCATTGCCATATCGGCAAGCAAAGGACAATCTTTCACTTTGTCGATGGTATATTTGAGCCGTCTTGAAACTCGCAAAGACCTTCCGACTTTCATAATATCGGGGATTGCGAGAGTTGCGCCCTTTTTGGCTTTGACGAGAATATCACCTATATCGTCAACAGCAAACGACGGTGAAAGCGAGTATTCGAAAAGCACCCTGTCTGCTTCCGCCGTTTCGTTCAGAGCGTGCAAAGCGTCGGCGATTTTCTCGTACGGGACAAGTTCGCTTGCTTTTTTCTTTCCGCCTTGTGATTGCGCAAAAGTGGCAAGTCGATCGAGAATTTTCGGATATTCGAGCGTGGTTAAACTCTTTTGATCAAACATCTTTCCCTTTTATCGTCAAAATCGAAAACGCCGTTGAAATGTTTTTTTCAACCAATCTATCGATTTTCCGATGTTTTTTTGCTATAAGGCAAACTCACCGTTTGCCTTATAGCGTGATGATTTATCTTATTTTTGCTCCGACTTTGCGTTTGAGCGCAGACAAAATCTTTGCCATTTCGGTTGCGATTTCGTCGTCGGTAAGCGTGCGTTCGAGCGATGAGAAGGTAAAGTTCATTGCAACGCTCTTCTTGTTTTTGCCGATTTGTTCGCTCTTGTATTCGTCAAACACTTTTACGTCTTTGAGGTATTTGATTTTTGCGCCCTTAACCGCGTCTACGATATCTTGCGCAAGAGTGTCGTCCGCTACGACGACCGCAAGGTCTCTGTCGATATTCGGGAATTTTCCGAACGCTTCGCACTTGCTCTTTTCAAGGCAATTCTTGTTGAAGATTGCGTCGATTGAGATTTCCGCAACGTAAATGCGAGTGTTGTCGATGCCGTAATTCTTTTGAACGTCGGGATGCACTTCGCCGAGAAAGCCGACGCTCTT
>FR895586.1 GCA_000434435.1 Firmicutes bacterium CAG:475
CCGCTCTTCCGAGCACGACGAGTTTGAGCACGTCGCCCATGCCGTCTTCGAGGTTTTTGTCGATATATCTTTCGTCAGCAACCGGGAATGAGCAAAGATGCACGCTTTCGGGAGCGTCTTTGTCAAAGTTGCAAACTAGGTTGCGATACATGCTCTCTGCCATAAACGGCGTGTAAGGTGCAAGAATCTTGGAGAGCGTGGAAAGAACGGTGTAAAGCGTTGTGTATGCCGCTTCTTTGCTCTTTGACATCTCGCTGCCCCAGAAACGCTCGCGTGAACGACGCACGTACCAGTTGGAAAGATTGTCCACAAACTCGCCTATCGCACGCGAAGTTTCGGTGATCTTGTATTGATCGAGCCCTTCGTCAACCGTCTTGATAAGTGTGTTGAGGCAGGACAAAATCCATCTGTCCATGATGGTGAGCTTTTGATCTTCGAGCTTATGCTCCGTGGGATTGAATTTGTCGATTTCGGCATAGAGGACGAAAAACGCATAGGTGTTCCAAAGCGTGCCCATGAACTTGCGTTGAGATTCGCTCACGGCATCCGCATGGAATCTGGAAGGAAGCCACGGCGCACTGGTGGTGTAGAAATACCATCTTGTAGCGTCCGCACCTTGCTTGTCGAGAACCGTCCACGGATCGACGACGTTGCCCTTGTGTTTGGACATCTTGATACCGTCCTTGTCGTTGACGTGTCCCAAAACTATGCAGTTTTTGAAGGGCGCGCGTCCGAAAAGCACCGTGCTGACCGCCAAAAGCGTGTAGAACCAGCCTCTCGTTTGGTCGACAGCCTCGGAAATGAAGTCCGCAGGAAAAACTTTTTCGAAAACTTCCTTGTTTTCAAACGGATAATGCCATTGAGCAAAAGGCATGGAACCGGAATCGAACCAGCAGTCCAAAACTTCGGGCGTACGCACCATTTCGCCGCCGCACTCGCACTCCCACTTTACGTCGTCGATGTATGGACGATGCAATTCGACATCGTGGTCGAGATGAGCTTTTTCACGCAATTCTTCTCTCGAGCCGATTACATGCACTTTTCCACACTTGTTGCACACCCAGATAGGAAGCGGTGTGCCCCAATACCTTTCGCGAGAAATGCCCCAGTCGATGACGTTTTCAAGGAAATTGCCCATTCTGCCCTTTTTGATGGTGTCGGGCATCCAGTTGACCGAATCGTTGGAAGCAAGAAGTTGCTCCTTGACAGCAGTCATCTTCACAAACCAGCTCGAACGTGCATAGTAAAGAAGCGGAGTGTCGCATCTCCAACAGAACGGATAACTGTGAGTGAACTTCAAAGTTTTGAAAAGTTTGTTTTCGCCTTTAAGTTTCTCGATGATATATTTGTCGGCGTCTTTGCAGAACAATCCTTTAAAATCGTAAACGGCATCTTTGAATCTGCCTCTGTCGTCAACCATTTGTACGAAAGGAAGATTGTATTTTTTGCCGACTTTGCTGTCGTCCTCGCCGAATGCGGGCGCGATATGGACTATACCCGTGCCGTCGGTGAGAGTAACGTAAGAGTCGTTTGTGACGTAATAACCCTTTTCCTTTGCACCGGTTTCGTAGTCGAAAAGCGGTTCGTATTCGACGTATTCGTACTCGCTGCCCTTCTTGGTGTCAATCTTGACGTATTCCGCTTCGTCTTTGAAAAGGGACGGAATAAGCGCGTCGGCAAGAATATAGAACTCGTCACCGACTTGAATCTTTGTGTAGTCCTCTTTTGCGTTCATGCAAAGCGCGACGTTGGACGGGAGAGTCCAAGGAGTCGTCGTCCAGGCAAGAAAATAGGTGTTGTCAACGCCTTTAAGCTTGAATTTGACGAATACGGAAGTTTCCTCGACGTCTTTGTAGCCTTGCGCGACTTCGTGCGAAGAGAGCGCGGTTCCGCAACGAGGGCAATAAGGCACGATTTTGTAGCCCTTGTAGATAAGCCCCTTGTCTGCCATCTGTTTGATTGCCCACCACACCGACTCGATGTAATTGTTGTCATAGGTGATATACGGGTTTTTCATGTCCGCCCAGTAGCCGATGCGGTCGGACATCTTTTGCCACTCGTCGGTGTATTTCCAAACGGACTCCTTGCACTTTTTGATAAAAGGCTCGATGCCGTATTTTTCGATTTCTTGCTTGCCGTCAATGCCGAGTTGTTTTTCGACTTCAAGCTCGACGGGCAAACCGTGAGTATCCCAGCCCGCTTTGCGCAAGACGTGATATCCCTTCATGGTTTTGTAACGAGGGATAATGTCCTTCATGACACGGGTGAGGATGTGACCGATGTGCGGTTTTCCGTTTGCGGTCGGTGGTCCGTCATAAAAACTAAATTCGGGATTGCCTTCGTTTTTCTTTACGCTCTTTTCGAAAATGTTCTCTTCTTTCCAAAAAGCGAGAACTTCTTTTTCGCGGTCGACGAAATTCAAATTTGTTTCAACGGGTTTGTACATATTGTCCTCTAATGTATTTTTCTAATAGATTTTTATTATACTTTGTTAGGTCGCAAAATGCAACCGATTGAGTCAAACTCGATAAAATGTTTGACAAAATCTTTGTGCGTGATACAATCTAAAAGTAATCGTTTTGCGGGCGTAGTTTAATGGCAAAACGAAAGCTTCCCAAGCTTTAGTCGTGAGTTCGATTCTCATCGCCCGCTCCACATGGCACGCTTCGGCGTGCTTTTTCTTTTAAGATTTTTATGTTTTAAAAATCAATCAATAACACGATATGTGTTTGGAAAATGTATTTTTTTACGATTTTTTATTAAAACAAGCCCGTTTTAGCGGTTTTTTATGTATCTTTGTACACTTATCGTATTTTCGTTAGTTGATACACGATACGTGTATATAGCAAGACAAACATTAAATACGAATTAATATTTGCCTTTAAATCGAAATAAATGGACACGTGTGTATTTTGTGGTATAATCGAACTATCAAAATAAAAGGAGTAATAATTTTGTTATGAACGTATTCGAAACGTCACATTTGACAAAGAAGTACGGGAAGAACAAAGTCGTATTGGACGACGTAAATCTGACCGTGCGCGAAGGCGACATATACGGATTGGTCGGAAGAAACGGAGCGGGAAAAACTACGCTCATCCGCATACTTTCGGGGCTTGCGACTCAAACGAGCGGCGAAGTCAAAATCAACGGCGCAACGACCGCCGACGCTCTTGCATACGAGCGCAGAAAAATCGGTTCTATCATTGACTCCCCCGCTCTTTCCACTCACCTCACGGCAATAGAAAACATGAAGTCTATGGGCTACGCAATCGGAGTTACCAACGAAGAAAAGCTGAAAGACATTTTGCATAAAGTCGGTCTTGATCCAAACAACCCGACAAAAGTCAAAAACTATTCCCTGGGTATGAAACAACGCCTTGCAATCGCTATTGCTCTAATAGGCGATCCGAGCATACTCATTTTGGACGAACCCGTAAACGGACTCGATCCCACCGGAATTTTCGAGGTAAGAGAACTTTTGCAAAGATTGAATCGCGACGGCGTTACCATCCTTATCTCGTCGCATTTGCTTGCAGAACTTCAAAAACTCGCAACTTGCTACGGCATCATCGAAGGCGGAAAACTCGTCAAGGAATTGCGTCAAAGCGATCTCGAAGAACTTTGCAGACCTTATATCAAAGTCGTGGTGGACGATTTGAAAATCGCGCTTAACGTGGTTGTGGAAAACTATCACGCGCACGACTTCGAGATACTCCCCTACAACACTCTTGCGCTTTACGACTTGTCTAAAGACGTCCCGACCGTCGCAAAAATGTTTTCCGACGCAAACGTTTCGGTTTTGAGCATATCCGAGTGTCAGGGCGACCTCGAATCCACGTTTATTTCGCTTATGGGAGGTATCAAAAATGAACAATAATTCATTCTCTTTGGCTTTCACGAGTGACGTTTACAGAATGAGAAAACTCAAAAGCGTTTGGGTTTCGCTTATAATTATGTTTTTGGCTATCTTTTTGACCTTTGCCGTCTATTGGATCGGAATGAAAATAATCGAAAACACTCCCCCCGAACAAGCTCCGGATGCAGACGGCACAATGCAGATTTTCGATTTGTTGATAGTAAATCTGCTATATGGTTCGTCATCGATTGCTTGCATAGAATTTTTGATCGCAATCGTCGCATGTATATTTATCGGCAAAGACTTTTCAAACGGATACGTTGCGCTGACAACGGCAAGGGGTGCAAAGCGAGCGGACACCTACTTCTCGAAATGGTTGTCAATGGTGTGCCTGTTCTTCTTTTACATGTGCTTTGCGCTTGTTGTGAGCGGAATCTTTTACGCAATCAGCGGTAGTCCGGGCGGTTTTACAAGCGCAAAATTCGGCATACTAATGCGCAACTTTGCACTTCAATTCCTTGCCGGCGTGGCAAGCGTGTCAATTTTTGTGATGGTGAACTTCCTTTGCAGATCCACGGGAACGTCTATTGCAACATGTATTGCGGCATACTTGCTTTTGAGCGTAGTCGTGAGCGTCATCTCAACCGTCATTGCCACAAACGACGTCAACGGAACGAAACTCGATTGGACAATATTCCTTCCCTTGCAACAAATGGGTATCGCGACGACCGCTGAAAAACTGGCGAATGAACAAATCGTTGCGGCAACCGTTATGCCCGTCGTTTATACCGTGATAAGCACGCTTATTGGCTATTTTACGTTTAAAAAACGCGATATAAAATAATCGGAAACAACAATTTTAACTTAAAAAATCGTCGAATATCGGCGATTTTTTCTTATGTGCCGACGGTTTTTGACAAGATAATCCTAAAAATACGTGCGGCGATTTTTCATAGGAAATTCAATAAATATTATTGTTGCAAAAATCAAATCTTAATGCTATAATAATCACACTGTGCTAGACGGGGAGCTTGCGGTGCCCTGTAAACTACAATCCGCAATAGTAGTGTCGAACGCCGTCCGAGGTCTTTGATATGGTTGGCTGCACGGTGCAAGGAATGTTGATAGCAAGGTCCCGTGCAATGTCATACTGCGAACCGTGTCAGAGCTTGACCGCAGCAGCACTAAACAGGCGTTGGCGTGTGCCACGGGGAAACTTTGGAGGAGTCACCTACACCGTTTCCGCTTCGGTGTCGATTATCGAAGACGGTGCACAGTTTTTTTGTACAAAATCCACCGACACTTTGATCGGTGGATTTTTTGTCCCAAAAAAATTCAATGAGATGAATACCTATTTGATGAAATGACGCCGAAATTTTAATGAAAAACAAGGAAGAGCCTGCAACATAAACAGGAGCATACTTATTCGCTCAATCTGCCTATTCCAAGTGCGAGCCGCAAGGCGGCGAGAATATGAGCG
>FR895587.1 GCA_000434435.1 Firmicutes bacterium CAG:475
ACAAAGTTCGTGCTTATCTTTTTGTGGTGCGGTCACCGAGACTTGAACTCGGACGGTGTAACCATACGCCCCTCAAACGTACGCGTCTGCCTATTCCGCCATGACCGCTTAACATTGCTTATTATATGATTAAAACAAGGGGGTTGTCAAGGAGTTTTGCATCTTATTTTTGCCAAAAGACAACATTTTTTTCAAACTCATATATTTAAAATATGGGCGGACGTTTCGATTTTGGACAGAGTGTATCTCAAACGGCAAAAATATCTTTTGGGGATATTCCGCACGATCCGCTCAAGCAAAACGTTTTTGCAAGCGTGCTTGCCGAGGCGTTGTGCAAGGACAAATCGAAAGCGGAGATTGCGGATATGATGCGGTTTTTGCAAATTTTGTGTAGCCTTATGAAATCATATATGATTTGATGCGATTTTTGCCCTTTCGCCCTTGAATCGACGATTGGTTTGTGGTATATTTATTATATTGTTTTGCAGGCGAGCATAAACGATATCAAATCGCTTGCAAAGTTTGCTATGATGACGGACAGTTTTGGCTTCAAGCATAAAAGCGGAATGTTGACGGCGGTCAGTTCGCTGCCGAGCGAGTGGGGAATAGGCACGTTTGGCGCGCCCTGTAAGCGATTTGTAGACTTTTTGAGCGCGACACGCACAAAGTGTTGGCAGATACTGCCGCTCAATCCTACGGCGTACGGTGACAGCCCGTATCAGTCTCCCGCGTCGTTTGCAGGCAATCACTATTACATCGATCCTCAAACGTTGTTTGAAAAAGGCCTTCTCGACGGCGAGGATTTGAAATCCGCCGTTCACGTTTGCGACAAAACCGACTACGGATGGTTGTTTGAAAGCAAAACTGCCTTGCTCAAAAAAGCATATTCGCGCTTTTTGCCCGATTGCGAGTTCGAAACGTTTTGCAAAGACAACGCAAAGTGGCTTGACGATTATGCGTATTTTATGGCACTCAAAGCCGCATTCGGCTACAAGGCGTGGAACGAATGGGAAGACGAATTCCGCTTTTACGACAAGGCGCAAGCACGCAAAGGGGAGTTTGCCTCCGAAATTGCGTTTTGGAAGTTTGTCCAGTACGAGTTTTTTGCCGAGTGGAAGGACGTTTTGAATTACGCTCATTCAAAGAATATAACGATTGTAGGCGATATGCCCATTTACGTCGCATACGATTCCGCCGACGTGTGGAGCAATCCGTCTATGTTTTTGCTTGACGAGGATTTGAATCCGACAGTCGTTGCAGGTTGTCCGCCCGACGCTTACGCCGAGGACGGTCAGTTGTGGGGCAATCCCGTCTACGACTACGACAAGATGAAAGCGGACGGCTACGAGTGGTGGATAGAGCGCATCGAGCAAAGTTTCAAACTTTACGATATATTGCGCATAGACCATTTCCGTGGATTTGCAGGGTATTTCGTCATCAAAAACGGCGAAAAAACCGCAAAAGACGGCAAATGGATGGTCGGCCCCGGCAAATCGCTTTTCGACGAGGTAAACCGCCGTATTCCAGGCGCAAAAATAATCGCCGAGGATTTGGGCTTTATCACCGACGACGTGCGCGAATTGCTTGCATACTGCGGCTATCCCGGCATGAAAGTGCTTCAATTTGCCTTCTCAAACGACGACAACGAGTATTTGCCGCGCACGTATAAGGACGAAAACTGCGTTGTATATACAGGGTCCCACGATGCCGATTGCACGACTTCCTGGTGTAAAAAATTAAAAGGCGATACGCTCGCACGGTTCAAAAAAGAGTGTCTGCGTTTCTGCGGTGGCGCAAACCGCACCTACGCCATGATAAACCTTGCGTTTCAATCCGTTGCGAATCTTGCAGTCGTTCCTCTTCAAGATTGGTTGTTGCTCATAAACGAGCAGGGCAGAATGAACACTCCTTCTGTTGCGCAAGGCAATTGGGTTTGGCGCGCTCCGAGCAATTACGACAACCACGAACTTATTGACAGAATAAGAAAAACGAACGAGCGGTTTAAGAGAGAAAATTAAACGGCAAAAAATGCCGTTTGCAAATGGACGTATATAAAAAACTGAAAACAAACAAAAAATAGAAGCACTCGGCGAGTGCTTCTATTTTTTGTATCAATCGAATTTTACATCTTTGCGATATAAGCCGCAAGCTCGTTGAAGATGACGTCGAGTCCGTGTGCGCCGGCATCGGGATAACCGATTGAACGCTCGCCCACCGTGCCCGCTCTGCCGAGTGTGGCAACGTGAGTTTTGGTTGCTTCTGCGCCTTCGTGAGCCGCTTTTGCGCCGAGGTCAAGACCTTCTTGCAATTTTTTGCCTTCTTCCGCTGCTTTGGTGAGAGCCATTGCGCAAGGTTTGAGAGCGTCAACAAGCGTCTTGTCGCCGATTTCCGCACCTTTGCCGAAGGACTTTTTGCCCGTTTCGTACACGCCGCGATTTGCTTCGGTGAAGAGAAGTGCTATATCAGTGAGGTTGACTTCTTTCTTGCCGAGCATTGCTTTGCCTGCATACTTGAACGCAGAACCCCAAATAGGACCGGATGCTCCGCCGCAGTATTCTTTGATGATTTCGCTGCAACTTACAAGGAATTGACCGATGTCGCCTTTCTTTCTGGTTGCCCAGTCCGCTTTGAGTTGTCTGAAACCTTTTGCGATGGACATACCGAAGTCGCCGTCGCCCATTTTGTCGGCTTCACAGAAGGGAACTTCGTTTTCGATGACGATGTCTGCCATCTTGTCCACGATTTGAACGAAAGCCGCGGTGTTGATGGTTTCGTTTACGACGGGTTTGCCTTCGACTTCGTACACTGCGACTTCTTCGGTTTCCGCTTTTGCCGCTTTCTTTGCGGTTTTTGCTTCGACGTGCTCTTGCGGAACGTATCCGAGAGCTCTGCCGATTGCTTGCACTGCTTCCAGAGCCGCTTCCGCCTGTTCGCTCATTGCGGCGCCCCAAGTTAGTGCGGGGGTGTTGACGGGATAGTCGACGAGAGATTTAAGCTCGCTGTCCACTCTCAAAACGGAAATCGACGCACCTGCCATATCGATGGAAGTCATGAAGTTTCCGACGATGGTCTTGTGGATGGTTATGCCGTCTTGGTTGAGAGCTTTTGTGACAGAGTTGTTGAGGATGTAGAGCTCTTGAAGGGGAGTTCCGCCGAAACCGTTGATAAGAAGCACGATTTCTTCGCCCTTTTGGAGTTTGAGATCCTCTTCGAGATCGGTGAGGATGCGTCTTGACAAATCGTCGCAGAACGTGCCGGTGGAATAGTCGATTTTCTCGCGGAAACGACCGGGTTCGCCGTGAATACCGACGCCGAATTCCATTTCGTCGTCGCCGATTTCAAACGTGGGATGACCTGCTGCGGGAACGGTGCAGCTCGTGAAAGCGAAACCGAAAGAACGCACGTTGTCGATAACCTTGTTTGCAACCGCTTTGACTTCTTCGAGGCTCTTGCCTTGTTCTGCCGCCGCGCCTGCGCATTTGTGTACGAGAACGGTGCCTGCAACGCCTCTGCGACCGACGGTATAGAGAGAGTCTTTGACTGCGATGTCGTCGTTGACGTATACTGCGTCAACCTTGATGCCGTCCTCTTGAGCGTCGCTCATTGCGTTGTTGAAGTTCATGCAGTCGCCCGAATAGTTTTTGACGATGAGAAGCACGCCTTTGTCGGTTGCGCATTGCTTGATTGCGTTGTAAACCTGAACTTGAGAGGGGGATGCGAAAACGTCGCCGCAAACCGCAGCGTCAAGCATGCCTTTTCCGACAAAACCTGCGTGTGCGGGTTCGTGACCGCTACCGCCGCCGGAGATAAGGCTGACTTTTGCGTCGTTGATGTCTTTCTTTTTGACGACTTTGTATTTTTCGACAAATTCAAGTTCGGGGTGAGCCGCTGCAAGACCGTGGCACATATCGTACACGAAACTTTGAGCGGTGTTCATAATTTTCTTCATAATATTCTCCTTGTTATCCGCAAAACAAGTCGGCAAACGCGATTTCGTGCGGATTTTTATAAGACACTCCCTTGGCGAGCAAGGGAGTGTCGGTTATTCGTTAAATTAGTGGCAGCATTCGCAGTCGCAGCCGTATCTGAAATCGTGACCGATCTTGTCCGCTGCTTTGATTGCGGCAATAACCATGTCTTCGGTTACGGGGAAGGGCATGTTGTGGATGCTCTCGTCGGGGATGCAAGTCTTTGCGGCGACGATCTTGTATTCTTCTTCGGTGAGTTCTTCTCTGATGACTTCGCCGGTGCGCGGATTTGTCATAAGGTCGTGCAAGCAGACGGGGAGACCGACTTCGTCGCAGAAGTTGAGCACTTCGTAGAGCTCTTCTTCGGGGCTGTTTTCAAGCACGAGTTGGCAGATTGTACCGAATGCGACGATTTCGCCGTGCATGCAGCATGCGTGGATGTCGTGGACTGCGGTCAAACCGTCGTGGATTGCGTGTGCAGCTGCAAGACCGCCGGATTCGAATCCGAGACCGGAGAGAAGGATGTTGGTTTCAACGATTTTTTCGAAAGCGGGAGTTACTACGTTGCAGTCGCAAGCGGTTTTCGCTTTTGCACCGTCGCTGATGAGGTTGTGATAGCAAAGCTCTGCAAGTGCCGCAGCGGTGTACGTGCCGTAGCCGAGGAGAGTGCCTTTCTTGCGGTCTGCTCCGCAGGGAAGACCTGCGTTGACGTTGGAAACGCTGTTGACGTTTGCTCTTGCTTCGAAATAAGTGGAGAGTGCGTCGCCCATGCCGCTCACGAGGAAGCGAGAAGGTGCGTTTGCAATGACGTTGAGGTCGATGAGGACGACGGACGGGCTTTGACGGAAGTATGCGTAATCGTCAAATTCGTGATCGTCGGTGTAAAGAACTGCGGAGTGGGACGTAGGTGCGTCGGTTGCCGCGATGGTGGGGCAGATGATGAGAGGATTGCCTGCCGCAACGCACTTCGATGTGTCGATTGCTTTGCCGCCGCCGAGACCGATGGTGCATGCGCACTTGTTTGCTTTTGCAAACTCTTGCAATGCTTTTACAACCGTGCGAGAGCATTCGCCCTTGAAAATGTCGCAGGAAACGAATTCAACGCCGTATTTCTTTTGGGTTGCTTCGAGTTTCTCTTTGACGAGGTTGAGCGCAAACGGGTCTGCGATAAGAAGTGCTTTCTTACCGAAGGTTTTTACAAAATAACCAAGGTTCAACAATTCGTTTTCGCCTTGCACGTACTTTGTGGGACAAATAAATGCTTTTCTCATAACAATCTCCTTTTTGTAAGGTTATTTTTTAAGATAAAGACATTATATATCGAACAAATGAATAATTCAATACCCAAAATGCTAAAAAATGGGAATTTTTGCAAAATTTTTCAAAAAAACGTTGTTTTTGAAGGCTCGCGAGGTAAAATTTCATAAAATTTTAATGTTTTTTTCAAAAAAAGTTGAATATTGCAAAAAACCGATTATAATAAAAAACAACAAAAAACAATAAAATCTTATCGAATTCAACCAAAAATAAAGGAAGTCGTATGGACGTTCAAACTTCAATTCAAAACCGTGTGGAATGGATAAAAAAAGTCCTTTCCCAATCGGGCGCAAAAGGCATTATTTACGGCAACAGCGGCGGCAAAGATTGCACTCTTGTCGGCGCGCTTTGCAAACTTGCAACCGACAACGTGCTCGGCGTTATCATGCCTTGCCAATCTTCTCAAAACTACGGCAGTGACCGCGACGACGCTTTGAGAGCGGGCAAGCACTTCGGCATCGAGCAAATCGAAATCGACCTCACAAAAACCAAAGAGGCTCTCGTGAGCGCGCTCGGCGAGCAACTTGAAAAGGGAAATGCAGGCGAAGCAAATCTCAAAATGGCAAACGTAAACATAAATCCGCGCCTTCGCATGACCACGCTTTACGCTCTCGGCCAGGCAAGAGGATATCTCGTTGCCGGCACCGGCAATCTTGACGAAGCAACTCTCGGATATTTCACAAAGTGGGGGGACGGAGCACACGATTTCAACCCCATTGCAGACCTCACCGTCGGCGAAATATACGAGCATCTGAGATATTTGGGCGCACCTTCCACAATCATCGAAAAAGCACCGTCCGCCGGACTTTATCAAGGTCAAACCGACGAACAGGAAACCGGCATCAAGTACGCCGACGTTGACAAATATCTCCGTGGCGAGCAGATTCCCGACGAAGTCAGACAAAAGATTGAAAAGATGAAATCTAGGGCGGGGCATAAGATGCGCATGCCCCTCAAATACGGGGAAACCGTCTGATTGAGCGAATAGCTGCGGCAGAACCGCCCACTCAAATAGTCACGTACGCCAAGTACGCTCCTATCTGTGTGAGCGGTTCTTTCTTGTTCTTCCTCTACAAGAGTTGAACGGCGTGAA
>FR895588.1 GCA_000434435.1 Firmicutes bacterium CAG:475
GAGAAGCGGCAAAGAGAGCAAAAGATCTGAGCCGTCAGCAAAACAAGCTTAACGGGCTCAATCTCGTGGGCAAACTTGCAAGTTGCTCGGGCAAAAACGCCGCTATCAACGAGTTGTTTATAGTTGAGGGCGACTCGGCAGGCGGCAGTGCGAAACAAGCGCGCGACAGATTTTTCCAAGCAATACTCCCTTTGAGAGGCAAACCGCTAAACGTGGAAAAGGCAAGCCTTGAAAAGATTTTGGCAAACGAGGAGTTTGCAACGCTTATTTCTGCACTCGGCACGGGTATCGATCCCGAATTTGACCTTGATAGCCTCAAATACGACAAAGTTATCATTCTGGCGGACGCCGACCAGGACGGCGCACACATAAGAGCGTTGCTTTTGACATTCTTCTTCCGCTATATGCGCAGACTCATCACCGAGGGGCACGTTTACATCGGTATGCCTCCGCTTTATCGTTTGCAAAAGAAAGACGAAATCCTTTATTGCTACGACGACAACGCACTTGTCGAGGGGCAAAAGAAAATGGGCAAAAACGCGCTTCTCCAACGCTTCAAAGGTCTTGGCGAGATGAATCCCGAACAACTTTGGGACACCACTATGGATCCTGCAAAGCGCACTTTGACGAGAGTTACGATTGACGACGCGGCAATGGCGGACAAGCGCATCACCATTCTTATGGGCGATGACAGCAACATCCGCAAGGACTATATTTATCAATACGCCGACTTCAACAAAGTGGACAACTTCAAAATCACAAAAGAAGAAGAGAATAATTAACGCATAAAACTTTCAAGCGTTTGAAATCGCTCGAAAAACAAACAACGATATACGATCATGTCAAAAAAACAACACAAAGAAATTGAATACAACTCCGTGGTGCTCGACACAGTCTTTGAGGACGTCATGCACAACTCGATGATTCCGTATTCGGAAAACGTCATTCTCGACCGCGCTTTGCCAAGAGTCGAGGACGGATTGAAACCCGTTCAGCGCAGAGTGCTTTACTCCATGCACGAGATGGGACTCACACCCGACAAGCCGCACAAGAAGTGCGCAAGAATCGTGGGCGATTGCCTTGGCAAGTATCACCCCCACGGCGACAGTTCCGTTTACGGCGCAATGGTGCGTATGGCGCAACCTTTCGTCATGCGTATGAAACTCGTAGACGGTCACGGCAACTTCGGTTCGGTGGACGGCGACTCGGCGGCGGCTATGCGTTACACCGAGGCGAGAATGAGTCCGCTTGCGCTCGAATTGTTGAGAGATTTGGACAAAGAAACGGTTTCGTGGTCGCCGAACTTCGACGACAGCTTGGAAGAGCCGAACACGCTTCCGGGACGTTTTCCCAACTTGCTTGTCAACGGTGCAAACGGCATCGCGGTCGGACTTGCGACAAACATCCCCACGCACAATATGGGCGAGTGTATCGACGCAACCGTCATGAAGATCGAAAATCCGAGTGCGACGATAAAGGATTTGTTCAAGGTGTTCCACGGCCCCGACTTCCCGACGGGCGGATTTATAATCCCCGTGGACAGCCTCGAAGATATTTATTCGACGGGCAAGGGCAGAATTAAAATTCGCTCACGTTTGCATATCGAAAACGACGACAACGGTAAAAAGAACATCGTAATCACCGAAATTCCTTATCAGGTTTCCAAGGCGGAATTGCTTTCGCGCATTGCCGACCTCAAAGAAGCCAACAAGGACGCTTTGCAAGGCATTGCCGAAATCGTTGACGAGAGCGACAAGTCGGGTACGCGCGCGGTCGTCAAGTGCAAAAAAGACGCGGACGTCAACAAAATCGTTTCCTTCCTCTTTAAGAAGAGCAATCTCGAAATGGGCTATTCCATCAATATGGTTGCAATCGCAAACGGTAAGCCCGAACAATTGTCGCTTACGGCGTATCTCGACTACTACATCGAATATCAACGCACTATAATCGTCAATCGCACCACCTACGATTTGAAAGCCGCAAAAGCAAGAGCGGAAATCGTGAGAGGTTTGCTTGTGGCAATCCGCAATATCGACGAAGTTATCAAGATAATCAAAGAGTCGGAATCCACGGCAAAGGCAAAAGAAACTTTGCGTCAAAGATTCGATTTGAGCGACGCTCAGGCGCAAGCGATTTTGGATATGCGCTTGAAGAGCCTTGCCAAACTCGAAGTGGGCAAGCTCGAAGAGGAACTTGCATATCTCGAAAAACAGATTGCGCTGTTCGAAGCGATTCTGGCATCCAAGCGCAGACAGCTCACAATCGTCAAAGACGAATTGCTTGCAATAAAGAAAGCTCTCAACTCCGAGCGTATGACGGTCATCATGAGCGGTGAAGAGAGCGAAGAGAATTATTCCGCACCCAGCGAGGCGGAAGCGGTTGCGTATCGCGACGGCGTGATTGTGACAAACAAGGATGGTCAAATGCGATTTATGTCGCAAAAGGCATTTACCACCGCAAAGAAAGATTTTGCATCTTTCGGTGAGGACGCTTTGCCGACGTGCAGTCTGTCCGTCAACAACAAGGGCACTCTTTATGCGGTGACAAACCTCGGCAACATTGTCAAAATAGACGTGACGACGCTCCCCGAAAAGAAGTTTAAAGAAAAGCCGTTCAAACTCGGCGCGATAAATCAAGACGCACAGACGGGCGAGAGCATAGTCAAACTTTTCTTCTTCGAAGGCGTACCTGTCGGAGAACTTGTGCTGTTCACAAAGCAAGGGGGAGCGAAGAGATTGGATTTGAGCGAGTTCTCAACCGTGTCGAAGTCGTATCTGAAAGCAATCAATCTTGCCGAAAAAGACGAGGTTGTGGGCGCAGACATCGTTGATGACGAAAAAAATGTCATGGAAGTGACAAAGGAAGGACAGGTGCTTGCCTACAAAGCCACCGAAATTCCGCTTCAAGGCAGAACGGCGGCGGGAGTCAAGGGCATAAAGCTCGGCGATACGGACAGCGTCGTGTTT
>FR895589.1 GCA_000434435.1 Firmicutes bacterium CAG:475
CACGACGCTGTCGCTGTATCCGCCGTCGTCGCTGGTGAAGGTGAGTTTTGCAACGCCCACGTCGTGAAGCGCAAACGAGCCGTCATCTTCCAGAGTGACGATACTGCTTTCTTCGCCGGTGTTTGCGTCGGTGACTTTGAGGGAATATTTTTTGTTTTTAGCCATGTACGGCAACACCTCTACGCCGAGGTCTTGCTCGTACATCTTGTTTTGATAGTTTGCAAGGTCGAAAGAGAACACGCCCACGCCCTTGTTGTTGATGACAAGTCCGTTTGCAGGGATGTCCGCAGATACGCTCGCCACCGAAGTTATGGCAAAGAGCGCAATCAAAAACACGAGGGGAAGAACGATTATGAGTGCGGTTACTATCTTTTTCATATCAGTCCTCCATATCCAGATTGTCGTACGCGCTTGACAGTTTCGCAAAGAAATATCCCAGCGCCGCCCCGAGAAGAACAAGGGGAATGCATATCGCTATCGTATAATCCGCCCATTTGGGAAGGGGAGAAGTCGCTCCGCCGTTGAGAAGGGGGATAAAAAACGACGCCAGCAGGGAAAAGCCCACGACGAAACTTGCAACTAGTCCTATTGCGATGATGGAGGAAACCGTCGAGTTGGATTCCTTGATTTCACCGTCGTCGGTTTTTGCAAAGTGGGGATGTCTTAAATCCAGCTTTGTTGCTACAATGATTTGCGCCAGAGCGTACAGCGACGCCGCAACAAACGTGATTGCCGCGTCCGCGCCCTTTTCAAGCCCGGTTGCGCCGAACACTATGCATGCAATCGCAACGCTTACTTCCGCAACGACGGAGCAGAACGTAATTTTCGAGCCGAGAATGTACGAGGGCGAGAAAGGCAAAATCTTTTGCGTCATGGACATATATCCGTCGCGCGAGATGTTCGTGGAGCAGAAAGTGTTTGTAAGAGTCGAGTACAATATCACGATAAACGTGCATATCTCGAAACTTACGTCCGCTTTGCCCACAAGCCCTGCCAGCATACTCACCGAGATGTTTGCCGAGTAGTACGCCATAACGGGCATAACCGCCGCCGTGGTGAAGTACATATAGGCGTAGTTCGGAGTGCGCATGACGAGCAAAAACTCTTTTGCGAGCAACGAGCCGAAGCGAGAGTTGTCCACAAATCGCACCTTGCGCGTATGCGCGTGCGGCACGTGAATCGCAAGCCCGGAGTGCGACACTTTTATGAATATCGCGCGCACGACGAGCAGGCATATTGCCGCAAAAGCCACTATAAACGCCGCCAAAATGCCGAGATTTTTGCCCAAATCTCGTGCAAGCATAACGTTTGCAAACAGGTTGGCGGGGTAGTCGTATTTTGTGAACGAAAGGATAAACCTCATCGTTTTGTCGCCGAACAGCGATGTGATTTTTCCGCTTGAAATCAAGTCTTGCGCAAATCTGAAAACGTAGGAGTACAGCCAGCAAAACAGTGCCATACCTGCCGTCATCACTATGAAAACGAAGATATAGTGCGAGTTGGCAAGGCGTTTGAGATAGTAGTAGGGAAGCACCACGATTGACGCGATACCGAGCGGAATTATCGGCAAAAGCAGAGCAACCGCAAAGGTCATTATGCCGTTGTATGCGTTCAGCGTGTCCGTCGTGCAAAGGAAAGTGAAGTTCAGCGTAGGCACGCAGACGAGAGCCAACACCGCTTGTTTCAAATATACCGCAGTGAGTTTTGAAAGGAAAATCTCGCTGCTTGAAAACGGCATGGATATGAGGATTGACAAATCGCTGTTTTCAAAAAGTGCGTGGCAGAGCGCGTTTACGCCGTTTATCACAAACACTACGACAAGCACGAAATAGCCCATAGACATAATTTCGTATTGTCTTGCGGCGATGTCGGGGACGCGATTGATTTTGATTTGCGTGTAGGTTGATATAAATCTTGAAAAGACAAAGACGAATATCGCAACCATCGCACCCGTAAGCAGCAACATCAAAAGTGCGCTTGTGAGATCGGGCAAACGTTTTTTGGAACGCTTGGCGGGAAACGCGTCAAGCAACTGCTTTTTCAAAAGGAGAGCGTGGTTTCTCATTTTGCCGCCTTTGCCGTGCGCGAGAGGAAGTACTCTTCCAGGTCGATGTCGGGATGTTCGCATTCGAATTGTTCGAAATAGAAATCGTCCGTTTTTACGCCGTTTTGAATGATGACGGCTCTGTCGCAAAGTTTTTGCACGGAGTTGATGTTGTGAGAGGAGAAGAGAATACAGTTGCCTTGTTTTGCGTATTCCTTCATAAATTCGCTCACTCTTTGCGAGGTAAGCGGGTCGAGGCCGATCATTGGCTCGTCCATAATCCAAAGTTTGGGGTTGTGGATAAGGCTGCCCATCATGCAGATTTTTTGGCGCATGCCGTGCGAGTAGTCGTTGATGGTGTCGAAAATTCTGTCGCCGAGTTGAAACACGTCTTCGAGTTCCGCAAGGCGTGCTTTTCTGTCGGCAACGCTCACGCCGTATGCGTTCGCCATAAAGTCAACGTATTGTATGCCGGTGAGTTTGACAAAAACGTCGTGCTTGTCGCTGACGTATCCGAAAGTTCTTTTTGCTTTGACGGGTTCTTTTGCAACGTCGAAACCGTTTATGACGATTTCGCCTTTGGAATAGGGCAATATCCCCGTGATGCATTTCAAAGTCGTGGATTTACCCGCGCCGTTGTGTCCCAAAAGACCGACTATCTCGCCGGGATAGCAGACAACGTTCAAATCGTCCACCGCAGGTTTTTGAGCCGCATGGTATTGTTTTGTCAAATGCTTGATTTCCAGACAAGGCGGAAGGTGTTGTTCGCAATTCATAGTTTTGATCTCCCCTGTTCGTATCAACATGTTGCGTGCATGTGCGTGTAAGCGCAAATATTTATAGTTTGTATTATATATATCAAACAAAATTCTATTCTGTCAAACTTAATTGCTAGGAAAAACAACCTTAAGAAAACCTTAATATTTGACAAAATCCCCGAAAAATCCGCTAAAACAGCGGATTTTTACAATGTTTTAAACATACAAAAAGTTAAATAATCAACAAAATAATCGACAAATATGCAAATAAGTCTATTATTTTCGACATATCCCGCCGTTTTTGTATTCGAGGCGTCGAATTTGCGTTTTTTCGTGCGAAAATGTCTTTTGATTTTTATGATTTTCTTTTTGTTTTGAATTGTAGTGTTTTCGCATAACTAGGCTTTTATATATCAAAAATAGCATTATAAATACTTAATTTTGCAATTATACTGTAAAAACATGAAACCATTTTGCACCGACGTTTTATTGCGTTTGTGCTTGTTGTTTTATTGTGATAAATTCGCTTGCGCACACGGTTTTTCCAATGCAGTGATGACGCATTGAGCACCGATTGTCTGCGCGCGAAACGCATTTTTGTAAAAGACGCAACGTTTTTTATGCAACGTCGATTTTTAAATCTGTTGACAAATCCTTAAAAATTGCTCTTCGTTTAATGAGATTTTAATAGTTGTTTTTTAACATTTAAGCATACTAACTCAAAAGGCGCAACGGCAAGAGACGCAAAATTCTCTTGTTGCATTGACTTTTTCGTATTTAATTTTTATAATATGTAGAACATAATATATGATTATTGCGGAATCGTCGCCCCGCGTCGATTTCAGGAGGATAGATGAAACCAACCACAAGACGCACACTCATCATCGTCGGCGTGATACTTCTTGTCATCATCGCTTTCGTCATAGCGTATGAGCTTACAAGACCCACCGAGATCAACTATCAAGGCACGGACGACAGCTTTGTCGGCATGCTTGAAAGAGGTGAAATTCAATCGATTTACATCGAGGGCAATTACACCGCCAAGATACAAAAGAGAGGGGACAAGGGCTACGGCTACTTTGTCAACACCCAAGGCAGAGTCGCATTTTCGGATATCATAAAAGACTATTCCGAGGCAGGCAAACTTGACGGCGTCGTCGTCAGATACGACGATCCTTCAAGCGGCTCGCTCGTGTCCAGCATCCTCGTTCCGCTCATTCTTTACGCCGCGCTTTTCGGCATCTTTATGGTGGTGTTGAGAAAGAGTGCCGGCGCGCAAGGTCAGGCACTCAACTTCGGCAAGACCAAAGCAAACCAAGTGCGCGACATCAAGGTCAGATTCAACGACGTTGCGGGCGCAGAGGAAGAAAAGCAGGAATTGCAAGAAATCGTGGATTTCCTCAAACACCCCAAAAAATATACGGATATAGGCGCGCGCATACCGCGCGGCGTTCTTCTCGTAGGCCCTCCAGGAACGGGCAAAACGCTCTTTGCAAAAGCGGTTGCGGGCGAGGCGAACGTGCCTTTCTTCTCAATCAGCGGTTCGGACTTCGTTGAGATGTTCGTAGGCGTGGGCGCATCGCGCGTCAGAGATTTGTTCGAGCAAGCGCAAAAGAACATGCCTTGCATCATCTTCATTGACGAAATCGACGCGGTCGGACGTCAAAGAGGCGCGGGCCTGGGCGGCGGCAACGACGAAAGAGAACAAACCCTCAATCAACTCCTCGTTCAGATGGACGGTTTCGAAGCAAGCAGCTCGATTATCGTCATGGCGGCGACCAACCGTGCGGACATTCTCGATCCGGCTCTTATGCGTCCGGGCAGATTCGACAGACAAATCTACGTCAACGTTCCCGACGTCAAGGGCAGAGAGGAAATCTTCAAGGTTCACTCCCGCAACAAACCGCTTGCGTCAGACATCAACTTCAAGTCGCTTGCAAGACTTACGCCGGGCTTCACGGGTGCGGACATCGAAAACATCCTCAACGAGTCTGCGATTTTGGCGGCAAGAGCGGACAGAAAAATTATCACGATGAAAGACATCAGCGAGGCCGTAAACAAAGTTATGGCAGGCCCTGCAAAGAAATCTCGTCTTATCACCGAGTCCGACAAGCGTATCACGGCGTATCACGAGAGCGGACACGCAATCGTTGCAAAACTTATGAAACACTGCGACGACGTGCATGAAGTCAGCATCATTCCTCGCGGTATGGCGGCAGGCTACACCATCACTCTTCCCGAAAACGACGACAACCATAT
>FR895590.1 GCA_000434435.1 Firmicutes bacterium CAG:475
ACACGACGGCATACGATTTGGCACTTGTTTGCGCAAAAGCGTACGAAAACGACGTGTTTTTGCGGATTGCGAGCACAAAACAAAGGAAAATCACCGTCAGCGGTGAGGACAGATATATCGCAAACAAGAACAAATTGCTCAAACTTTTCGACGGAGCGAACGGGGTTAAAACGGGATATACCAAAAAGAGCGGCCGTTGTCTTGTCGGCGGAGCAAAAAGAGGCGATATGCAGCTTATCACCGTTGTGCTCAATCACGGCGATATGTGGAACGACACGGTTAGAATGCTAAATTTCGGCTTTGACAACTATGAAATGATACCGCTTGACAAAGCTATGTTGACAAACGGAAACGATGTCGTAAAATTTAAAATTTCTCAAAACGTTACGAGGAATTGGAGAGATATAAAATATCCGATAAAGCGCGACGGCAGCGAAAGACTGGTTGTCGAAAGCGTATGATTGCAATGCAACTATTTTTGTTAAATCCGAATGAGTTTTATAGCAAGCGTTTTCGATTTTTCGATGCGCTTGCTTTTCGATTTTCGCCATTTTTTCGTTTGACTTTATTTGTTTGGTTCATTACGCTTGCTTAATTTAATTTTTTTTTGTATATTATGTGTAGTTTACATGCGCTTGCACAAAGGGCGGGCGCGAGAGGTTTTATGAGAATCAACAAATATCTTGCGGAATGCGGCGTGTGTTCCAGACGAAAAGCGGACGAACTTGTTAAACAAGGCAGAGTCAGCGTGAATAAAAAGGTCGTAAGAGAAGTCGGCACGGACATCGACGAGGACAAAGACGTTATCTTTGTAGACGGCAAAAAAGTGGTCAGAGTGACGCACTACGACTATCTTTTGTTTTACAAACCCAAAAATTGCGTAACCACGCTCAACGAGGACAACGACAACAAGAGCGGAAGAAAAAAGAGCGAAAAAGAGCTTGAAGAAATCAAGAATCGCACGGAAAAACTTGCCGCAAAAGGAATTGTGGAAGAACCCGTCGTACACGCAAAACCGCGCAAGATTATCACCGATTTTATCGGTGACGATTACAAAAACAAGCGTTTGTATCCCGTCGGAAGACTAGATTATGACAGCGAGGGGCTGTTACTTTTGACAAACGACGGCAATTTGACCTATAAACTTACGCATCCGTCGAGCGAGATTCCCAAGACTTATATCGTCAAAATCGAAGGCACAATCGACGAAAGCGATCTTGCGGCACTCCGCAAAGGCATAACCGTGGACGGCGTGAAGTACGGAAGAAGCAAGGTCAAAGTGACCGGCATCGAGAAGGTTAAGGACGCAAAAAAAGCGGTGATAGATCCAAAGGATGCCCTCGCAAAAGAAGCAATCGAGTGCTCGGAGGACATGAACGGAGTGTTTACGCGCCTTGAAGTCATCATTTTCGAGGGCAAAAACAGAGAAATCCGTCGCATGTTCGAGGCGGTAGAGAAAAAAGTCGTTTTCTTAAAACGCGTCGCAATAGGTGAGCTTCGTCTCGGAGGACTTGCGCGCGGTACGTACCGTCCGCTCAACGATATGGAAATCGCATATTTGCAATCTCTTTGCGACAGAGTGAACACACAAAAGTAAAGCATCGGTGAAACTATGAAAATTCTCATTTCAAACGACGACGGCTATTTTGCGCCCGGAATTAAGGCTCTTGCAAAGGCTCTTGCAAAAAAGCATGACGTCCGCATCGTCGCGCCCATGTCCGAAAGGTCGGGCTCCGGCCATTCCGTGAGCTTTTTCAGCGGAATAACCTATGAAAATAAAGGCGATATTGACGGAATACCCACGTACGCAGTGAGCGGTTCACCC
>FR895591.1 GCA_000434435.1 Firmicutes bacterium CAG:475
GGTGGGAGAAAAGCCCGAGAGGGAAAGAGGGGGCACATCTATTTTAGGGTACACGCCAGTGCGATTTTTTAATATTGTTTTGAAAATACAACTCCCCACCGATCTTTGGTGGGGAGTTGTGTTTTTGCACATTTAGTGATTATGCACTGATTTTTGATTTTTTCTTCTTTGCGAAGTAGATGCCGAGTCCTGTGCCGACACCGATGACCGATACGCCCGGAATGAGTGTGGAAAGAAGGATAACCATAAGTTTGTTGTCCTTGATCGGAGTTGTGCCCAGAACGGTGTTTTTACCGATTTGGTCGATCTTGCCGGTTGCTCTGTTGAAGTAGTAGCCCGTGAAGGTGATTGTTTCGCCCTCGACTTTGACCTTGCCGAACGTTTGAGAATCGAGAGTGTGGAGGATGCTCTCGTCGCCGTTGAATTTGGATGTGGTCATGTCGTTTTCTCTGTAGGTGTAGAACTTCGTGCCGAGTGTGCCGAGCGTGATATAGAGCACTCCGTCGCCGGTGTAGCGCACACCGTCTTTGCTTGTTTTGTCAACTGCATTTCCGTTCTTATCCACAAGGTAGGTTGTGGTGAAGGTGTGGTCGTGGCCGCCGAACACGACGTTGACGCCGTTTTCCGCAAAGATTTTGCCGAGTTGGCTTCTCATTGCGATGACTTCTCCGTCAAAAGCGTGCGAGCCTGCCGAGTACAAACTCTTGTGCATAAGCACGAATTTCCACTTGGCGTCGGTATTTTTGAGGTCGTTTTCAAGCCATGCGAGTTGAGCAGAGCCAAGACCGTCGGAGGACGCGTCGTTGGTATCGAGAACGGTGAAGTGTGCGTTTGCATAGTCGAACGAATAGTATTCGCCGCTTATTGTCTTGACTTCGTTTCCGTCCTTTTCGGTGTAGTTGAAGTATCTGCCCATTGCGCCCGTGTTGTTCTCGTGATTGCCTGCGGTGAAGAACATCGACGAGTTCAATGTAAGATCTTGATAGGTGTTGAGTGCCATACCCCATTGATTGAAGTTTTTGCCGTTGTCGCACATATCGCCTGCATTGAGGATAAAGTCGAATGTGTTGACTCTTTCGTCTTTAAGAAGAGCCTCAACCGCTTCATGACTCTCGTCGTACATGCTTTGAATCATACCTTGGATATCGGCAACGGTGAGGAATTCAAACACATCGACGCGCCTATCAGCAGCAGTCGTAAATTTGAGTGCGTTGCCTACATATCCGTCGTTTTTGATGAAATCGAGCAATGAGAAATAGTTTGTCTTGTCGGTTTCATAATTGCCGAGGATGTCGTAATAGTAGGTTTTGCCTGCTTCGAGACCGTTGATTGTGACGGTGGTGCAGTTGTAGTAGATGACGCTGTTTGCAACGGCTTTATCTCTGTCGCCGTACACATACGGATTGTCGTCGTCGTCCATGATTTCACCGTGCGTGAGGCAGAGAAGTCCGAGGTCGATTAGGGGGATGTATTGCGGTTTGGTTTGTGTGAACACGGTTGCGTTAACGCCGTTTTCGAATTCTTTATACTCTTTTACGTCAAGGTAATCGGTGGGGTTGGTCTTGTACTGCGCAAACGCCTTTGCTTGCGACGTAGCGACTTCGCCGATAACCGTTCCGTTTTCGTCGAGAAGTCTGAAAGTGCCATATACGTTTTCTTCGGTGTAGAACTTGATAGTATAAGAAGTCGTGCCGTTTGCGGTATCGAAGTTTGCCGTCACGCGAGAGGGAACTCTGCCGTTGTCTTGCGTTGCCGCGTTGAAGGTTGCGCCGACTTTGGAAACTTCGTTGAGTTCGCCGAGGTAGGACAGGCGCACGCCGTCTTTCTCGTACGCTTTGTTGGG
>FR895592.1 GCA_000434435.1 Firmicutes bacterium CAG:475
GTCGTCGCCTTGCGACTCCAATTCCGTCTTCGAACAGACACATACCGTTTATAAGTGCGCCACATCTTCGAACAGACAATAAACATATTTTCGCAAATATCTCATACAACACAAAAACAACGCTTTATCTGTGCGTTTTGCACGGATAAAGCGTTGTTTTTGTGATTTGTAGCAAATTTTTGTGTTTTTGATTATTCTTTGTTGTCGCTCTTTTCGTCGGGGTTTTCATCGTCTGAAACCACTGCGACTTCTTCCGTCTTTTGTTGTACGGGTTTGAGGACAAGTTGCGTTTTCGCACGCATCTTTTCTAGGCGCGCGGCGTACAAAACAAGCACTGCGATAAGCGTTGAAACAACCGCTTGCACAACGTTTTTGGGAAGTGACGTCAACGCCGATTCGGGCGTGCCGTACATAAACGCTTTGCAAATGTAATAGCCCACCGCCATGAGCATCGTGCATACGATGCACGTGATTGTCGCAAACACGATTTTCAGCGCAACGTCGCGTTTTGTGAGATTCTCTTTTTTGTCGAACCACTTGTAGATAAGCGTAAACGCAATGCCTGCAAGCAAGCCTTCGATTGCCTTTATCACAAGCGTATAGAGCATCGTCACGGGATAAGTCGTAAGGTCTGCCAAAAACGCGCCAAGCCCGCCCGCAATCATTGCGGTGACGGGATTGAAAAGCGCGGCGGTTATCAAAATCGCGCTGTCGCCGATATTGAAATTTGCAACCGGAGTGGATACGCCTATCAGCGTTGCAACGTACACGATTGCCGTCATCATGCCCGTATAGGCAATAAATTTGATTGTGAATTTTCCTTGTTTTTTCATAAAAAAATCTCCGTTTTTTGCGGAGAAGGACGTGCAGACGTTTGGTCTGCGCACTACTCCTTCCCAGTCTGACTTTACAGGCGGTTGCGGAATCTCACCGCATCGGCTGTTGGGGCTGTTGGACTTGTCCGTTCAAAGACGGCATCACCACCGGTTGGGATATACCCACCCAAGAAATAGATTTGCTACGTTTATATTGTATGACCGTCGTCTATATATGTCAACGACAACCGCCGCCGAGATAATAGACACTTATGCCAATCTGTCGCAATCTTGCAAAATCGTCATTCGTAAATTCCGTTGCCCTTTGCGTCTATCGCAACCACGCACGGAAAATCTTCGACTTGAAACTCGTGCACCGCTTCCGTGCCGAGATCGGAATAGGCAAGCACCCTCGACGATTTGATTTTGCTTGCATACAATGCGCCGGCACCGCCGATTGCGGCAAGATACACTCCGCCGTTGCGTTTTATCGCATCATATACATCTTCGTTTCTGTCACCCTTGCCAATGGTTGCAACAACCCCCTCGTCGTACAAAAGCGGAGCGTATGCGTCCATACGCATAGAAGTGGTAGGCCCTGCCGACAGCACTTTGCCGTCCTTTTCGCAAGGTCCGACGTAATATATCGCCTGTCCCTTTATTTCGACGGGCAACTCTTCGCCGTTTTTGAGCACGTCGAAAATACGCTTGTGCGCGGCATCCCTGCCCGTGAGCAGTCTGCCGGTGATATACACCACGTCGCCGACGTTCAGTTTTGCGATTTGAGATTTGTCAAGAGGAGTTTTCAGTTTGTATTCCATATCCGCCTCACAACGTCACGCTCGACTTGCGCATTGCGTTGCACTGCACGTTGATTGCAACGGGAAGCGCGGCAATATGTGTGGGAAACTTGCCTATATGCACGGCAAGCGCGGTCGTATCGCCTCCGAAACCTTGCGCGCCTATGCCAAGCGCGTTTATCCTTTCAAGCACTTCCATTTCCATATCCGCAAGGGTTGCGTCCTCGGACGGCTCGCCCACTTCTCGCAAAAGTTGTTCTTTTGCAACTTCCATAGCCTTTTCCGCAGTGCCGCCTATGCCCACCCCCACGATAACGGGCGGACAAGGATTTGCCCCTGCTTCTTTCACCGCTTGCACGATGCAATCTTTTACGCCTTCGACGCCTTGCGACGGTTTGAGCATAAACAGCCTCGACATGTTTTCGCTGCCAAACCCTTTGGGCAAAAACGTGATTTGCAAGTCGTCGCCCTCGATAAGCTCGATATGAACGATTGCAGGCGTGTTGTCCTTCGTGTTCTTTCTTGTTATCGGGTCGAGAACGCTTGCGCGGTAGCCGTTTTTTTCATAGCCGTTGCGCACGCCCTCGTTTATCGCGTCAGTAAGCAATCCGCCCTCGACGTGCACGTCTTGCCCCAGCCGCACGAAAAACACCGCCATACCCGTGTCCTGACACACTGCAAGCCCGTTCCCCTCTGCCAAAGCGGCGTTTGACAAGAGCATGCTTATTGCGGCTTTTGCATTTTGATTGCCTTCTTTTTCAAGCGCGGCGGTCATCGCTCGTATGCACGAGGGCGTAACGCGGCTGCACGCCGTGACAAGATTTTCCGCTGCGGATGAAATTTGCTTGTAAGTTATCGTTTTCATGCCTCGATTATACCTTAATTGGTTTGCAAATTCAAGGCATTTGATGTAAACTGATGTCAATATATCCGACGGAGATTTTTATGAACTATTCCGAAGAATCGTTGAAAAAGCATTTTGAGTGGAAAGGCAAACTCGAAGTTACGTCAAGAGCGAAAGTCGAAAACAAGCAAGACTTGTCCCTCGCCTATACGCCCGGCGTTGCCGCGCCTTGCCTTGCAATCAAGGACAACAAGGACTTGTCCTACTCACTCACAAGGCGTTGGAACACCGTTGCGGTCATCACCGACGGAAGCGCGGTTTTGGGACTTGGCAACATAGGTCCCGAAGCAGGCATGCCGGTTATGGAAGGCAAGTGCGTGCTCTTTCACGAATTTGCCGGAATAGACGCAATCCCCCTTTGCATAAAATCGCAGGACGTAGACGAAATCGTGTCCACGATTTACAATGTCAGCGCAAGTTTCGGCGGTATAAATCTCGAAGACATATCCGCACCTCGTTGTTTCGAAGTGGAGCGCAGGCTCAAAGCCCTTTGCGACGTTCCCGTCTTTCACGACGACCAGCACGGCACTGCAATCGTGCTTGCCGCTGCGCTCAAAAACGCACTTAAAGTTGTCAAAAAATACATATCAACCGCCCGTTTGGTTATAAACGGAGCAGGAAGCGCAGGCATTGCAATCGCAAACTTCCTGCTTTTGCTCGGCGCAAATGACCTTATTGTTTGCGACAGACTAGGCATAATTGACGAGAGCGACAACTTCAACGTCGCACAAAACGAGCTTGCAAAACGCACCAATCCGCGCGGCGTCAAAGGCACTTTAAAAGACGCCGTAAAAGACGCCGACGCATTTATCGGAGTGAGCGCAAAAGACGTGCTTTCTCAAGATATGGTACGCTCTATGAATTGCGATCCCATCGTGTTTGCGATGGCAAATCCGAGCCCCGAAATAGATCCGAAACTCGCCCTCGAAGCAGGTGCGAAAATCGTTGCCACCGGCAGAAGCGATTTGCCCAACCAAATCAACAACCTGCTTGCCTTCCCGGGTATTTTCAGAGGTGCGCTCGACGCAAGAGCAACCGACATCAACGAGGCGATGAAAATCGCCGCCTCCGACGCTCTCGCTTCTCTCGTTGAAAATCCGAGCGAAACCGACATCATCCCCGATCCGTTTGACAAACGCGTCGTGCCCGCGGTTGCGCAGGCGGTCAAACAAGCCNGCGGTTGCGAAGGCGGTCAAACAAGCCGCAATCGCAAGCGGAGTTGCAAAACTCGCGTAAAAACAGAGTTTCCTTGCCTTTTTCGGCATTTTTTGCCTACGGCGCAAATATGCTTTTCATGTGAAAAAAGCATTCAAAACGGCAGCGTTATACGTAGGTACGGCAATCGGCGCAGGATTTTCCTCCGGGCGTGAAATAGCACTTTTTTTCGGCAAATCGTCACCTTTAAACGTGGCGATTTCTTCGATTTTTATGTCGCTTATTTGCGCACTGTTTCTCATCGCAGGCAAAAAAAGGCTTATACCAAAAGGCAAAATCGTAAATCTCGGCATATTTTTCGCCGCAAGCGTGTCCCTTTGCGCAATGCTTGCCGGCGGTGATTTCGTGATGCAATCCATGACTGGAATCCCCCTTGCCTTCGGGCTTGCAATGACCGTGCTCGGCGGAATTATCGTCGTGCTCGGCATTGAAAAAATCAGGCTCCTCAACACAATCGTCGTGCCTCTTATCGTGCTTTGCATATCAATCGTATTTTTCAAATTACCCACGCCGCAATCGTCTTTGCCTTTTACACTTTCAAAGCCTATTTTGTACAGCGGACTCGACGTGCTTTTGGGCGGAGTCATCGTGTCCGAAGAGGGCGAAAATTTGAGCTACAAAGAGATTTTCACAAGCTGTCTTATGATATGCGTTTTTCTGTTTGGAATGTTGTTTATGCTTCAAACAGTGGTTTTATCCGACACAAACGGCAGTTTAATGCCCACTTTGGCAGTTTCGGAAATATTGCACCTGAAATTTGCATGCGGCGTTTTGATTGCCGGAGCAATCTTCACGACGCTTGTATCCTCCCTCAAAATCGTGAGCGATCGCACGTCCTTGTTTCTTTCTCACACGAAAAAATTGTGCGTTTTGGGTGATGAAAAGCACAAAGCGTTCGTCGTGTTTTTCTGTCTTTTAGTTGCCTATCCTTTGAGCTTTTTCGGCTTTGACAACATAGTCGATACGCTCTACCCCGTCAACAGCGTGCTGGGCGTGATACTGTTTGCAATCGTCGTATTGCGACTTGTTTTCGATGCGGTGAAAACGCTGAAAAGCAAAAAGAAAAGCACGCCCGAAGGCGTGCAAAAAGTTATGACAAATCAAATCAATCGTGGTGATGATGACCGCAGCCGCAATCATCGTCGCAATCGTGATGATGGCAATCGCAATCGTCATCGTTGCAATCACAGTCGTCGTCACAATCGCAATCTTCGTCCTCGCAGTCGAAGTCCTCGTCGCTCTCTTCGTCGGAACGTTCGCGATTTTGCTTGAAATAGTCCTCGAACGGTGATTTTCTGCTTTCGTCGTCAACCTCGTCAAGACCTTTGAGAAAGCGATAAAACGGATCGTCGGAAAAATCTTGTTTCAAATCGAAATCTCCGCCAAGCTCTTCGACGGCGTTGCGAAGTTCCATATATTCGTTGTAATTCGGCTCGTAATTCTCGCAAAAAGTTTTGAGCACTTCAACGCCCTGCTCGTCGCCGTACGCGCCTATGAGCCTTGCAAAAAGCGCAACGTCCTCGCCCTTGTAAAGATAGCTGACAAGCCCCATAAAGATTGCCTTGTTGCCCTTGTACTCGGCAAGAATCTCCATGAGCATTTTGCCCGTCTCGCCCTCCGTCGTGTAGATTTTGTCAATCATATCTTCGAGAATAGGCTCGCAATCTTCCATAAGATACTCGTACGCTTCGAGCCTTTGATGATAGGGCAAATCCTCGTCTAAAAGGACGTCGAGATTTTTGAGCATATCTGCTTTCGTTTTGACGTCGGGCGTCAATTGTTCATTCGATTCCATCTTCATCTCCGAAAATAATCTTGTAGTATTTGTCAAACGTGCCTTCGTCAAGGCCGTAGCGTTCAATGGTTTGATTGCGCATATCGTCGGCGTCGTCCTCGTACACCTTGCAAAGCAACACGCCTATGAGCGTGCGCACGCTGCGCATGGTTGAAATTCTTTTGAGTTTCGGCTTGGCGTATTTAAGTTTTCCACTGTCGTCGATTGTGACGATCGAGTTGACGATATTTGTGAGTTTTGCAAGATAGATATTGGGTTCTTCGTCGGTGAAAACAACGTCAGACACGCAACATCTGACCGCTCGGTGCAAGGTTTCGTTCATCTTGAAAAACGCACTCGGCAGCACCATATCTATGCTTTTGAATCTGTCTTGAGCAACGACGTCGAAAGTCAGTCTGAACATATTGTCTTGCACAAGGCAAAACAGCATTTTGTCCATAAGTTCAAAGGACAAGTCAGTTGAAATGAGTTGTCTGCGCAAAAAGTCGCACACCCATTTGGACGTGCACAAATCGAGTTTTTCGACAAGCAAAAGTTTCAAAGTTTCGTTGTCGTCGGCAAACGCCCATTCTATGAGCTTTTGCATATGCTCGCTTTCCTCGTCCAAGCCGTAAACGATTTGCAAAACCTCTTGCGGTTGCATCTTCAAAAATCTGTCCAAGTCCTTGTATCTTGCGATTTTTTCGACGTAGGGCAAATTCATAGAATACGCAACTTTGTCGGGATTTTGCTTGTAAAGCTGCAAAAAGTAATCCGCCGGCGAATACTCACCGAAAATCGTGCGCACTTTGAGCATAACTTTGCGCGCTTCGTCTTTTTGACCGAGATTGTACAGTGCTTGCGAAAGCCAAATCATAGTGTTTGGTTGAAGGTCGAGCGTTGCAAGGACTCTCTTTGTGTACTTCACCACTTCCGCATGCATTTCCAAATTGACGAGCAAGGGCAAAATCATAAGGATTTCGTCCATATTCGTGTAGTCTTTTTCAAGGATCTGATCCAAAACGGCATACGATTCGGCAATCTTGTCCTCCGCAAGATAAGCGGTTGCGAGCGAGCATTTTACGGCAAGGTTGTCACCGTCTTCGGCAAGCATCTTTTGTGCGTTTGCGATGACGGAATCGATGTCGTTTTTTATCATAAGGCAAACGAGCACGATATGATTTGCCGCCGCCTTGGATTTCGAGCGCGGATCAACCTCGTCCATAAGCGCGATTGCCTCGTCGAGTTTACGCTCCCTCACAAGTTCGTACGCCTTGCTTATGAGCATTTCGTAATAATCCTCGCCCTTGGGATAGATCACTCTGAATCCGCCGTCCTGCGCGTCGCTTGCAGCCTCGCCCATATCCTCGGGCAGTTGCAAATCGTACGCGTCGGCAATATCTCGCAAATAATACTCGGCAACGTCGGGAAGGTTTACGTCGAGAAAATTCAACGCCAACTGATAAAAAATGCGATCTCTGTCGTCGGCGCACGGATGTTTTGCAAGCGCCTTGAAGAGAGTCGCATTTGAAATTTCGAATGCGCCGAGCGAAGCGTAAACGATTGCAAGCGCAATCGACGCTTCCGCAGAGCGTTCATCTATCGAGAGTGCCTTGTCGAGATAAGATATGCTTTTTTCGGTTTCGCCGTCTTTGAAAGCCTTGTCCGCAAGGTTGAGATAATCCTCTTTAGAGAGATTAAATCCTATGATTTGCGCCATTATTTTTTCTTTTTCTTCTTCGGATTTTGGTAAGGCACGGCTTGTTTTGCCTTTTTCTTTTGTGCGCCTTGAACCGTTCCGTTGACGTATGGATTTTGTTTTGCGGCTTTTCTTTGTTCGGCCATTTGGGTTTTGGTTTCGTCCTCTTTACGATTGTGGCACTTGACCATACCTCTTGACGCCACGGCAATCCAGCAAAGTGCCATAAACGTCGTGCCGACGAGTGCCATAGCAACATATATGATGATACCCAAAAGGTTGTTCACCGCGCAAAGTCCGAGAGGAAGTGCGCTTACGAGCGCGACAGCCGGAATGCTCAAAAGGTTGTTTGCGATAAGCACGATTGCGTTTTTAAAGCATTGCGCAAATGTGAGTTCGTACGACGTGAAAAGTCCCATCATCACAACGGGGATGAGAAGGAGCGGCGCACCGACGATAAAGCTGAACACCACCGCGCAATATGCGCCTGCGCCTGCCGTGCCGAGTGCTTGTTGTTCCAAAAGGTACATAAGCGACTCAACCATGCCAAGAGCGATGACAACCATCATAAGTCCTGCAAGGAGGAACTTCCACCAATACTTTGCAAAGCCCATCCAATAGGTTTTTGCCCAGTTTTTGTAATAATCCTGATAGAAGCTGCGTTTTGCGCAATAGAACAAGCCCGAAAGTCCGAGCGAGCCGAACAGGAAGCATGCACCGTACATTGCCATAACGGGCATTTTTACGTTGCGATAAAGACTGCCCACGCTCAATGCGATACTGTCGCCGCCACCGGGGAAACCTATGCCGATGTCGCCCATAAAGTTGTACGTTCCGCCGATTGCAAGGTTTTCGAAATAACCTGCAAACCATGCGAAAATGACGATAAACGGGACCGTAAATATCAAAAAGAACAGCGTTGCTTTGAAAAGCGTGGCAAATTCGCCGCGCATAACCGCCGCCGCTCTCGCCATAAACGAATCGGGGTATTCTTTTACCGGGCGCGCTTCCGCAAGTCCGGCAACAAGCACTTTTTGAGGTTCTTCGGGTTCTTTGCGAACGGGAGCGTCCGTAAAGAGTTTGCCGAGCAAAAGTTTTTTGGGCTTTTGGGGCACTGAATAAGCCGAATTAGGATTGTTGTTTGCCATATACACTCCTACAAAACTATATAATTAAATAGATTATACATTATATCGAAGCAAATATCAAATAAATCGCAAAAATATATTTGTCCTTAAAAGCACCCCGACGATTTTGTCCGCATATAATGTTTTAGACAAAGAGCGTCGACGGCCGAACGAGCGGAGTTTTGCAAAATACAACACGTCCGAATTGCGGCTTTTTATTGACAACTTGCCTTGTCGGTGTTAAATTTTTCTACATAAGCGGCTAGGAGGCAATATGAAAAAGTTTAACGTCGCCGTTGTCGGCGCAACAGGCATGGTCGGAGGCAAATTTCTCGAAGTTCTCACCGAAAGACAACTTCCCGTGGACAACTACTACCTTTTCGCATCCGCAAAAAGTGCGGGCAAAAAGATAGATTTTATGGGCAAGGAGCACACCGTCATCGAACTTACAAAAGAAAATGTCATCTCGCTCAAAGGCAAAGTCGATTTCGCGCTTTTCTCGGCAGGCGCAGGCGTGTCGAAAGAATTTGCGCCTATATTTGCCGAAATAGGCGCAATCGTCGTTGACAACTCGTCGCAATGGCGCATGCACGACGACGTTCCCCTTGTCGTGCCCGAGGTCAACCCCGAGGATGTGAAGTGGAATCACGGCATAATCGCAAACCCCAACTGCTCCACGATTCAGGCAGTCGTTGCGCTCAAACCTCTATACGACAAGTTCGGCATCAAGCGCATAGTGTACTCTACCTATCAGGCAGTGTCGGGCGCGGGCGTTGCCGGCTACAACGACCTAAAAGACGGAATCAACGGAGTTGCGCCCAAGAAATTCCCTCGTCCCATAGCGTACAATATGCTGCCGCATATCGATGTATTTATGGAGGACGGCTACACCAAAGAAGAGTGGAAAATGATTGTCGAAACACGCAAAATTTTGCACGATCAATCTTTGCGCGTTACGGCGACAACCGTACGAGTTCCGGTGTTCTACGGTCATAGTGAGTCGATAAACGTCGAGTTCTGCAAAAAATGCGAAAAACAAGACGTCGTAAACGCACTTGAAAACTTTCCGGGAATCATCGTTATGGACGACGTAAAAAACAACGTCTACCCCACCCCTCTCGACGCCGAAAATCACGACGAAGTTTTTGTCGGCAGAATCCGTATGGACGAGAGCGTGGACAGCGGCGCAAACCTGTGGGTTGTTGCCGACAATATAAGAAAAGGCGCGGCAACCAACGCCGTACAAATAGTGGAATTGCTTATAAAAAACGCTTTGGAGGCATAAATGATTTTCAAGGGCACAGCCACCGCACTCATCACACCTTTTACAGAAGATGACAAAGTGGACGTGCAGGCGATACGCAATATCGTCGATATGCAAATCGCAAACGGCATAAACGCGCTTGTCGCTCTCGGAACGACGGGCGAGCCGGCAACGTTGTCCGAAGAAGAAAAAGAGCAAATCGTAAGAGTGTGCGTAGAGCAAACGAGCGGCAAAATTCCGCTCATCGTCGGCGCAGGCTCAAACAGCACGAGGAAAGCCGTCGAAACTTGCCGAATGGCGCAAAAACTGGGCGCGGACGCGCTTTTGGTGGTTACGCCCTATTACAACAAATGCACTCAGGAAGGGCTTGTCGAACACTACGGCGCGATTGCCGAGGCGGCAAGCCTTCCTATTATCTGCTACAACGTCGCATCACGCACGGGCGTGAATATCCTGCCCGAAACCTTTGCCCGCATTGCGACCGAGCACAAAAATGTCGTTGCAATCAAGGAAGCAAGCGGCAATATGGAGCAAATCGAAAGATGTTTGCGCCTTTGCCCCGATATGGTGATAAGCGGTGACGACGCACTCACCGTGCCGATTATGGCAATGGGCGGGCTGGGTGTAATCAGCGTTGCAAGCAACGTATGTCCTAAATACGTGAGCGATATGACTCGTTTCGCACTCGAAGGCAACTACGAAAAGGCAAGGCAAATGCAACTTGCCATGCTCCCTCTCGTATCCGCTCTGTTTTGCGAAGTCAACCCGATACCGATCAAAAAAGCAATGAAACTCAAAGGCTACTGCTCCTCGAAACTTCGCTTGCCGCTCACGGAAATGACAAAAGAAAATGCCCGAAAACTTGCAAATATCCTTGAAGATTATTGATTTTTTCGATGAAACTTATTTGAATACAACAACGGAAAAAGCGACTGCAATGCAGTCGCCTTTTCAATACTGTGTTTCAATTCTTACGCCGCTTTGCTCGGCTTCGTTACGAGTGCGTTGCAACCTTCGTATGCGTTTTGAGCAAGGTTCTTGACTTGCGTTACACCAAGAATTTCGGTGAGTGCGGAGCAGTTGTAGAAGGCGTGATCCGCGATTGTGGTAACGGTGTTTGCCAGCGTCGCGATTGCAAGTTTCGTGCAGCCTGCAAATACGGATTGGTTGATTTCGACGAGTTTGGTATTTGCGCTCAAATCAATCGAAACAAGTCCGCTGCCCGCAAATGCGTTTGCGCCCACATAGTGAAGCTCGGTTGCGTGCGAGAGGTCGATACCTTTGAGAGCGGCGGTGTTTGTAAACGCCCCGTTGCCGACATATTCGACTTTGCCGTTGACGTATTTTAGCGTTCTGAACATCACGTTGCTATTTGACGAATAAACGTTTGCGGTGACGGGCGCGCCGTTTTCGTAGGTGAGCGACGCTTCTTTTGTGAGAGTATCGGGCAAAAACACTTCCGTGCCGTCTTTGACTTGGAGCGCGCTTATGCCGACAACGTTGTAGACGACTTTCTTTGTGCCGACAACAGTATATTGTCCGCCGATTGCAAGCACTCCGTTGTATTCGACGCCTTCAAGGTTGCTTACCGTCGCATTGTACACGATTTCGGTTTCGGATTCCGAAACGAGTTCTTTTGCAAAGTTCGCGTCCGAAAGCACGGCGTATTCCGCATTAACGTTTTGTGCCGTATAGACGTTTTCAAGCACAACGCAGTTTGCAAACGCTCTTGCGTTTATCTTGTCGATATTCGCTCCGAGATACACGGCTTTGAGGTTTTTGAAGTTTTCGAATACACCCGTAGACGAATCGTTTTTGCCGATTTCGGAGACAATATACTTGTCGCCGTTTGCGGCGGTCCATATTGACGGAAGAACGATTGTTTCGGCACTCGACGCCTTGCACGACACGATTCTGACCTTTCCGGCAAATGTTTCGCCGTCAAGTTCAACGGTTTGAGTGTCCGCAATTTCATATTCGAACAAACTTGCGTCGGCTTCGAGCACCACGAAATACACGATCGGGATTTCGATAACGCCGCCGAGCACGTCGTCGGCCGCATACTTCACTCTCAAAGTGTGGATGCCCAGCGTCTTTGTGTCAACCGACGCGCCGTCCACCAACGTAAATCCGTTTGACGTGGAGAGCGATTTGAGCGTCACGCTGCCGTCTTGACCGATAAGGCGCACTTTGAACTTGGCAAACGCAGAAGCTACGTTGCTGTTGAGCGGAATAGAAATCGCGCCGTCTTGTTCGAGTTGCTCGACTTGCGAAATTTCAACCGCATATTTGAACTTAAACTTGTACGTTCCGATATTGTGGAAGTTTACGGTTACGACAGCTTCCGCCTCGGCAGTCGTTCTCGTAGTGATAAAGTTTTCTATTCTGTCAATATCGAGCTCGTGTTGCACGCCGTCGATGTCGGTGTACACAAACTTGCCCTCGCCCGCCTTATACGAGGTGTAGAAAAGCGGAATATCCGCACCTTCTTGTTTACCTTCGAAACCTTTGAGATAGTAGTTTCCGGTGCCGGTAACGTTGATTGTCGGCACACTGTTGCCTTCCTCGTAGAAAGACGGATTGCCGTTGATTGCGTTGTACACCGTTGCGACGTACAAATGCTCGTCACCGACGTTGATTTGGCAACCATCGGTGCTGTTGTTGTATGTGAACGTCACGACGTATTTCGTCACGCCCTCTTCATAGAGGCTGCCGTATTTTTCGTCGCCCTTTGTGACGAGGACAACTTGGACGTTGTTTTTGACTTTGTCAAGGGTTTCGGTGTTGTCCACGCCCGTGTTGTTGAGCACGACAAGTCCGTTTGCGATTGCGTCGCCGTATGTCGTGTCAAAAGCGTTTTTGTCTGCTGCGGTTTTGAGAAGAACGGTGTCTACGACGTCGGTGTTGATATAAACCTTGTCAACCTTTTCCTCAACGAAGTTTGCTTTGTTGAATCCGTAAAGTTGCGCCCACGCACGAGTGATTGCATCGCCTGCGGCAATCGTTCCGTTGTTGATTGCTTCGAGCGTCGCAAGCACTTCCGACGTGAAGTAGAAGTTTGCGTTGTGGATAAGGTTTCCGCTTGCGTCGGCAAAAGCGTTGTCCGCAATCATAGGTGCGCCGACAAGTTTGTTGCCCTCAACGCCGACCTTTGTACAAATAAAGCTTTCAACCGCGCTTGCACCCTTAAACGCATAGTTGTCGATATATTTGACGTTGACGTCGAATTTGACCGTCTTGACGGTGTTTGCGTGTTGATAGAACGCTTCTTCGCCGATAGAGGTTACGTTTGAGGGAACGATGACGTTCTTCGAGCCTTTTCCGTCGTCAAAGTATTCCACGAGGAAGACTTCGCCGTCCGCTCCTTCCACAACGACAAGTCCGTTTGCGTGCGTCGTTGCGTCTTGAATCCATTGCGTGCTCGTAAACGCACCCTTACCCACCGTAAGAGGTTTGCATGCCGCAAGGTTTATGGATTTGAGGTTTACGCAACCGTCGAATGCGTGCGGTGCGATGTGTTTGACGTCCGAAAGAATACGAGTGTCCGTCGCACTCTTGTCGATGAAGCGGTAATACACTTTGCCGATGACGATTGCCTTGTAGTCGGGGTTGTAGTTTCCGCTGCTTTCTTTGAGCATAGACGTGCCGCTAAATGCGTTTTCGCCGACATATGCGAGTTTCGAGCTTGTACTCACCTCAACTTTTGCAAAGTTTTCGAGATTTGAAAACGCGCCGTTTTCGATTTTTTGCACGTTGTCGCCGAGAGTAATTGTTTCAAGTGCGACAGCGTTTGCAAACGCGCCGTCCGCAATTGCCGTAACCGCTTGAAGTTGAGCGTTGAGTGCGTCGGCGTTGGCTACGTCCGTAGAATAGTAATCGGAAGAAATGTCAAGCGACTTGACGACGTCCGCTCTGACGCGCGTCGTTTCGCCGTCGGAGTACTCTTGACCGACAAACTTGTATAAAATCGTGCCTATGACGATAAATTGTTTACCGTTGTTGTTTTTGTAGTAGTTGTTTTCGAACTCCGAACCGAAGAAAAGGTTCTTGCCGACTTTTTCGATGTTGTTGGACGCGGGAGCAACCACTTCTCTCAAATGCGGAGCGTGCGAAAACGCTTGCTCGCCGATGATTTTGAGACTTGTCGCTTTCGAAAAGTCGAGCTTTGTGAGTGCTTTGAGATTCATGCACGCTTTTGCGGAAATCTCGCTCACGAGGCGCGTTGCGCCTTGATAAGTGAGTTTGTCGGGAATGATGAGTTCGCTCACCGATTCGTCGGCAATCTTATCGATGCGGATAGAGCCGTCCGCTTTGAGCGAAAGTCCGTCTTTAAACACGACTTCCGTATAGTACGCACTGAGTCTTGCAAGGCGTTCTTGTTCGTTGTCGGTGTCGTTGAACACCCACTTGACGTAGCCTTTTTCGCTCACGCCGTCAACGGTTGTGGTGTTTGAAAGATTTTGACATTGATAATCGTCGTAGATGCCGTCGAGTTTGACATATACGCCGTTGCCCTTCGTGAGCAAATCTTTGATTTGAGAGATGCGCACGTACACGCTCTTTGCTTGCGTGCCGTCGCGTTTTTGCGGCGAAACGGTGATTTTTGCGACGTATTCGCTGTAATTATGGTTGTATGCAAAACCGCTGAAATCGATTCTGTTGAGCTTTTCGCTTTCGATGCCGAACGTCGAAGTTGAATTCACGACGGTAAAGCCCTTTGCGACGGCGATTTCATCGCTTGAAATTTCCGTGCCGTCGTCGGCTTTTGCGTTTTGAACGTCGTTTTTGAACTCACCGCCCATCATATAGAGCGTGTAGGAGTAAACGCGCATAGTCCAACGTGCGACGAGAGTTATATCGGACGTGCCGACCGTCTTTGCAAAATTCCAAAGAGTGTCGTTTTCGTCCCACTCTCCCGCCTTCGTGCCGTTGTCGAGATACCAACCTGCAAAGTAGTATCCGCTATACACGTTGAAGATGTCCGTTGCCGGAGCAACGGCCTTGCCGTACGAACGGCGCACGGTTTGCGTGGATTTGAAATCGGGGTTTTCGCTGGGATTGACCTTGCCGCTTTCAAGTTGAGCGTCCGAAGGAACGGCAAGATTGAACTTCACGTTTACGGTGTCGTTCGTCCATTTTGTCGAGAAAGTTTGATTGTTGAAAGAATTGTCTATCGTAAGGGGGAAGTTTTTGGACGTTGCGCTGTACGTTGCGCCTTTTACGCTTACGCTTTCAAGCGCTCTTGCGGGCTTACCCTCGCCCTCGTCCTCTATCGTCATTCTGAAAGTGGAGATAAATTCGTCCCAAGATGCGATCGAAACGCCGCTGTCAACGCTGACGCTGACCGTTTGTCCGTTTTGAGAAGTCGTGCCGAATGCGGCGTTGGCGCGTCTTTCACCGTCCATAATGTTGAAAGTGAGCGTCACTCTTTCAACGGGAGCAAGTCTGTCTTGGAGGTGCAATGCAAACGAGCCTTTTGCGTAAACGGCGTTGCCGTCGTCGTCTTTGCCCGTTTCCACTTGGACTTTTATTTGATGATGTCCCGCCCTCTTGACGTTTGCTCTGTCCTCGTCCGTTTGGAGCATATTTTCGGTGAGATTGCCGTGAATGCCCTCCGTAGTCGCGTTCGTTTGCGTGTTGAGATAAACCACGCAATACTCGACGTCGGAAATATCGAACTCGTCAACGTACATGCTCTTGAACACGGACGTTACGCCCTTTGGGAAGGAAAATTTGAGCTGCGCCGTCATCGGACCGTCGTCACCGCCGGTTTCGATTATATCGGACGGATTGATGCTGTCGGGCAACTTGCCTGCGTCTTGCGCGCCCTTGTTGCACGCAACCATACTTATCGCAAGCACGACAAGCAAGATAGCAATCAAAAATAAACTGACTTTCTTTCTCATAACTTTCACCTTACACGTATGCGCACTCTCGCGCACATAATATAGGAATACGAATATAATACTACATTATCCAAACAAAATTGTCAACATCAAATGCCGAATGAGGCTTGCTTGCATGAAAAAACCGTCTGTTCAGACGGTTTTTTGCAAGTTATTTTTCGTAATTTTTTTATTTTTTGCCGAGTTTGTAGGCTTCTTCGATGCAAAGAGCATACTTTGTTGCCGCCATAACCTTGTCGAACATAAACCTATAAACGTGCTTGTCGTCGTACATATCCACCGCGCTTCCCGGCAAATTCGCAACGGTATCGCACCTCGACACCACAAATTCGACGTGCTTGAATTCGTCCTCGACTTTTTCCGTTCCGTTTGCCGTGTCGAAATCGAGGGACATATTATTCACGCCGTATTTGGACTTCACTCCGACAGGTCTTTCCTGCCAGTCGGTATCGAAGCAAAGTTTGTCCTTGTCGAGAGTCAAAACGCCGTTCGCCACAAAACGATAGCCGTTGTTAAGCTCGTTTTCCACAAACAAATTGACCGTGTTAGATAGCTTAAAATCACCGTTTTGCACTTCTTTTGCAACAAGTGCGCGCTGTTCGTCATACCACAAATCTATGCGCTCCGGGCACACTCCGTCCCCTTGCGGAACGAGTCGTCCGTCATAGCCGTAAACCACGTCGTTTCCGCAACGGTTGCATTTCAAATGACTGCCGCTCGAACTCATTTCAAACTCACTGCCGCACTTGGGGCAACGATACAAAAGTCTGTCAAGCCCTTCCGCATAGCGACTACCTTTGAAAATAATGCCGTTTTCAACCTGCCACTTATGCTCGTTTTGATAGAGCGCGTCGCAGATTTTTTGATATATTTCCTCTTTCGAAAGGCTTTTGGCTTCTTCTTTTGTGAAAAGCATATCGCAATTGGTTACGACTCTTCCTCTTCTTACGAAACGGAGATTGTACGCCCACTTCGGACGGGCGAGGCTTGCCCCTTGCATTTTAATCACGCCGACGGGATAGCCCAGCCACTGCACGAGCCTTGCAATCGAGGGCGCAATCGCACCCGTAACGCCGTTTGCAGACACCTTGCCTTCGGGACAAATAAGAACGCTTATACCTTGGTCGAGATACTTTTTGATATTCTTTATGCACGCCAAATCCGCAAAATACTGTTTTTTGGTGATTGCGTGATACGAGCCGAGAAGTTTTGCGAAAATCGGCATCGAGTACATCATGTTTTCCGCAACGACGAAGTTCAAAGGCGCGCCGTACATTGCCGAAGAAAAGTGAATAAAATCGTATGCGGACAAATGATTGCACACGATAAGCATCGCACCGTTTTTCTTTTGAAGTTTGAAAGATTTGCTCTTTTTGCAAACGCCGTGCAAAAACGGTCTGACAAACCTGCACAATCCCAAAAAAAAACGACAATACGCCTTTGAGAAAGGCGCGTCGCTCTTGTTGTTTTTTTCCATTTTCGCTCTTTTTTCGTCCATACTTAACTTATATCAAAACAAAGCGCAAAAGTCAAGTAATGATGACTTTGCCGCAACGCACAATTGCGGTTCGTTTAGTATTTTCAGTCGAATATCAACCGAATATGAGTTTTTCGATTTCCTTCAAAATTCTATCGTTGTTTTCAAAGTCCATCGCAGGCACGAAAATATCCTCTATCGACATATGCGCTTGCCGTGCCTTGTTCAGTCTTTCAACTGCAAACGCCGTTTGCAACACCACGTTATTCCCTTCTTCCGTTGCGTCGTCTTTGTCGTATCTTTCGCCGAACACGCCTAGGTCCATAACGGTGTCGCTTGCAAAATGTCCCGGATTTTCCACGTACGCGTCGGTGCCGCAAATCACACCTTCGCACGTTGTGGGATCGAGGGGCGAAAGCAGCAGCGTAACGCCCTTTCTCAACTTGCTCATTTCGTCGAAAAACACTTTCTTCGCATAGGCGCATCCTTTGACGAGAGTAACTCTCTTTTCTCGCAAATGGTCGAAATACTCGCTCTCTCCGCTTGGGCATATAGCGCGCGAAAACAGCTCTCTCACCTTGTTTCCCACAGGCTTTAAATCACGCGCCACAGAGGACGCGTACGCCCTTATTTTGTCCTCGTCAACGCCTTGTTTTTCAATCTCGAATTGATTGTACAAATGACGCAAAGCAGACTTTAAATATTGATATACGCGCATAAAGTGTTGTTTTTTGCATATCATCCTGTTTTCAACCTCTTCTCTCACCCCTTGAAGTTTGCTTGCGTCAAGGCTCGACGCAAGATCGAAAATCACATCCTTGACAACGGGAATATCCACGCCGATTGCATGCGGAGAAGTTGCGTCCACAACCGCAACGTTTTTGTCTTTGACAAAAACTCCGTCAAGACTTTGAGGGTCTCCCGAACAAAACCACAACTCGTAATCCAATCCCAAAGATTTTGCTTTCTTTGCAATTTTCTTCATCATGGAAGACTTACCCGTGCCGCTGCCGCCCTTCAAAAGCACGACTTTGTCTTTTGATTTCAGCTCCTTTTCATACAGATTGAAAAAGCCGTAACCGCTGTTGTTTCCGAAAAAATATCTTTCCATACTCACCTCGATTTATTCTATGTGCCTTTTCTTGCTTTGCGTGCATTAACTCATTTTCAAAAGGCTGCATAACATACCGTATGAACAAAAATTACGCCATCGTACACGAAACCGACGAGAGAATGTTTTATCTCAAATCAATGCTCAAAGGAGTGTGCTTTCGCATGCCCGCTCACGTGTTTGCTCCAAACGTGCTTGTCGAGGCAAGGACGCTTTCAAAAGTGGAGGACGGTGCGCAAGTGTTTTGCGGCAGGGTGAGCGACGAGGCGAGCGCGCTTGCAAACAGCAGAGATATAACCCTTTGCACGTACAACGACAGCGAGCGTTTTCAAGCGATAAACTCGCGGCTGACGGCGGAAGGCGCGCTTGAAATTATAATCGAACACTCAAAAAAATCCATTGCGGACTGCTACGTTTTGATTATGGGATTCGGGCGCACGGGAGCGGCTATGGCAAAGATTTTGGGCAAGTTGGATGTTGCTTTCGACGTCGTATCCACATCGTCCGTGCGTCCCGCACATGCGTTTGCAAAGCACGTTTTGCCTATGCGCGACTTTGATTTTGAAAAATACGACATCGTGATAAACACGATACCCTCACCCGTCGTGAGCGACAAAGAACTGATGAGCATGAAAGACGATTGCGTATATATCGACCTTGCCTCCAAATCGGCAATAAACCTTGACTATGCAAAATATCTGGGGATAGACGCCGACATATACCCTGCCTTGCCTGCAAAAACCTGTCCCGTCAGTGCAGCAAAGGCAATGTTCGACTACATCATGGAGGTGAAAAAATGAAGAAAATAGGACTTTGCGTGACAGGCTCGTTCTGCACGTTTTCAAATCTTCTCACTGCCGTCGACGCGCTTGTGGACGCCGGCTATGAGATTGTCCCCGTGTTCAGCTACAACGTGTCCACGCTCGATACTCGCTTTTTTAAGCAAGCGGACTTTGAAAAATACATTGTCGAAAAAACAGGGAAAACGCCCATTAAAACGATAGTCGAAGCCGAAACCATCACGAAATCCGGCATAGAGCTTATGCTCGTTGCTCCCTGCACGGGCAATACGCTTGCGAAAATCGTCAACGGCATCACCGATACGCCGACTACAATGGCAGTAAAAGCAACCCTGCGCACAAACAAGCCCGTCGTGCTGTCTATCTCGTCAAACGACGCACTGGGCGCAAACGCCAAAAACGTCGGGATTGCACTCAACACCAAAAACTTATATCTCGTACCTTTCGGTCAAGACGCGCCGGACAACAAACCGCACTCTTTGATTGCGGACGTCTCTCTCATTTTGCCAACGATAGAAAAAGCATTAAACCACGAGCAAATCCAACCGGTAATACTCTAATCTGTCGCACAATTGCGGTAAGTATAAAAAACAACGGATTCCGAATTGTGAAATCCGTTGTTTTTTGTTGTAAAATCGATAAAATCGCAACTTTTGTCTAACCTATTTAAACGAAGAAACGCTTTTTGATTTCCGTGCCGAGCACTGCCCTGCCAAAAATCAAAGAGAACGCAACTTGCGCAAGCCCTACTCCCAACGTTGCCACCGATGCGATCCAGTTGTATCCGTCGAAATAGAGCGACAAGCAATAGTTGAGCGGAAAAAGTGCAATCATAAAGATTGCGAGCAAGAAATAGTAATAGGCAAATCTATACCATTTTTTGCTGATAAAAATCGTAAGCGTCGTCACAACGGAGAGCGCAAACGCCGCGCAGGGAATCACATAGGAAAGCGCGATATAAAACTTGCCGAAATGCAAGCATACCAGCACCGCAAGCACGCATAGCCAAAATGTCGAGCGGAAATATATCGAGCGCAAATCCGTTGGGAAAAACGCAAATTGTCCTATCACAAGCCAGAAAAATCCCACCGATGCAAGCCCTATATAAATAATGGCATACAATCCCGAAAGCACCGATGCAATCAGCAAACCCGCAAGCGTAAGTACGGATATTGCAATAAAAACATCTCTGGCAACTTTTTTTGCATCTGTTTTCTTTTCGTTGGAGTTGTACGGGGCAAAATCAAACCCGTCGTCGGGCTTATTCTGTGCCTCCGTAAGTCCCGCACCGCACAACGGGCAATTGTCGTCGTACTCGGGGTGATACGTTTTGCAAAGCCTACAATATTTCATTATTTTTCTCCGTTTGTTTCGATATAGACGTCAAGTCCTTCATTTGTCAAAGCGCGCACGAAATCTCTTTCAAGTTGAGCGGATTTGAAAGTTCTCGAAAACGTCAACACGCACTCATCGCCGAACGTTACGCCGGCAAGTTTGTAGCCGTTGCCTTTTGGCTCTTTCAGGCAAAACTCCACTCTATCCGCTATCTCGAACAACTCTTGCGGCGGGTTGAGCCTTCCGTAGTTTGAAAAATCCATAGAAACGGCCTTGTTGTCAAGAAGATACTTTGTGATTTTAAGCCCTATGTCCTTGAGGGCAAGCGGCACAAACGATATAAACTTGTTGCGTTCCTCGCGCATATTGGCGTTGATATTCTCTTGCAAATATTTCTCGTTGAGTTGCGCCTTAAAGCACTCTTTGACGGCGTTGACATAGGCTTGCGTGCCGCCCTCGACCTCGTTTTTGAGGGTTACGTCAAGGAAAAACGAGAAGTTGCGAATTGTGTCCGACGGGAAAAATTTGCGAAGATTGACGGGCACTCTTGCGTTGATGTCCTTTTTGCTGCCCTCGCGCTTGCGCATCTCGAACATAATTCCGAAAATGATTGCCAACACGTATTCGGTGATGGTTGCGCCATACTCTTTTGCCTTTTGATTGAGCTTGGATGCCGAGGTTATGACATGCGTCATAACGCCGTTGCGCGCCTTGGGCAGTTTCGGGATATATGTAAAGTTGATGTTCCTATTTGCGTAGTCGTGCTTTTCGGCATAAACCTGAAAACTGTCCTCGATCTCGGTTGCGGTTGGCAAATCGCGGTAGTTTTTCGCACTCTTGAAATCGGAAATCGCCTTGCCGGTCTTGATTTCATAGTATCTTGCGAGCAAACTCATAAGAAAAGTCGAGCCGCCCGTCCCGTCGGTGATGCTGTGGAAAAACTCACAGCCGATACGATAATCGCTGTAAACCACCCTGAAAAGATAGCGTTTTCCGTCAAGAGGTATTGGTTGGAAAGAATAAAGCGTTTCCTTTTCCACCTGCGGCTTGAACGGCAATCTTTCAAAATAATACCAGAACGCACCTCGCTTTATCGTCACCATAAGCGTCGGAAAACGCGGCACGAGATCGTCGAGTGCTTGTTGCAAAATCTTGCCGTCAACTCTCTCTTTCATCACCGCCGCAAAACGGAACAGCGTGCTGTATTCGTTTGAGGACGAGGATGGGTAAACCTTGGCGGCATTGTCGAGTTTATACCACTCAGTCGGATCGAAAATCGTGTCCTTTTTCCCGGACTTTACCGTTCCGTTCACAAGCGAATCATACTGCACGCCAAAGTATCTTGCAATTTCTTCAAGCGTTTTCTCGTCGAGATTGTCGTCGCCGCTCTCCGCCCTTTCAATCTCGCAAGAGGGGATTGACAAACGCTTTGCAAGTTCTTCCACGGTAAGATTTTTGTCTTCTCTGAGTCGTTTTATTGATTTTGAATAATCCATAGTTCCCATGAAATAATGATGTTTTTTGCAAAAATGCGGCAAAGCATCCGCATGTATTGTAGGTTTGTATAATATCATACGCAACAGTAATAGTCAAACCATTTATACCATTATTACTGTTGTCCAAACCTCCTCCTCGTTATTGCTAGTCGCGCACCTTAATTTCACTCCCGCAAATCGACGCTTTCACAATCCGCTTTCAAATCAAAAAATCATATCGTAATATACACAATGTAACAGAAAATAAAAAAAGCACTCGTCGAGTGCTTTTTTTATTTGATTGATAACTCGATTATTGAGCGTCTTTAACGCCTTGCTCGGTGCCGTAGTAGCAAACTTTGCCGATTCTCTTCACAACGAGTTTGATTCCGCCGACAGAAGCGGTGGGAACGCTTGATTCATATTCTTTTGCATCGTCTGTTTCAGCAAATTTGGTGACTGTAACGTAATCTGCGTTGAGACCGTTTTTCTTTGCAACGACTTTCCATTCGATGCTTGCGCCGTCATCGTCTTTGCCTGCTTCGTAAGAAGTGCAGGTGTAACCGGCTTTTTCAAGTTTCTTTTGGATGCTTTCTGCGTTGCATGCAACGAGGCAGATGCCGAGGATTGCAACAAGTGCGACGACTGCTACGACAGCCATAACTTTTTTGCTCATAGTTATTGTCCTCCATAGGATTGAATTGTGCTTATATTATATTAAAAAAGGATTAAAATGTCAAACAATAATTATATAACAATACATTTGTATGAATTATTGTACATTTTATTCGTTTTCGGGCACAGTGACGATTTGTCGCTCTTCGCTTTGATTTTGCGCGGACGCTTGCAATCTTTCGTTGATGTACTCGCTCGTTCCTTTTTCAAGCCGCTCTTGACACTTCCACTTTTTGAGTTGGTCTACGTACAAAATTAGGCCGACTATCGTCGTCATCGTTTCGGACACCGGGAATGCAATCCACGTATAGTCCAGACCTATAAAAGAGAAAGCGTAAAACAGCGGCATTAGCCCCAGCACCTGTCTTATCAACGACAGTGCGATGCTGGGCACGGACCTACCTATCGCTTGGAAAAACATGGGTATCATCAGCGAGAACACAACGGGAATAAAGCTCGTGCCGATAATTCTGAACGCCGTCTGTCCTATCGCAAGCACTTGCTCGTCCTTTGAGAACAAACCGATAAACGTCTTGGGGAACGCCTCGAAACATATTATGCCCAAAATCATGCCGACCGCCGTGATGAGCATAGCGTCGTTCATAACCTTTTTCGCACGCATGAAATTGTGCCGCGCAAAGTTGTAGCTTATCACGGGAACGATACATGTTTGCAAACCGAACATCGGGATGAAGAAGAAGGTTTGAAGTTTGTAGTAAAGCCCCAGCACCGTAACCGCTGCGTCGCTGAATTTTGTGAGCACGGCATTGAGCACGAGTATATATATCACGTACATCATTTGCATCACGATCGACGGCAGTGCGAGCGAATATATATTTTTTGTAAGCTCCGAAGCTTGTTTTGGTTTTGCGGGCTTCTGAATACCTTTTGCGCCGACGATAATTGCGGACACAAACTGTCCGGTAACCGTTGCGATTGCTGCGCCGAGAACGCCCATAGGTTTTAATGCGCCCATGCCGAAGATAAATATCCAATCAAGCAATATATTTGTGCCGGCACCGGCAAGTTGTGCAATCATAGGCACAACCATATTTCCGTGCGATTGATGCGCTTTCGACCAAACACCCTCCAAAAACGTGGCGAGAGAGCCGATACACACCACCATGCCGTATTGATAGGCATATTCGATTGCCTCGGGAGCATTTGCCATTGCTCTGATGTAGGGTTTCATTATAAGTGCGCTTATGCCGGCAAACACCGCCCACATCAACACCGCAAGCACCATGCCCGTGCCTGCCGTTGCTTTCGCTTTTTGGATTTCACCGCGTGCGTAAAGCCTTGCCATGTACGTGTTGACGCCAACGCCCGTACCTACCGCAAGTGCCGTTATTATGAGTTGAAGAGGATATATGACGGAAAGAGCAGTCAAACCGTGTCCCGAATATTGCCCGACAAAAAGGCTGTCAACGATGTTGTACAACGACAACACCAGTTGCGACAACATGACCGGCGGGGATATTTTCAGCAAAATTTTCCAGACACTTTCCGTACCGAAGAATTCCGCTTCGTTCTCGATTTTTGTTCTTTTGTTCGACATAAAAATTTATCCGATTTGCCGTTTCATAGCGGCGCATATGGATTATAAGACAACGTATTTGCAAAAGCAATCGAAACAATAAAAATAGGCGTTTTTAACGCGCCTGTTTTTTTTTGACATTATAGAATTTGTATTCCGTTTGTTTTTTCAAAGAATATATTCCATTTGAGTTTCTTTCGGGAACATTCCCATTTTTTCGTAGAACGCACGCGCGGATTTATTGCCTTCCCACACGTTGAGCGTAACGTCATAGCACCCCTTTTCGCGAGCGTAACCGATGGCAAATTCATACAAAGCCTTGCCTACGCCTTGTCCGCGCGTAGTTTCGTCAACAAATAAATCGTCGATAAACAACGTTTTGAAATCCTTGTACACCGCAACTTGCTTGTAGTCGCGAATACTGCAAAATAAGTGACCGATAACTTTCCCCTCGTCGTCAACCGCCACGAATACCGACGTTTTGTCACTTGAAATAAGCGCATCGAATTTTTCTTCGTCGTACTTGACGGCATTTGCCACAAAAATATCCGGGCGCAACTCAACGTGCAAATTGTTCACTTGCACAAGCAATTTTTCAATTCTGTTTAAGTCATCTTTCCTTGCTTTTCTGATTTCCATATTCAAACCGTTTCTCACAATTTTTTCCAATCGTTTTCCGCTTCCTTTTCGATTGTTAACAATGATTATACCACACAAAACAAAATTCGATATACATTTGCTTACCATTTTATAAGCGAAAAGCGCAAGGCAAATGCCTTACGCTTTTCAGACAAAAAACAGAGGTCAAAAAAATGGCGTTAAAACCAAAAATCAGCGGTTTTATTGTTTTTAACAGATATATCGGATGCTCTTTCAAACCCTATTTCATTGCAAAATTCCCTATGCATCTGATTGAATATTTCTTGCGGCATTTTTGCACTCGTTTCGATTCTTATCAACAAACCTGCGGTAGTATAACAAGAAATGTGAAAAGTTCAATACATGCCTCGTATTTTATTTATTTTTCAATCAAATTATATCTACCAACCACTTTACAGAACAAAAATAAACTTATATAGAAAAAGAAAACACACTCATTCGAGTGTGTTTTCTTTTGGAAACCGGCATCTACATATCCTCCCGAACCGTGTCCTCGTCACAATTCGCCACTTTTGCTTGCCATAAAAATACCGTGTTTTCTATCCATATGTATATTGCATTTCACAAAAATCACAATACTTGTGATACATATACCCGAGATGTTTTTATGTCTGCGCCTACCGTCGATTGCTCCTCTTTACAAAAGACTACATTTAATCGACTTATTAATGCATAAACTTGGACGCACAACCGCTATACGATACAATCCCGATTATCCGTTGTGCTTTCATTATTGCAGTCTTTTGTAATCTTTATTGGCCGGACACTTGTGCACATCAAGATATAAGGTTGCGATATATAAAAGAAAAGACACACACTTTTGTGTATGTCTTTTCTTTTGGAAACCGGCATCTACATATCCTCCCAGGCCGTGTCCAGCCAAGTACTTTCTGCACAACTGAGCTTAACTTCTGTGTTCGGTATGAGAACAGGTGGGACCTCAGCGTTATTGACACCGGTAATGGTTTGAAGGTCGTTGCGCTTTCGCGTTTCGTACATTCACAACTGCATAACATTGAGAGTATTTGCTGATTAAATTAGGATTAGGCAAATCTTGTATTTTTTTGATTGAAGCCCTCGACCTATTAGTATCGGTCAGCTTAATGCATTACTGCACTTACACACCCGACCTATCAACCTTGTGGTCTACAAGGGGTCTTACTTGATAAACAAAGGGATATCTTATCTTGAGGCTGGTTTCACGCTTAGATGCTTTCAGCGTTTATCCAATCCGTACATCGCTACCCTGCTATGCCACTGGCGTGACAACAGATGCACCATAGGTACGTCCACTCCGGTCCTCTCGTACTAGGAGCAGAGCCTCGCAAATATCCTACGCCCACGATGGATAGGGACCGAACTGTCTCACGACGTTCTGAACCCAGCTCGCGTGCCACTTTAATCGG